>JANOWY010000498.1:0-1844 GCA_031418135.1 Rhodoferax sp. | reverse complement strand
AGCACATGGCCCAACACACCGGAAACGTTGTCATTGGAGAAAGTGATCCGGGTCGCGCCCGCTGCGCGCCCCATACTGATGGACGGAAAATTCACCGAATTGCGGATGTTGCCGTTTTCCAGGTAATCCATCAATTGGTCGGCGGCCATGACGGCACAGTTTTCTTCTGATTCTTCGGTGCTGGCGCCAATGTGCGGCATGGCGATGATGCCGGGTTTTCCGAGCATGGCAGGTTCGGGAAAATCGCAAACGTAATGGCCCAGTTTTTGAGACGCCAGCGCCTTCAATACCGGAGCCGAATCCACAATGCTTTCACGGGCGAAATTGAGCAACACCGCGCCTGGTTTCATCGCGGCCAAAGCCTGCTCGTTGATCATGTGGTGGGTGGCCTCCATGGCAGGAACATGCAAACTCACGTAGTCTGCCCGGGCCAGCAAGGCCTGCAAATTTTCAGCGCGCTGCACTTCGTTCGAGAGCCGCCAGGCGGCATCAATCGACAAGGCCGGGTCGAACCCGACCACCTTCATGCCCATGGCCAACCCCATGTCAGCCACCATCGAGCCTATTGCGCCCAAGCCCACAATGCCCAGCGTTTTGCCTTTGATTTCACCCCCGGCAAAACGCGATTTTTCTTTTTCGAGCAAGGCAGCCATCTCGGCGGCGTCGGTCATTTGCGTGAGTGAGTTGACATACGCCATGCCTGGCAAGATGCCACGCGTCGCCAACAACATGCCGGCCATCACCAGCTCTTTCACCGCATTGGCGTTGGCGCCCGGTGTGTTGAACACCACCACACCGCGTTTGCTGTAATCGGCAATCGGCACGTTGTTGGTACCTGCACCGGCGCGGGCCGCAGCCAGCAAAGAAGCTGGCACGTCCACCCCCTGCAGTTTTTGGCTGCGCAGCAAAAAGGCATCGGGGCTGCCAATGTCGCTCCCCACTTCGTAACTCTTGCGCGGAAAGCGCTCCAACCCTTTGAGCGAGATTTGGTTGTAGGTCTTGATTTTGTACATGTTATATTTTTAATAGCAAACTATTGATTTGCCACTTGAACAATAGTGCCGGTTTTTCTTAAGCTACATGCGCAACTGGCTGGGTGACCTGCTGATAGGCCCATTTCAGCCAGGGCATCAGCGCCTGCAAATCGGCCTGCTCCACCGTGGCACCGCACCAAATGCGCAGGCCTGCCGGCGCGTCTTTGTAAGAGCCGATGTCATAGGCCACTTTTTCGGTTTCCAGCAGCTTGGTCATGGCCTTGACCTGTTCAGGCGTGGCCTTCAGCGACAGGCACACGCTGGTGTTGGAGCGGGTGGCTTTGGATTGGGCCAGGAAGGAAATCCAGTCATTCGCGGCGACAAAATCCTCAATCACTTTCAGGTTGGCTTCACTGCGGGCGATGGTGCCTCCAGCCCCATGAACGCCACCCAAACCGTCGGCCCACTGCAAGGCATCCAGGTAATCCGACACACACAACATCGAAGGCGTGTTGATGGTTTCGCCCTTGAACAAGCCTTCATTGAGTTTGCCGCCGGATTTCATGCGGAACACCTTGGGCAGCGGCCACGCCGGGCTGTAGGCCTCGATACGTGCCACCGCGCGGGGCGACAAAATCAGCATGCCGTGGCCGCCCTCGCCGCCCAGCACTTTTTGCCACGAATAGGTGACCACATCGAGCTTTTCCCAGGGCATGTCCATGGCGAACACGGCCGAGGTGGCATCACAAAGTGTGAGCCCTGCGCGATCAGCCGGAATCCAGTCGCCGTTGGGTACCTTGACACCGCTGGTCGTGCCATTCCAGACAAACACCACGTCATTGTTGAAATCAACCTGAGCAAAATCGGTGA
>JANOWY010000497.1:0-2298 GCA_031418135.1 Rhodoferax sp. | reverse complement strand
ATGATCAGGCGGTCGGTTTTCGGGTCGGCTGGCGGGTCTGTTTTTGAAAGTGTTGAACCATTCGTGCCGTTTGTTGACGTAGAAATTGCACTGTCAGCTTCTTTTTTTATAGCGTTTTGCGGCGCGGCGGCAGATGACGGCACAGGCGATGCGCCGGGCTGAACCATGCCGGGCGTCGAA
The DNA here is from genome assembly GCA_031418135.1 of Rhodoferax sp. Classification (GTDB taxonomy): domain Bacteria; phylum Pseudomonadota; class Gammaproteobacteria; order Burkholderiales; family Burkholderiaceae_C; genus JANYCG01. The sequence goes on along the minus strand of JANOWY010000497.1, from coordinate 2,118 downwards.
GCAGGCCGCCCGTTTGCGCCTGCGTTGGCTGGCTTTTGGGTCGATTGCGCAATCAGGTCGCCCAGCGGATCGGCGGCTGGTGTGCTGCCCGTGGCCGTGCTTGCAGTCGGCTTGGCGGTTGTCATTGCTGGCCCTGATGCGCCTGATGGGCCTGGCGCTGCGGCAATGCCCTGGCTGGCCGCTTGCCGTGCACCTTCGGCCAATTGTTTTTCTTTGAGCCGATCGGCAATCAGCGCGGCCAGGGGGTCTGCCGCCTGCGCGGGGTACAAATCCAGTACCAGCCGATGCCGGTAGGCGGCAACCGGCGGCAAGGTGAACACCTGCGGCGCAATCGGCAGCTTGAGGTCGATGACCAGGCGCACGATGCCCGGTGCAAACTGGCCCACCCGGATGCCCGCAATATTGGGGTCGTCACTCTGCACCTTGGCCACCAGTTCTTTGAGTGCCGGGTTGAGTTCGATGCCTTCGATATCGACCGCCAAACGCGGTGGCGTGGGCACAAACTGGGATTTGGCCGTCAACAGACTGTCGGATTCAATCGTGACGCGTGAGTAGTCGGGCGCGGGCCAAATCCGCACCGCCAAAATGCTGGCACCCCAGGCGATGTGGGCGCGCCCCAGAAGCAAAACCAGGCTACCGGCCTGCGCACCCGCAAGCACGGCGCGCCGCTTCATGGCAGGCAAAAACATCATGGGCGGATGGCCGCCAGCAGTAGTTGCCCAAGCTTCGTGGGGGCAGTGACCGTCACCGCGCGTGATTCGTTATTCAGCGTTGTCAACGCAATCACCAGATCTGCCAGCGGCAATTGCCCGCCCGCGTTTTGCGGCCACTCGGCCAACTTCAGGCCGGGGCTGGCAAAAGTGTCGCGAAAGCCGGCATCGGTCCATTCGCGCGGGTCACTGAAACGGTAGAAATCGAAATGCCAGATGTTGAAGTCACTATTGGACTGCGATGAGAATGCCTCGGCTGGCAAAGGGAAAACCTGCTCAGACAGCGCCAAGGTGTAGGGCTCCACCACCGCGTAGGTCGGGCTTTTGATGCGCCCCTGCACACCCAGCGCCCGCAGCAGATGACGCACCAGCGTGGTTTTGCCAGCACCCAGGTTACCCCGCAATTCCACAAAAGCATGGCGCAGCGCCGGGTGCGCCGCCAAACGCTGGGCAAAAGCCTGGGTCGCGGCCTCATTCGGCCAGGTCAGTTGAACCGCGGGCGTTCCTACAATACTTGGCTCGTTATGTCCCAATTCGATCACGCTTCACTGTTTGTCCAGATACAGGCCTGGGCCCGGGAACTCGGATTTTCTCAAATTGGCGCGACGGGTGTCGATTTATCTTCTGCCGAGGCACCCTTGCTCGATTGGTTGGCCCGTGGCTTTCATGGCGAGATGGCCTACATGGCAGCACACGGCCTCAAACGCGCCCGCCCGGCCGAGTTGGTGCCGGGCACATTGAGCGTGATCACCGTGCGCATGAACTACCTGCCGGCGACCACGCCTGAAGGCTGGCAATCCGTCGAATTGAACCGTCTCAGTCACCCGCAGGAAGGCATCATTTCGCTCTACGCCCGGGGCCGCGATTACCACAAGGTGCTGCGCAACCGCTTGCAAAAACTGTGTGAACGCATCGCTGCCGGCATCGGCCCGTTTGGGCATCGCGTGTTCACCGATTCAGCCCCCGTGCTGGAAGCCGAACTGGCCACCCGCAGCGGGCAAGGCTGGCGCGGCAAACACAGCCTGGTGTTGAACCGTGAGGCGGGTTCGATGTTTTTCCTGGGTGAAATTTATGTGGACTTCGCGTTGCCGCCCACGGAACCGGAAACCAACCATTGCGGCAGTTGCACCGCCTGCATCGATATTTGCCCCACCCAGGCCATTTTGTCGCCCGGCCTGGTCGACGCGCGCCTTTGCATTTCGTACCTGACGATCGAACACCACGGCAGCATTCCGCTGGAGCTGCGCCCACTCATCGGCAACCGCATTTATGGCTGTGACGATTGCCAGCTGGTTTGCCCCTGGAACAAGTTTGCGCAGCGCAGCCCGCTGCCCGACTTCGACACCCGGCCGGCGGTCGGCCATGCCACCTTGCTGCAACTCTGGGACTGGGACGAAACCGCGTTTTT
>JANOWY010000496.1:0-4125 GCA_031418135.1 Rhodoferax sp. | reverse complement strand
GGTATGGGCATGCGAATCCAGCTCGTTCATTTTCTTCCTGAACTGTGTTCGCCACTCGGTTACCGACACGGTGAAAGTGATGTAAAACACCAGCGCCACAATGGTGATGATGGCAAACCACACGTCAAACTTCACGGCCAGCAGGGTCAGCACCAAGGTGACTTCGATCAGCGTGGGGATGATGCTGTACAGCGAATAACTGATGAGCGAATGCACACCCCGGGTGCCGCGTTCAATGTCGCGGGTCATGCCGCCGGTTTGCCGCTCCAGGTGGAAACGCAGGCTCATGGCATGCAGATGCCTGAACACCTGCAAGGATATGGAACGCGCCGCGCCTTCGGTGGCTTTGGCAAACACCAGCTCCCGCAGCTCGGTGAACAATGAGGTGCACAGCCGCAAAGCGCCATAACCGATCAGCAGGGCGATGGGCACCACCACCAGGGTTTTGACATCCACCGGGCCATTCACCAGCCCTCCGTTGGGGCTCATGGAATCGACCAGGTTTTTGAGCAACAGGGGCACACTGACATTGGCCAGCTTGGCACCCACCATAAAGGCCAGCGCCGCGATCACGCGCCACTTGTATTCCCAAAGGTAGGGGAACAGGCGGCTCAAGGTGGCCCAGTCTGAGCTTTGCGCCGGGGTGGCCACCGGTGCTGTCGTTGACGGTGCCTTGGCGGCAGCCTCTCCAAATTGGCGCATGATGCAGAATCGCTTGTGTTGTGTATCTAGAGAGGATTGTGACGATGTCTACAAATGCAAGTGCTGACCCCGGTCAAACTGACCGCCGCGCGGGCGCCGAGGCCTCAGCCAGCTCCGGCGCGCGGGCCGATTCTGCGGATGTCCAGCTGCCGACTGACAAAGAACTGGTGCTCAAGGTGATTCCCATGCCAGGCGACTGCAACGCCAACGGTGACATCTTTGGCGGCTGGGTCATGGCGCAGGTGGACTTGGCCGGGTCGGTCGTGCCCGCGCGTTACACCCAGGGGCGCATGGCAACCGTGGCGGTGAATGAGTTCATCTTCAAGCAGCCGGTGCGGGTGGGTGATTTGTTGTCATTTTTTGCGGGGGTTGAGCGGATCGGCCGCACGTCCATCACCATCCAGGTCGAGGTGTACGCCGAACGCATCCGCTCGCAGCGCAAATATGTCAAGGTTACCCAGGCATCACTGACCTATGTGGCGATTGATGAACACGGGCAGCCGCGTCCGCTTCCGAACCCGAATGGGTCGCATTTGATGGCGTATTAAAAATCCTAGCCAAACTTGCCGTGTCGCCCTTCCCCTGCTGAAAACCGCCCGGCCCCCGCAATGCCGTCGGCCAAGCAGGCTTTGCCGCGTTCCCATTCCTGGTGCAGGGCATCCGGCAAATCCAGGCTGGACTGGGCGTAGGCACTCATCCGGTCGGCCAACATCGTTTTTTGCGGGAAGCGGCATAACTGCGCGGCCAACTCCAGGGCCGCCTGCAAGGCCTGGCCGGTGGGCACCACGCGGTTGCACAAACCCATTTGCAACGCTTCGACCGCTTCGACTTTGCGGCCTGTGAGGATCAGGTCCATCGCGTGCCCCATGCCGATCAGCCGGGGCAGGCGCACCGTACCGCCATCGATGAGCGGAACGCCGAAACGGCGGCAGTACACGCCGAAATAGGCGTCTTCTTCCATCACGCGCATATCGCACCACAATGCCAACTCCATGCCACCGGCCACCGCCGCGCCGCTGACCGCGGCAATCACCGGTTTGGAGAGCAGCAGGCGCGAGGGGCCCATGGGCCCCAAGGGGTTAGGCGCGTCGGGCTCAAAGTCCAGGTGTGCCAACGGCGTTGATCCATTGGCAGGGTCAGCCTCGGTCAGCTTGGCGCCCGCCTGCAAATCCCAACCCGCACAAAAATGCCCATGGGCGCCGTGAAAAACAGCGACCAGGGACTGGGGGTCGGCGTCAAACGCCAGAAACGCTTCATGCAAGCGCTTCGCTGTGTCGGCATCCACCGCATTGCGCACCGCCGGACGGTTCAGCGCGACGATGGTGACTGCGCCTATTTTTGAAGTTGAGACAGATGGGTTCATGCCCTAGCTTAAACCGAGTCACCAATATGCCAACCACTGGGAACAACCCTATCAAAAATTTCGGCACATCACGCTATAAACGGGCATCTGAAAAACAGGAGTCAGAGTGCAGTTTTTACAGTTGGTCATCAGCGGCATTTCGCAGGGTTGCATCTACGGCCTCATCGCCCTGGGCTTCGTGCTGATTTACAAAGCCACCGAGACCGTCACATTCGCGCAGGGTGAACTCATGATGCTGGGGGCCTTTGGTGGCTTGGCCGGCATGACCCTGCTGGGTTTCCCGTTTTGGCTGGCGGTTTTAAGTTCCGTCGTGGCCATGGCCTTGTTTGGCGTGTTGCTGGAACGTGTGGTTATTCGACCCATTTTGGGGCAGCCGGCGTTTTCAATCGTCATGCTCACCATTGGCATTGGTTACATTGCGCGCGGGCTGATCACCATGATCCCCAACATCGGCACTGAAACCCACACCCTGCCAGTTCCCTACAAAGACCAGATCTGGAAAGTGGGCGGCTTGGTGCTGAACGTTGAGCAAATGGTAGTCATTGCCGCCACAGCGGTGTTGTGCGTTTTGCTGTTTGCGCTTTTCAAATACAGCAAATTGGGTGTGGCGATGCAAGCGTCATCCCAAAACCAGCTGGCGGCGTATTACATGGGCATTCCGGTTAAGGCGCTCAATGGCATTGCCTGGGGGCTGGCGGCGGCGGTGGCGGCTGTGGCCGGGCTGCTGCTTGCACCCATCACGTTTGTTCACGCCAACATGGGCTTCATCGGGCTCAAGGCTTTTCCGGCTGCCGTGGTGGGCGGCTTTGGCAGTTTGCCGGGCGCCATCGTCGGGGGCCTCATCATCGGCATTGTTGAATCGCTGTCGGGCTTTTACTTGCCTGATGGCTTCAAAGACACCGCCGCCTACATCATGGTGCTGATCATGCTGATGGTTAAACCCAACGGTTTGTTTGGCGAGAATCTCAGGAAAAAAGTCTAAATGCGGTTTATTTTCAAGACAGATTACGCGCAAGACATCAAGCTAGCCAAACACGAAGGGCACGTGTTTTGGTACAGCGCCTTGCTGCTGCTGCTGCTGGCAGCGCCCTGGATCGTCGCCGAATACTGGTTGGCGCAGCTCACCTTTGTGATGATCTATGCCATTGCCGGCCTGGGCCTCATGCTGCTGGCCGGTTTTACCGGTTTGTTTTCGTTGGGTCACGCGGCATTTTTGGGTGTCGGAGCCTACACCCAGGCGGTGCTCACCAATGCGGGTGTGCCGTTTCCGATTGCCCTGGTCGGCGCAGCAGGTTTGTCGGCAGCGGTCGGTTTTGTGGTTGGGTTGCCTGCGCTGCGTGTCAAGGGCATTTACCTGGGCATGGCCACTTTGTCTTTTGGCTTCATTGTGGAAGAGGTATTGGCCCGGTGGGAATCCGTCACCGGTGGCAATGCCGGCAAACACATCAAGGCACCCGACATTTTTGGCTGGAAGATCGAAACCGGCAACGAGTTCTATTTTCTGTGCCTGGTCATCAGCATCATCGCCACCCTGGCCATCTTGAACCTGCTGCGCTCCCCCACGGGCCGTGCCTTTGTGGCCATCCGCGATTCGGAAATATCGGCACAAAGCATGGGCATCCAGCTCTCGTATTACAAAACCTTGTCGTTCGCCATTTCGGCCGCGCTGGCGGGTGTAGCAGGCGCGTTGTACGCGCACAAACTGCAATTCATCTCGCCAGAGCAGTTCAACATCCTGCAATCGATTGACCTGTTACTGATGATCGTGATTGGCGGCCTGGGTTCTGTGCATGGCGCATTTTTGGGGGCCATTTTCCTGATCACCATGCCGCAAGTCATCGCCTTGCTGAAAGATTACTTGCCCGCCGCGATCGGCCAGGCACCCGGTTTGCAGGGGCTGGTTTATGGCGTTGTGCTGGTGGCTTTTGTGTTGTTCGAGCCCATGGGTTTGTATGGCCGCTGGCTCAAGGTGCGCGCCTATTTGCAGTTGTTCCCGTTCTACCGCAAGGGTATGTTCAAACGTCAAAAATCATTCCAAAAATCGGATCGACTGAGATGAA
>JANOWY010000495.1:0-5822 GCA_031418135.1 Rhodoferax sp. | reverse complement strand
GATCCAGGCGCGTGCGGTGGCTGAAGAGCCGATCAGCGCGCCCAGGCCCACGCCCAGCACCGAGGCCAGCAGCCAACCCATCACCATGCGGGATACCGTGGCACCGGTGAAGCCCGCCAACTCGCCGCCCGAGAGCCCTTCGACCAGCGAGGCCGCAGCCGCCTCGGGCGTGGGCAAAAACACCTTGCTGACCCATTGCAGGTGGCTGGCCAGCCACCACAGCGCCACGATCAGCACCAACAGGCCTGCCGATTCCAGCATGGCGCGGGGCTTCACGGCCGGCCCCCCGCGGGCAGCGTCTCGCCCATTTTCACCGCCACATATTGCTGAAGCGCCAACGCGGCGGCGTTGATGACGTAACCGACCACACCGATCCAGAACAGCCAGGCCAGCATCAGCGCCGGTTCCATGCTGATCTGCGAGACGATCAGCGCGTAACCCATGCCGCTGGGGTTGGCAGCGATCTCCACCGTGACGGCCACCACCAGCGCAATCGCCACACCCAGGCGCAGCGCCACAAACAGGCGCGGCACGATAGCCGGCAGGATGATCTTGCCTACCCGGGCCAGCGGGCTAAGGCCCAGCGCGCGAGACACCTCCAGCAGGCTGGGCTCGACCTGCTGCACGGCCGCCTGGGTGAGGATCATCAGCGGCCAAAAGGTGGCAAAGGCCACCACGCTGATCTCCAGGCGAAAGCCAAAACCAAACACCAGCATGGCCAGCGGGATCAGCGCCACCGAGGGAATCGGCCGCAGCACCTCCACCGTCAAAAACCCGGTCTGCGCGGCACGGCGCGACAGCCCCATGGTGATGCCCAGTAGCAGCCCCAGCAGGGTGCCGATCAACAGGCCCGCACCCGCACACGCCAGCGTGAAGCCGGTAGCTTGCAGGATCGAGCCCTCGCCGGTAGAGAGCAGCGCCTTCCAGAAAGCCATTAAAGCCGCGCTGGGCGGCGCGAGCGCATCGCTGTCTTTGCCTACGGTGCGGGTCCACCACTCCAGTGCTGCAAGCGCCAGCACGGGCAATGCGAAAGGACGAATAAAGCGCAGCATCTTAAAAGTTGTTTCTGAGCCTGCCTAGAAATTCAATTCTCGGGATGCAGTGCAAGGCGAAAACCGCAGACATACACCTGTATGGCGAGGATTTTCAACGCCGCAATGCGCCCGAAAATTGGATTTATGGGCAGGCTCATCAATGATGCCCCAGGAAGCCATACAACTCGCGCCGCAGCCGCAGGAATTCGGGGTTCTCTTTGGTGAGCAGCTGGTTGCGTGGGCGCGGAATCTTCACCTCCACCATGGCCGCCAGGCTGGGCTTGTCGGCCGTGGGGCCGGTGCGCAGGGCGATCACCCGGTCGCTCAGGTAAATGGCTTCCTCCAGATCATGGGTGACAAACAGCACGGTGAGGCCCTGTTCGCGCACCAGGCGCGAGACTTCGTCTTGCAGGCTTTCGCGCGTCATTGCGTCGAGCGCGCCAAAGGGCTCGTCCATCATGATCACGTCGGGCTGCTGGGCCAGGCAGCGGGCAATCTGCACCCGCTGCTGCATGCCGCCCGAGAGCTGGATGGGGAACTTGTCGGCGTGGGCCGTCAAACCCACGGTTTGCAACACTTTTTGGATGCGATCTGCACGTTCCGTTTTAGGTACACCCGCTGCCTCCAGCGCCAGGCTCACGTTGTTGGCCACCGTGCGCCAGGGCAGCAGCGCACGGCCATAGTCCTGGAACACAAAGGCCACTTCGCGCGAAGGCCGTGTGACCACCTCGCCATTGCGCCGCACACAGCCGCTGCTGGGCGCCACAAAACCGGCCGCCGCGCGCAACAGCGTGGTCTTGCCACAGCCCGAAGGGCCGATGATGCAGACGAACTCGCCGCGCGACACCGTGAACGAGGTGGGCGAAAGGATCTCGCGCCCGCCCAGGTGCACACCCAGCGATTCGAAAGCAAGCAGTTCAGCGGCCATAGGGCGAGGGGCTCACAATAAATAAGGCCATTTGTTCAGGTAATAATTGCACAGTTAGCTATCTAAATAATAGCATTCATCGGCAAGCCTAAGGCCTTACTTGACCAGCAATTGAGAGACATTGAGCGTGGTTTTGAGCATGTCCTGCTCCTTCATCAGGCCTACCCACCAGTTCAGTTGCTTCTCGGTCACCACCGGGCCGGGGGGCGAAATCTGCATCTTGGCCGCAGCCGGTGCTGGCACCTTCAAATACTTGACGATGTACTCGCGTACCACCGTGTCGTTCTTGGGGTTGGTCACGAACGCGGCACCTTCAATCACGCCTTGGGCAAACGCCTTGGCCGCCGCCGGGTTGGCCTTGACCCACTCACGCGTGGCCACGTGCACGATGGTGGGCTGCCCGTCACCCAAAAAGGTGGAGTAATACGAGGCGACATAACCGGTGCCGCTGTCCACAATGCGCGCCATGAAAGGCCCGCCGGTGACGACCGCATCAATGGAGCCGCTGCGGATCAGGTCGGCATGCTGCGGGAACGGCGTTTCGATGAAGTTGACTTTTTTCCAGTCCACGCCGTTGACCTTGAGCCACTGGCGGAAGGTGACATGCAGCAGCGCGCCCAGGCCCGGCACACCAACTTTTTTGCCGACAAAATCCTGCGCCGTGAGGATGCCCGAACCGGCCCGCGCCGCAACCCCGATTTCGGTGTAGGTCTTGGAGAGCACGCCACCACCGGCCAAGATGACCTGATCCAGCCCGCCATCGACCGATTGCAGGAACACCGACGGCGTGGGGCCGCCGATCTGCAATGAACCCGACTGGATGGCCGCCGGAATGGTGGAGTTCAGCGGAATGAACTTGGGCTCCACCTCCAGCTTGCGTTTGGCAAAGTAGCCTTGCTCCACAGCCGCAAACACCGACAAATAATCGCCCACGGCCGTGTAGCCAAACACCACCTTGGTGGGCTGTGCCGCAGTCTGGCCCAGCGCTGGCAGCGCCAGTGCGGTGGTGGCGGCAGCCAGCGTGGCAAGGGCTGTGCGGCGGGATGTGGGGCGGGTAGTGGGGCGGGTAGTGGGGCGTGTGGTTGGGTGTTTTGGGGCTGAAGGGTTCATGGTTTGGGTCTCCGGTGGGTTGAAAGTTTGGGTGAGGAAGGGGCAGATTCGGGGCGGGAAGCAAAAGGCAAAGGTACAGGCAAAGATACAGGTACAGGCCCCGGCACCAGGGCGGCGCGGATGCCGCCCACAATGAAATGGGCCAGCAGCACGGCGGCGGCCGGGTCGCCTTGTTTGCTTTCGCCCTTGGAGAGGCGCTCCACCCGCGTGTCGCTGATGTGGTGCAGCAAGGCGCCCAGCGCAAACTGGTAAACCCAGGCCACCTGGGCGCGGGTGGCCTGGGGCAGGGCCAGTTGCAGCGCATCGATAAAGGCCATGGCCAGCGGGTCAAAGTAGGTGCGCATCACCCGGTCGGTTTCGTCCTGCAAATGGTAAAGCTCGCGCGCCACCAGCAGCGCGTAGTACTCGCCCTCGCTGCTGGCGCGCAAGCGCAGCACCGGGCCCACAAAGGCATCGATGATGCGCGGCAGGGTGTTCGCGTCCTGGGGGTCCAGGCCGACGTTCTTCAGGGCCAGCAGCCGCTCTTCAATGGTGCTGCTCCAGTGCTCGAAGATGGCATGGAACAGCTCGTGTTTCGGGCCGTAGTAGTAGCCCACCAGCGCCAGCGGCACACCCGCCGCTTCGGCAATCTGGCGGATCGTGACGGCGTGGTAGCCGCGCTGCGCAAACAGCTTCTCAGCCGCCAACAGGATGTCGGCCTTGCGGTCGGGGCGCAGGGCGTCGGCCGTTTTGCGCGGGCGGATGGGCATGTCCATGGGACGGTATTGGACAGTTGTACAAATAAACTGTACATCCCTACAAACCCTGCTTCATGGGACAGGTTCCCGTTCGCAGGTGTGTGCGGACTTTGGTGGTTGAATAAAATTGAATTGCGCGCGCTGTTTGCGGTAGTGAAAAAAGCAATGGAGTTTTCATTGAAGTAGGGTGGCAATAGGTCGGCGTTTGCCGCGGGATAGGGTCACAGGACAATTTGAAAGCGTGCTGGTGTAGGTTCTGATCTGTATAGCGTGGTTGTTCTGACTTGCATAAAGACTGAATAAAGACTATATTAAGTCCATGCATTACTCCACCCAGATCAAACCCATCAGTTACGTCAAGGCAAATGCGGCCCAGGTATTGCGCGAGCTGGCCGAAAACCGCGAAACGCTTGTTATTACCCAAAACGGCGAGGCCGCCGCCGTGATGCAAGACATCGCCACCTATGAGGCGGATCAGCAGGCGCTGGCCCTGCTCAAAATCCTGGCGCTTGGCAACCGGCAGATTGAGCAGGGCAAAGTGGTTCCCGCCGCTGATGCGATTGCCCGCGTTCGAGCCAGGCGCGCTGCCATCGGCAAATGACGGCAACTTACCAGGTGGTGCTTACCGAAGACGCGCAGCTCGACCTCGAAGAGCTGTACGACTACATTGCCGGGCACGATGCCCCTGCCAAAGCCGAACATGTGCTGGACCGCATCGAGCAGTTGCTGGCCGGCCTTTCGCGCTTCCCTGAGCGCGGTGCCTGGACCAAGGAGCTGATGGCGCTGGGTATCAAAGAGTATCGCGAGACGTATTTCAAGCCCTATCGGGTGATTTACCGCGTGGCGCACAACGAAACGGGGCGCATGGTTTACGTGTACCTGGTTGTTGATGGCAGGCGGGACATGCAGGCTCTGTTGCAGCGCAGGTTGTTGCGAATCTGACGGTTGGGGGCAGCCGCTGATGGCCGGTGTGCGGGCTATCATCCCGCGCATGGCCCAAGATACCGCTCCACAGGTCCCCCAAATCCGCCTTTACCAAAACTGGCTTCGCGACCAGCGCGGCCTGGGTTTTGACTCGTACGACGCCTTGTGGCAATGGTCGGTGACCGACCTGACCGCGTTCTGGCAAAGCATCTGGGACTACTACGACTTGCAGTCGCCTACGCCGCACAGCGCAGTGTTGGTGGAGCCGAATCCGATGGATGGTCAGCCCCGGATGATTGACGCCAAGTGGTTCCCGGGGGCGCAGGTCAACTACGTCCAGCAGATATTCCGTCACGTCGATGCCGCCGACCAGGCCGGTTGCATGGCCATCATCAGCCACGACGAAAAGTCTTTGGGCCGTGCCGCGCCACGGCAGATCAGCTGGCCGCAACTGCGCCAGCAGGTGGCGGCGATGGCACTGCACTTGCGGGCGCAGGGTGTGCAGCCGGGTGACCGCGTGGCGGCCTACCTGCCGAATATCCCCGAAGCGGTGATCGGGTTTCTGGCCACGGCCAGCGTTGGCGGCATCTGGAGCATTTGCGCACCCGACATGGGCACGCAGGCGGTGCTGGACCGCTTCAAGCAGATTGCACCCAAGGTGCTGTTCGCCGTGGACGGGGTGACCTACGGCGGCAAAGACCTGGACCGGCGTGCAGTGGTGGCCGAGCTCTGCGCCGCATTGCCCACGGTGGCGCACCTGGTGCTCCATGATGCGCTGGGGCTCGATTTGAATGCTACAAAATTAGTAGCTAATTATGCAATATTTACAGGAACAATCGCTCGAAATGATGTAGCGGTTCAGGCCTTTGAGCCCCAGTGGCTGACGTTTGACCACCCGCTGTGGATTGTTTATTCGAGCGGCACCACCGGCTTGCCCAAACCCATCGTGCACGGCCACGGCGGCACGATGATCGTGGCGCTGATGGGCCAGGGCCTGCACAACGATTTGGGGGCCAGCTACTCTGACAACAACCGGGGTGAACGTTTCCATTGGTACAGCTCCACCGGCTGGGTGATGTGGAACGCGCA
>JANOWY010000494.1:0-6495 GCA_031418135.1 Rhodoferax sp. | reverse complement strand
GGACCCCGTATCAGATCGTGGCGACCAACGGGCCCATCACCGGCTACGCCCTGGCCGCAGGCAGCTTGCCCCCAGGGTTGACACTGAGTACCGCCAATGGCAGCGTCTCGGGCACGCCCACCCAAAGCGGGCTGTTCAACGTCACTTTGAAGGCAACCAATTCGTCAGGATTGACCGGGCAAAAGGCGGTGGTGTTTACTGTGGCAGCTGTCAATGCCCCAATCGTTACTAGCCCGACATTTGCCGCATTCGCAGTTGGCGTCGCCATCAACCCTATTCAGATAGTGTCGACGAACCCCCCGTTTTTGAGCTTCGGTGTTGACCCCGACGCGGGCTTGCCAATTGGTTTGACTGTTGACTCGACCACAGGAATTATTTCGGGCACCCCTACTGTGCCTGGACTGGTGAACACCACCCTGCAAGTAACCAATGCTGCTGGCGTGGGCTTACTCAGTGTGCCATTTACGGTTAGCTTGCCAACGCCAGGCGCCTGCACTTTGACTGTGCCGCTGAACATGGTCGGCACTATTGATGTCAAGGGATGTATGTTCCCTGGATTTTCACCAACAGGGATATCTGTGCTGGCAACGCCATCTCATGGGGCGGTAAGTGTCAGTGGTACCGTCGCAACATTTACACCAACAAATAACTATTTTGGTGCAGACTCATTCTCGGCTGTTGGACACTTTGCGGGTGGCGGCATCACTACCCCGGGTGTTGTGAAAGTTGTTGTGACTGGACGCCCTGATCCTGCGCGAGATCCGATTGTCGCTGCCATCGTCAGTGCCCAATCGGAAACGTTACAAAACTTTTCCCGGGCGCAGATTTCCAATTTCCAGCGAAGAATGGAGTCGCTGCACCAACGCGGTGGCCCAAATGGCAATGCACCTCAACTTCAGTCTATTGGCAATTCTCCAGAAGCAAGACCACGCCCAAATGGATCAGCGGGAGTTTCTGGGGTATCACCCTTTGAAGCTGCCAGAGATGCCGCCCTGTCCATATCAGGTCCGCCTCCAGTTGTGATTTCGCAAAGTCAGGCTTTGGACGCAATTGCGACGGGGACAGGACTCAAATCTTTGCCCTTTGCCGAAACGGTCACTTCACTGATGACGTCCAATTCTGTGAACATGGCCAGCTTATTGCCTGCCCAAACTTTACCGGGACCAGAGGCTACAAGTTTATGGGTGGAGGGAGTTGCCAGTTTCGGTAAAAAGGATGCGACGAACAACTCAGGTGGATACGAATTCTCAACCAGTGGTATCAGTGTTGGAGCGGATCGCCGAATCAACGAAAAACTAGTGCTTGGAATTGGTTTGGGTGTTGGCCGTGACAAGACTAATATTGGTACGGATGGCTCTCAGAATGATGGACGAGGGACTTCTTTGTCTTTGTATGGCACGTATCAGACCACACCGTCTACCTATATTGATGCGATGATTGGTTATGGAAACGTTGAATTTGATACTCGACGATTCGTTCTGCCAATTAATGATTTCGCGCTTGGGAATCGTCGTGGAACCCAAATTTTTGGCTCCCTGACGGGCGGCTACGAATACCGAAGAAATGGCTTGAGCCTTTCACCTTACGCGAGGATTGACTACGCAGCTGACAAATTGCTGGACAGCATTGAAAATGGTGCAGGGAGCTATGCACTTGCCTTTTTTGATCAAACCTCTACTTCATTACAAGGCACCCTGGGCGCGCGGGCTGAATCGATCCATGAAACCAGTTTTGGTTGGGCCATTCCAAGGATGAGGGCTGAATACCGCCATGAGTTTCAGAGTGATCGTCAGGGGTTCATTTCTTATGCTGACCAAATTGGCGGGCCGCGATACGGCTTGAACGTATTGGGTGCCGGACGGGATGCGCTGTTAGTGGGCATTGGAAGTGATTTCGTCATGCGCGACGGCTGGACACTTGGTTTGGACTATCAACTTAGCCAAACGTCAGGGCGTGAGTCAAGCCATGCGCTCCAGTTCAAATTGACCAAGCTGCTGGATGCCAAGGGACTGCCACGCCTGATCGGGGATTACGTTGACGAAGCGAGCAAGCCTATTGATGTGCAGATCGATGCAAGCTATTCGTTTGATGACAATGTCACACGGGCCAAGGCTGGCCCAGATGTTCTCACGGATAGTGTTTACGCCGTGAATGCGAGCAAAATGGAAAGTTATTCGCTGAATGAAAATTCTCGTTTTCTGCTGACTGGCACGGTAGGTGGCGAGCGGTTTCAGAACTTCAGCGGCCTGAGCCGGATATCCGCCGGCATTGAGGGTGAATTGCAATATCGCGAGTCTTCTGAATTTGATTCGCCGACTTTCAGCCTGTTCGGCAAGGCTTCGGTCGAGCGATATGCCTCGGACCTGCGCAACGGTTTCCGGACATCGTTTGGTGTCTCCGTTCGGCAACCCTTGACAGACCGCATAACTCTGTTGGGTGCACTGTCCCAGAACCGCAGGTCAGGAACCAGCGCCGTATTCAACAACAGTGAAATAGCATTAAAGCTGAACGCTGATTATTTGCTGAGTGATCGGGAAACACTGTATTTCACAAACGAATTCCGCCAAGGGGACATTGTCTCTACTGGCCGGCCATCGCTTGAAAACGTCAGTGTTGCGAAGGTTTTTGTTCAGGATGATGCTTACCCAGGTGGCCAATTGTTCAGCTACAGGTTTGACGGACGAACCATCTTGACGACGATAGGGTACAACATCGGGTTTGGCCCGAGGGACTCCTTTGATATTTCCTGGCGACGGGTTCAATCGACTCCAGGCCTGCGTCCGTCGTTTGTGACTTCACCTGATAGTTACATTACCAATCAGCTGGCGGTTACTTATTTGCTCAGGTTCTAGGAAGGCCCAATGATTAGTATCCTGATAGACAGAGTTTTGCTGTTTTTTGCAGGTCTCACCCTGGCTGGCCTTCTGGGGTGCGGGGGTGGTGCCGGCTTTTCAAATGGGGGAGACATTTATCCGTCTGAAAAGCCTGCGCCTGTTGCGGTCAATGGCCCTGATTCGTTTCTGCTCTTTCCCAATCCCCAGCGGCAATTGGACGGGTCCTTGCAGGTTGGCTCGCTGGCCTATGCCACCGCCTATTACGAAGCCATAGACCCGAATAACGAACGCGATACCTTGGCCAAATTCAAGGCTAAAAATGGACTCGGCCTAGGTTCAACAGGTGGTGCCATTGAAGAAAGCGTCATCGTCGGTGATATGCGGGATTTAGGCTATGGGCGCAAGATGACTGCGCGTCAAAATGCAGACGGAAGTCTTGCCTTCGTTGTCGATAACTACCTGGCGGGCGGTTACGGGGCCTACTCGCCTTTCAATCTTGAAGCGGCTATCGTAGGGGCCAATCAATGGCATCTGGGTACCAACGGAATTGAATTCAGCCCAGGCCCTGGCGGCACCGTGAAGTTTGCCAAGTTCTACACCTTTGACCCCGTGACCGGAGCACGGCTGATGATGGGCAATCTGGACGGTAGGGGGGGAAAGGCGATGCCGACTATTTGCATCAGTTGTCATGGCGGGCGCGGAGACCCATTGACTCCACCCGATTCATCCGGCAAGCAACTGTTTGCAAAAGTGATGAATTCAGTTTCGCAAGCCCGGGGCGACGTCGGCGCGCAGTTGCATCCATTCGAGCCTTCTTCTCTTGATTTTTCTGCGTTGCCGGGTTTTAGCCGCGCAATTCAGGAGTCCAAGCTCAAGACAATCAACAAAATGGTGCTTTGTTCATTGCCGCTGACTGCGCCTTCTGCGTTTCCGGAGGATGCCTGTCGATCTACGCTACGGCCGGCCAGCGGGGGTGTGGCTACGGTTAACGAATATCAAGGCACGGTAGCCGATCATTTGAAAGACATGTACGGCGGCAACGGGTTGCCATTGGCTGCTACGGCAACCAGGGATGCATATGTCCCGACCGATTGGCAAACTGCCGGCCAAGGCACTTTGTACCTTGATACCCAAGCCCAAGCGTGCCGGGTTTGCCATTTGCTGCGTGGAACCGGTAATCAGTCAGACATCAATTTCGATGCGTATACAAAGTTTGAAGGCTACGCTGACCGGATCAAAGCCCACGTCATTGACCGCGGCAATATGCCCCTGGCCAAGCTTATTTATGACAAATATTGGAGCACGCCATCCATTAATGGCCCTATGGCCCAGTTTTTGATTGGAAAGGGTTATGCAGACGGTTCTGCAAAACCTGGAAGACCCGTTGCAGACCCGGGTCCTGGCCGGGTGGTGAAGGCCCGAGCCGTTCGCCTCTCAGCGGCCATGAGTTTGTATGCCAACTCCTATCAATGGTCTATTATTTCGGGGCCAACGGGCGCCAGTTTAAGCGATACAGCCAGCGAGGCACCCATCTTCTCAAGCGTGACAGACGGAACTTACGTCGTGCAATTAGTGGCTGGCAATGGCGTCAGCGTGGGTGCCCCGGCGTCAATGACCCTGGTAGTGAATTCCGCGTTGTCCTATGACCCGTTGGCACTTCGTTTCGCCAATATCAAAACGATTCTTCAGGCCGGCGGTGGAGTTTGCACGACATGCCACCAGCCTGGCGGCAATGGGGCTGTCATTCCACCCATCTGGTATAGCAGTTATGACCGCGCCGGAACCGGCAACCCCAATGATGCAACGAATGATCATTGGTTTTATACTGAATTAAGGGGACGTGTCAATTTCACTGATTTGGCATCCAGCCCCCTGTTGCGAAAACCAGCGGGGAACCATCACAATGGTGGCCGTCGAACCGGGTTTAACACTGACTTGCAGCCCGGGGACGCGGGCCGCATAGACTACGACAAAGTACTTTCGTGGATTCTTAACGGTGCACCGGAATAGACTTGCGGCAACCCTTTGCTGCCTAGGCCCACGGGCGAAGCCCCAAATCAGTAGGTGCGCCGCGGGGCGTTGTAATTGGTTCCGCCAAAAACAAAAGGGACGCGTCTTCCGACAAGCGTTTCGATCAAAGCCAGTTCCTGATCTGTGTGGTTCAGGAAAGGAGCATTGCGAATTTTTTTACCTTCGGGTCCGTCTTTGGCGATGTAGATAGGCCTGTCATGGTGTGACGCAGCTATGGCTTCGCGGCTCAGCGGGTCGGTGTTGGACTGGGCCTCGGTCGCGCCGTAACAAGTGCAAAAGTAGGTGAGCTCCGGATCAGCCTCCACATAAAAACCAGTGCCACGAATGCCGATGGTCGAGGTGTTGGTGCTGACCTTCATCGGCGAGTTTCGGGACACGGAAAGTAGCTTGCCTGACAGCATCCGGAGCCCAGAAATGATCACCGATGTGGCGGTGACTTCTGGTGTCTCGATCAGCAATTTGCTTTCACGCTCCAAAATCATTGAGTGCGTGTTGACCACAAAGATGATGGAGCTGTTTTTTCCGGTCTCAACCGTGTCACCAGGCTTGATGCGGGTGGACAGCACGGCCTTCTCGTTGTTGACAGTGACATCTCCCGACAAGCCATAAATGGACTGGGCGGGCGGCAGTTTTGCAGGACGGCTTCCAAAGATGCTGAAGCCTTGGGCGTTTGCATCAAGGAGGCCGCCGCCAAAAAAGCCTGAAGCCAGTGCCCGAATCAGCCATCTGCGGCGGGGGTCATCCAATTCGTCGATTGCATTAAAGCGGCTCATAGAACACCTTTCGAAAAATCACGCTGATGCGACTGTAATCCCCTTGAACTGCCCCGTGGCGATTTTTTGCTGCCATTCGGCCGGGCCCGTGATGTGGGCGCTGGTGCCGCCAGAGTCCACTGCAACAGTTACTGGCATGTCCACCACGTCAAATTCGTAAATGGCTTCCATGCCCAGATCGGCAAAACCGACCACCTTGGCAGACCTGATAGCCTTGCTGACCAGGTAGGCAGCGCCGCCAACTGCCATGAGCGAAGCGCTCTTGTGCCGCTTGATGGCTTCGATGGCTACCGGCCCGCGTTCGCCTTTGCCGATCATGCTGATCAGGCCCGTCTGGCTCAGCATGGTCTCGACAAACTTGTCCATGCGGGTGGCCGTAGTGGGGCCTGCCGGGCCCACCGCCTCGTCACGCACAGGATCGACCGGTCCAACGTAATAAATGACCCGGTTGGTGAAATCGACCGGAAGCTTCTCACCTTTGGACAGCATGTCCTGAATGCGTTTGTGGGCGGCATCCCGGCCCGTTAGCATCTTGCCGTTGAGGAGCAAGGTATCACCTGGTTTCCAGGCTGCGACTTCGGCCTTGGTCAAGGTGTTCAGATCCACCCGTTTACTTTTTTGGGTGTCGGGCATCCAGTTGACATTGGGCCACAGATCCAGGGAGGGTGGCGTGAGGTAGGCCGGGCCGCTGCCGTCCAGTGTGAAATGGGCGTGGCGTGTGGCAGCGCAATTGGGGATCATCGCCACCGGTTTGCTGGCGGCGTGGGTTGGGTACATCTTGATTTTGACGTCCAGCACGGTGGTGAGGCCGCCCAAGCCTTGCGCGCCGATGCCCAAGGCGTTGACCTTGTCGTAAA
>JANOWY010000493.1:0-3041 GCA_031418135.1 Rhodoferax sp. | reverse complement strand
ACTTGGCTGAGCGCATCCGCGCGGCGGGGGCGGGCATTGGGGCGTTTTTCACGCCCACCGGTTTTGGCACCGAACTGGCCAAAAACCCCGATGGTTCAGCCAAAGAAACGCGGCAGATCAACGGCAAAAACTATGTGCTGGAGCACCCGATTTATGGCGACCTGGCGCTCATCAAGGCTGAACGTGGCGACCGCTGGGGCAACCTCACCTACCGCATGGCGGCGCGCAACTTTGGCCCGGTGATGGCCACCGCTTGCAAAAAAACCGTGGCCACGGTGTTTGATATTGCCGAACTGGGCGAGCTGAACCCGGAACACATCGTGACGCCCGGCATTTTTGTGCAGCAGGTGGTGAAGATTGCCCGGGTGGCCACCCAGGCGGGTGGGTTCAAGGCGATTGCCTGAGAGGCGGTCAAGCCCACAAAATTGGCCTGGAAGCCGTCAAAAACCGTGCGATTCAACTTGTCTAAGCCTTTTGGCTCAATTGTTCAGAGAATATATCCATGACTAGCTATAAAAAAAGAAGCAAAGACGAGCTTGCCAAACGCGTCGCGCAAGACATCCCCGAAGGTGCCACGGTGAACCTGGGCATTGGCATGCCGACGCTGGTGGCCAACCACATGGCAGCTGGTTTGGAGGTGCTGCTGCACAGCGAAAACGGCATTCTGGGCATGGGCCCGGCCCCGGCGGCAGGCGAGGAAGATTACGACCTCATCAACGCTGGCAAACAGCCCGTCACGCTGCAAAAAGGTGGCGCGTTTTTTCACCACGCCGACAGTTTTGCCATGATGCGCGGCGGGCATCTGGATATTTGCGTGCTGGGGGCTTTCCAGGTGTCAACCACGGGCGATTTGGCTAACTGGAGCACAGGCGAGGCGGGTTCCATCCCGGCCGTGGGTGGCGCGATGGACTTGGCCATTGGTGCCAAACAGACCTGGGTGATGATGGATTTGCTCACCAAAGCCGGGGTGAGCAAGGTGGTGCAAACCTGCACTTACCCACTCACCGGCATCGCCTGCGTGAAGCGCATTTATTCCGACGTGGCTACCTTGGAGTGCACACCGCAGGGCATCCGGGTGATCGACACAGTCGAAAATCTGAGTCTCCCAGAACTTGAGAAGATGATTGGCGTTCCGGTCTCCTGATTGCAAGCAATTTTGTTCCGAGTGAGCACAATGGACCTCGACCGTATTGAATTTACCAGTCATGCGCTACTACGCATGGCTGAGCGAGGTGTTAGCAAGGCTGAGGTTGTCGAGGTGCTTTTGCATCCGCGTGAAAAAGTTGTAGCGAACGAAGACCGTTTTGAAGCACGAGGGCTGATAGAGCGGAATGGCAGAATCATGTTGTTGCGCGTGATTTATGAGCACGGTGCGGTGGTGACAGTCATCACCGTGGTTTCTACCAGCAAGCTTGCCAAATACGGAGTCACACCATGAAGATTGAATACGATTCAAAAGCTGATGCCATTTACATTCGCCTTTCCAGCGGCACGGTTGCAGACAGCGACGAGGTACGGCCCAATGTGTTTTTGGATACAGATGCCAATGGGCGCGTTTTAGGCATTGAAATGTTGGGGGTGAGCAAACTGACCGACAAACCCAATGAGCTGGCGTTGGAAATGCTCACTTCTTAAATCAATTGGTTGATGGCTCATCAGCATCGCCTGCGTGAAGCGCATCTATTCCGATGTTGCAACGCTGGAATGCACGCCACAGGGCATCAAGGTGATTGACATGGTTGAAAATCTTGGATTGAAAGAGTTAGAAGAAATGATTGGCGTTCCGGTTCACTAAATAAATGAACTATAAGTTATAAAAAATATAACATAAATGATTATATTTTAAATAAATTAACACCAAATACCCTGAAAAATTCAATTTAAGGAGCCTTTTCCATGACCCATCAAGCCTTCATCTGCGATGCCATCCGCACCCCTTTTGGTCGTTACGGCGGCGCGCTTTCCAGCGTGCGCACTGACGATTTGGGCGCCATCCCGCTCAAGGCCCTGATGGCCCGCAACCCGAATGTCGATTGGCTGGCGGTTACCGACGTTATTTACGGCTGCGTCAACCAGGCCGGTGAAGACAACCGCAACGTGGCGCGCATGGCCAGCCTGCTGGCGGGTTTGCCGATGGAGGTGCCCGGCACCACCATGAACCGCTTGTGCGGCTCGGGTATGGACGCAGTGGGCACGGCGGCGCGCGCCATCAAGGCGGGCGAGGCCACACTGATGATCGCCGGCGGCGTCGAGAGCATGAGCCGCGCCCCATTTGTGATGGGCAAGGCCGAAAGCGCCTTCAGCCGCAACGCGCAGATTTATGACACCACCATCGGCTGGCGCTTCGTCAACAAACTGATGAAAGACAAATACGGTGTAGACGCCATGCCTGAAACCGCCGAAAACGTGGCGGTAGAACACAAAATCAGCCGCGAAGACCAAGACAAAATGGCCCTAGCCTCGCAGATGAAAGCGGTGGCCGCGCAAAAGGCCGGTTTTTTTGATGCCGAACTCACCCCGGTCACCATCCCGCAAAAGAAGGGCGATGCGGTCGTCGTCAGCAAAGACGAACACCCGCGTGAAACCAGCCTGGAGGCCCTGGGCAAACTCAAGGGCGTGGTCAAACCCGATGGCAGCGTGACGGCCGGCAACGCCAGCGGCGTGAACGACGGCGCTTGCGCCATGCTCATCGCCAACGAAGCCGCAGCCAAAGCCAATGGCCTCACCCCCCGCGCCCGCATCGTCGGCATGGCCACCGCAGGCGTGGCCCCGCGCGTGATGGGCATCGGCCCCGCGCCTGCGACCCAGAAGGTGTTGGCGCTCACGGGTTTGACCATCGCCCAGATGGACGTGATCGAACTCAACGAAGCCTTCGCCGCCCAAGGCCTGGCCGTGCTGCGCCTCTTGGGCCTGCAGGACGACGATCCGCGCGTCAACCCCAATGGCGGCGCCATTGCGCTGGGCCACCCGCTGGGGGCTTCGGGTGCGCGGTTGGTGACTACGGCGGTGAATCAATTGCACCGAACCCAAGGGCGTTATGC
>JANOWY010000492.1:0-3865 GCA_031418135.1 Rhodoferax sp. | reverse complement strand
CGACCACGACAAAATCGTTGTACATCACCTCCAGGCGTTTCAACGCAAAGCCGTCGGCGACCATTTTTTCCTCTGCCGTTTTGTCGTGCACAAACAGCAGGTCTGCGTCTCCCCTGCGCCCCATGTCCAGTGCCTGGCCAGTACCCAAAGCCACCACTTTGATGTCGATACCCGTGGCCTTTTTGAATTCAGGTAACAAGTGCGTGAACAGGCCAGATTGTTCAGTCGAGGTGGTGGATGCCATCACGATTTGCTGCGCTTGAACGGGCACCACAGCCAACGTACCGGCCACAAGAACGGCGGCTGCCAGCCACACTTGCCTGGCAGGGTTTGGGCTAACAGGTTTTTCAATGCATTTCAGGACATCTCTCCTTTGATAAAAAAATGGGCGGCCGGATGGCTTTCACGCAAACGGCGGTCTTCAAAAAAGCCAGCCACCGGCATATCGGCCAGAATGCAGCCCTGCTCGAGGTAGATCACCCGGGTGGCCAGGCGTTTGACCTGCCCCAGGTTATGGCTCGCGAACACCAAGGTCATCTCGGTGGTCAATTCGGTCAGCAGCGCCTCGACTTCGCGTTTGGCGTTTGGGTCCAGGCTGGCGGTCGGTTCGTCCAACAGCAACAAATGCGGCGCAAGCACCCAGGCCCGCGCCAGGGCCAGGCGTTGCTGTTGCCCGCCAGACAGGGTTTTGGCCGGGCGCTGGGCCACTTCAGCCAGACCTACACGTTGCAAAGCCGCCAGGGCCTGCGGTTTGGCATCAGACCACGTCGCACCCCGGATCAACAAACCCAATGCGACGTTAAACACGGCACTGGCCCGCAACATATAGGGGCGCTGGAACAACATGGCTTGGCGCAACCCTGCGCTGCAAACCACCTCGCCATGCGTGGGTTTGACCAGGCCATGCAGCAGGCGCAACAGGCTGCTTTTGCCGCTGCCATTGCTGCCAATCAGGGCCACGCGTTCGCCAACGGAAATCTGCAACTGAACGTGGTCAAGCGCAAGCACAGGCCCAAACCGGAGCGATGCGTGGGTGACGCAGCAAATCGGCTGCCCGATTGCGGGGGTTTGTTCTGCCCCCTGCCCCGCCGATTGTTCCTGCGCGTTCATACAGATGCAACCGATACGGTCGCCAGGCTGCCACCTTCAACCCGCTCGCGCCATTGTTTGACGAAGGCAACGCAGGCATTCAGCAGCAGCACCACCAGCAGCAAAATCAGCCCGAGCGCCAGCGCCAGCGGCAAATCGCCCTTGCTGGTTTCCAGCGCGATAGCGGTGGTCATCACGCGGGTAAAGCCCTCGATATTGCCGCCCACCACCATCACCGCGCCTACTTCTGAAATAGCACGGCCAAAGGAAGCAATCAGCACGGTGAGCAAGGCGTATCGTTCGTCCCAGGCCAACAGCAAGCTGCGCAGGCCAGTGCCCGCGCCGAGCGACTGGATTTGCTCGCCATGCCTGTTTTGGGCATCTTCAACACACTGGCGCGTCAGAGCTGTCACCACCGGCAACACCAGCAACGCCTGCGCCAACACCATGGCCTTGAAGCTAAACAGCCAGCCCAAAAAACCCAGCGGACCCGAGCGCGAGAGCAACAAGTACACCACCAGCCCGATCACCACCGATGGCACCGCCAGCAGGGTGTTGAGCAGGGCCAGCACCGCGCCGCGCCCCCGAAAACGCGCGACGCCAAGCCATCCACCCGCCACCAGGCCGATACCGCAAGCGAGCAGGCACGCCAGGGCGCTGACTGACAACGAGCGCCCCACGATGGCCAGCAAGCCGGCATCCAGCGTGGCGATCAGGCTGACGGCAGTGGCGGCACTTTCAGTGAAAGACGACATGGTGCCGGATGGCGTTCCAGAAGGGCTTGCGGACGATGATGTTGACCATGAGATCGGTACGGACGAAGCAGGATGTGGACGATGCAGATATGCAGACGAGTGGCACGAACGAATCCTTGCCATGGGTTATCGTAGGCAATTCCCAATTTCCCGGCGATAGGCAAACGCGTGCATAGGCTGCAATTCCACTACGAACTTTCCACCGCCGACAGCCCAGCACCGGCTCGCGACACGCTGGTGCGCAATCCGCTGATTGACCTGTTGCGGGCGGTAGACCAGGCGGGTTCCATCTCGGCGGCGGCCCGCCAGCTAGGTTTGTCGTATCGCCATGTCTGGGGTGAGCTCAAACGCTGGCAAGACGTGTTGGGCCATGATTTGATTGTTTGGGAAAAAGGCCAAGCGGCTCGTTTGACTGAATTTGCCAGCAAACTGCTGTGGGCAGAAGCCCAGGCGCAAGCCCGACTGGCCCCGCAGATTGAAGCCTTGCGCACTGAGCTGGAACGTACCTTTTCAGTGGCATTTGACGACAGCGCCCACGTTCTGACGCTGTATGCCAGCCATGACGATGCCCTGGCTGCCCTGCGTGAGCATGCCCTGCACTTGCCCACCGGCCCATTGCACCTGGACATCCGCTTCACCGGTAGTGTGGACGCTATCCGGGCCCTGAACGAAGGCCGCTGTGTGATGGCTGGTTTTCATACGCTGGTACAGCCGCCGGTAGGCTCGTTGGCGCAGCGCACCTACCAACCCCTGTTGCAACCCGGTTTGCACAAGATCATTGGCTTTGCAACACGCGTGCAGGGCCTGTTGGTAGCCAGGGGCAACCCGCTGGGCATTGCCAGCCTGGCAGACCTGACACAGGCAACCCCACCCCACAAGCCGGTGCGCAAACCGCGTTTTGCGAACCGGGCGCTGGGCACCGGCACCCGTTTGGTGCTGGATGAATTGTTGGCGCAATCAGGCGTGGTGCCCGCACAGATCGACGGGTATGGGCACACCGAACCTTCACATACCGCTGTGGCGCAGGCCATCGCCGGGGGGTTGGCCGATGTCGGCTTGGGTATCGAAGTGGCGGCTCGGGCCAAAGGGCTGGATTTCGTGCCCTTGGTGCAAGAAACCTATCACCTGGTGTGCCTCAAGTCGGCGCTGGATCAGCCACCGGTGGCAGCCCTGCGGCAACTGCTGGCCAAGCAGGAATGGCAGGATTCGCTGAACAACATGCCCGGTTATGTTGCATCGGCCTCTTCAGAGGTGTTGTCACTCACCAATATCTTTCCTTGGTGGAAGTTTAAAGAAAAAAAGTGACATTGTTCACGTTTTAATCTTACAGGTAGCTATCTATTTCATAATAAAAATGAATCATTTATTATAGTAAATTCATTAAATATAAAATTACAGAATATTTTTAGAAGAGCTCAGATGGCTTAAATGGCGCAAGAGCGAAACCCGCAAAACAAATCATCCCGCGTTGGCAACGCAAAGTTTCTGAAGCGCGGCGACTGCACCCGCGCCCGCGTCGCAAACGAGGCACCTTTAAGCACCCGATGCGTGCCAAAAGCGTTCTGCGAATATGCCGCCCACGGGCCAGGCATAAAACCTTCAAATGGCCTGAACGTGCTGGCCGTCCATTCCCATACGTCGCCCCATTCAAAACCCCGGCGCTGCGCCACATGCGCCGCCACTTCCCACTCCACCTCGGCCGGCAGGCGCCGCCCGGCCCAGCGTGCCCAAGCATCCGCTTCAAACCATGAGACATGGGTGGCAACCTGGCCGCCCAACATGCGCCGGGCCTGGCCAAAACGGGTCTGCAACACGGCACCACTGCCCACACCAATTTGATCCACATAACGCGGCGCCCGGCGGGTTTCAGCCACCGCCATTTGCGCCAGCCATTGCCATCCCTGCGCATGCCACAGCGCCTGGTTGTCATAACCGCCATCGTCAACAAATTCAACAAATTGAGCCCAGGTCACCGGGTGCGCGTCAATTTCGAAATCGGGCACCGGCTCGTCAAAGGCTGG
>JANOWY010000491.1:0-2300 GCA_031418135.1 Rhodoferax sp. | reverse complement strand
GTTTTGCCTGCCGCCAAACGTTTGGTGGTCAAGGTGGGCTCCAGCCTGGTCACCAATGAAGGCCGTGGGCTTGATGAGGTCGCCATTGGAGAGTGGTGCCGCCAGATATCGATCCTGATGAAGGGCAAACTGGAGATCATCATGGTTTCCAGTGGTGCCATCGCTGAAGGCATGAAGCGCCTGGGCTGGGCCAAACGCCCCAGCGCCATCAATGAATTGCAGGCGGCGGCGGCGGTGGGGCAGATGGGGTTAGCGCAAATGTATGAGACCAAATTGCGCCAGCATGGCCTGCCCAGCGCCCAAATTTTGCTTACCCATGGCGATTTGGTCGACCGCGAACGTTACCTGAACGCCCGCTCCACCTTGCTCACCTTGCTCAAACTCGGCGTTTTGCCGGTCATCAATGAAAACGATACGGTCGTCAACGACGAGATCAAGTTTGGCGACAACGACACCTTGGGTGCGCTGGTGGCCAATTTGGTGGATGCCGATGCGCTGATCATCCTGACCGATCAACCGGGCCTGTACACCGCCGATCCCCGCAAAGATCCGGCCGCGACCTTGGTGCAGCAGGGCCTGGCGGGCGACCCGGCGCTGGAGCTGATGGCTGGTGGCGCGGGTTCCAGTTTGGGGCGCGGCGGCATGTTGACCAAAATTTTGGCAGCCAAACGGGCTGCAGGTTCAGGCGCTTCAACCGTGATCGCCTATGGCCGTGAGCCCGACACTTTGCTGCGTTTGGTGAAGGGCGAGTCGATTGGCACCCTACTGGTTGCGCCTACCCAAAAAAGCCAGGCCCGCAAACGCTGGATGTCGGATCACCTGCAGCTGCGCGGCGCCGTGCAGGTCGATGCCGGTGCCGCCACCAAAGTGCTACAAGAAGGCAAAAGCCTGCTGCCCATTGGCATGACCCAGGTCGAGGGCGATTTTTCGCGCGGAGACGTGATCGCCGTGCGCAACCCAACGGGTGAGGAAATTGCGCGCGGCTTGGCCAACTATTCCAGCGCCGAGGCGCGGTTGTTGTGCCGAAAAGCCTCGGGCGAGATTGAAAAGCTATTGGGCTACGTCGCAGAGCCCGAGATGCTGCACCGCGACAACCTGGTGCTCAGCGGTAAGTAACCTTATTCGGCGGCGCACCGGTAATGGGCGTCAATGGCCTTTTTGGTAAATGAAGTTGCGCCCACGAGGGCTGTTCAACGCAGCCTGTACCCGCAGATCCGCATCGTCGATACCCAGCATGCGTGGATTGACCTCCACGCCCAGTCGCTTCAGCCAGGAAGCCAGCGTTGCGGCTGCGTCGTTTTCCACCCCATTGATCACCTCGGCGAGGAGGGCGTCTACGCGCGTGTTTTGTCCCTGTGCCAGGCGCCAGACGGTGGGCAGCCACAGCGCGCAGGCCAGCCCATGGGGCACACCGAGTTGTAGCGTCACGTCATACGACAGGGCGTGCGCCAGCGCGGTGCGGGTTTGCGAGAAAGCCAAACCCGCTTCCAGCGCGGCCAGCGACAACTCAGTGCGCAGGCCCAGGTCGCGCGGCTGCGACAGCACGCCGGGCAGGTGGCGCAACACGCGCCGGGCTGCCTGCACCGCCAGCTGGTCGCTCACCGGGTTGGCGTTGCAGTTCCAAATCGCCTCCAGCGCGTGGGCCAGGGTGTCCAGCGCGGTGTCTCGCGTCACAGCGGCCGGGCAGCTCAGGGTGAGTGCGGGGTCGATGAAGGCGCGCTCGGCGTAACCCCAAGGCTCGTCCAGGCTGCGCTTGACCGCCGGTTCTTGCCCGGTGTCCCACACAGTGGCCCACCGCGTGACTTCGCTGCCGGTGCCAGCGGTGGTGGGCAGTAGCCACAATGGCGCGCGGTTCATGTCAGGCCAAGGCGCTGTGCCGCGCAAGGCAGTCACTACGTCCTCAAAATTTGCAGAGACCGGCCGACAGCGCAGTACCTTGGCCAGGTCCAACGTGGTGCCGCCGCCCACGGCGATGAGCACCGTGTCAGGCGCCATCAGGGGCCATAGGCGATGTGCCAGTTCGCGGGCCCGATTGACGCTGGACAGCCCATCAGCAACCAACTCCCAACCCAGAAGACGATCACCCAACGCAGCTTGCCAGCGCGTCAGCAAACCCAGGGCCTGGGCCGGCTCAAAAGCCAGTACGACTGCTTTTCGCTTGCCCAGCGCCTCTCCCAGTGCATCGCTGCACCCGGCACCAAAGCGCAGGTCCACTGGCATATGCCAATGGAAGGTGGGCCAGCTGAAAGCCGCAGACATCAGATAAACCGCTTGCGCAGGGTGGCCGACAACAGATCAAT
>JANOWY010000490.1:0-2760 GCA_031418135.1 Rhodoferax sp. | reverse complement strand
GGCGCCCGGGCGGGTGTCGATCACCACCGGCTGCTTCCAGCTGCTGCTCATTTTTTCGCCAACAATGCGGGCGACCACGTCCGGGCCGCTGCCGGCCGGGAAGGGTGAAATCAACTTCACGGGCTGGCTCGGGAAGGTTTGCGCCAGCGCTGAAACGCCGCTTAGGGCCAGGCAAATGCCGAGGCTTGCGGCAACACGTGCCAGCAGTGGATGGGTCATGGGAATCTCCTGAAAAATGGAATGAAAAAGAGGCCAGTGCCGCAGGCGCCCAGCCGGGGCTGGCCGGCGTCGTTTTTAAAGGCAATCAATCGCATGCGCTGGGTCTTTCGGAAGGCGGGAGGCCCGTCATTGCGGTGCGGGGTGCTCCTGGTTGGCGATGAAATTCTGCGGAACCTCGGGTCCCCAGACGTAAAAGGAATCTTCCGGCGGGTGGTCGGCGGCCGACCAATCCAGGTCAGCCGGAATGAAATCGATACCCGCCGAGTACTCGCAGAAACTGCCCCAGGGGTCTTCCACATAGTTGAAGAAGTTCGAACCCAGCACATGGCGGCCCACGCCCCAGCCTTTGCCCCAGCCGGCATTGCGCATCTGCTCCATGCCGCTGCCGACTTCATCGGCGTTGCCAACGTCCCAGCTGCTGTGGTGCAAACCTGGCGCGTGCGATTTGGCAAACGCCACCAGGTGGTGGTCGCTGCCATGCGGCGTGTGCATGAAGGCAATCACATCGGCGGTGTAATCACTCATGCGCAGGCCCAGAACCTCCTTGCAAAACGTTGACATGCGCGGCACGTCGGGTGTGTACATGAGAATGTGGGAAAGATTGCGTGGGTGCACAGGTTTGACTTTGCTGCGGCTGGGCGCAGCACCGTGCCCTGGCGGTACGGCAGGTGGCACCACCGTAACGGTGGGCGCAGAAGGCGACACTTTGTGGGCCACCACCAGCTGGGTGGCGATGCCGTCAGGGTTGCGCAGCCACAGGCCTGCGTCGCCGCCTATGCCAGCGGTCAGCGGGTGCGGCGCGATGCCAATGCCGGCCTGGGCGATGCGCTCGCGGAAAACCGCCTCGTCGCCCGCAAAGATGCCGTACCGCACAAATTGCAATTGTTTGCGTTCACCCGCCTGGTAGATGGAAGCCCAGCAGTGCTGGTTGCCGTAGGTGTACAAATCCAGCCGATCCCCCGTTTGGCGTACATCCAGCCCAAAGGCTTCATAAAACCGCCGGGCCACTGCCAGATCGGGTACCGAGAAGGCAAAACGATCTACCGAATGGGCTGCAACCACACCGGGGCGGCGAGAAAGAGGCGAGGCATTAGGGGTCACGGAGATGCTCCTGAAAAATGTTGTGTAAGGGCCGTGTTATCGAAAGACTCAGGTTGGAAAAACCACCGTTTGCCATTCCGATGCGTGATGGTGCGGCAGCAATTGTGCGGTTTGGCGGGGGTAATTTTCAGGCTCACGCAACATTTTGCGCCGGGGTTCATTGAGTCGTTTGGGTTGGGCAGGACGCAGGCACCAGGGGAGTCTTCTTGCGCGGTCGTTCAATGAAACAAGTCAACGAGAAGCGGTCAACCTTTGCACCTGCGTCACGTCGCCGGCATGTTTTATGTGTCAATTAAATAACTAACAATATAGTAAAAGAAAAATATAAGCTATTGTTCATTAATTTAAATAACAATAAGATATATATAACATAGCAAATTATATCTAAAAAAACACAATAAAAAATTTTATACAAATTTCAAGCATTCCAGCCGCCATCTACATTGAAGCTTTCGCCATTTATAAATGCGGCTTGGGGGCTGACCAAAAACGCTGCCATGTCGGCGATTTCGGATGCCTTGCCAAACCGCCCTACGCTGGTGTGCCGTTTCATGGCTTCAAAAGTTGGGCCGCTGATAGGTGCGGGTTCGGGCTGGATTACCGCAGGTTGAATGTTGTTGACGGTGATGCCATGAGGCCCGAGGTCTCGTGACCAAGCCCGTGTAAAGCCTTGAATGGCAAACTTGGTGCCGCAATACAGGCTCATGCCTGGCGCGGGCGCGGCTTCGCCAAAAACCGAACCCATATTGATGATGCGCCCCCAGCCAGCGGCCATCATCAGCCCAGCCGCGTGCCGCGACAGCTGAAACACCGAGCGCACATTGAGGTTGAACAACCGGTCAAACGATTCATCGGTGGCCTGCTGCAACGGCGCATATTCAAAGGTGCCGGCATTGTTCACCAAGATATCCAGGCGGTTTGCAAAACGGCTGTCAAAAGCACTTGGCAGCGCAGCCAGCAACTGGGCCGGACCGTGCAACTGACCCAAATCTGCCTGTAGCAATGCAGCGCTGCCGCCCGCTTCGCGGATCGACTCCACCACGTTTTGCCCTTGTGCAGCGTTTGAGCAATAGTGAACGACAACAGAGGCACCGTCTAGCGCCAGGCGTTTGGCGACCGCCGCGCCGATGCCGCGTGACGAGCCCGTCACCAGCGCAATTTTGCCAGCCAACGGCTGCACAGTGGTTGAAGTCATGGGCTTGTGTGTTTCGCAGCCTGCGGCGGGTTTTCCTGAAACCACTGCGCAATGCCGGGCATGTGGGGTTCAAAATCACCGGGTATGGAGAAGTTGAGCACACCCGCGCGTTTGGCGCTGCGGTTTTCAAAATCGTGGGTGGTGCCACCGGGAACCAGAATGAAGCTGCCTTGGGGGGCATCTTGCCAGGCTTCGCCCATCAGGAAACTCATGGTGCCTTCAATCACAAAAAACACATCGTCTTC
>JANOWY010000489.1:0-2226 GCA_031418135.1 Rhodoferax sp. | reverse complement strand
ACTGCAACAGACTTTTGCCGACAGCTGGGGCAAGGCCTTGCAGTCTTTCCAGACAACTGATCTGGGCCCATTGCGTACCGCCGCTGAAAAAATGATGGGCGCTGCGGGGCTGGGAACGAACACGGGTGCCGCGCCAGGCAGTTTGCCGAGTTTGCGGTTTGCACCCGAAAAGCTGCAGGCTTTGCAGCAGCAATACCTGCAAGATGCAACAGACCTGTGGACCCACAGCCTAAGTGGCACAGCCAAACAAGCGGACAAGCGATTTGCTTCTGATGCCTGGGCGGGCAACCCGCTGGCTGCCATGACGGCATCAACCTACCTGTTGAACGCCCGCACCCTGATGGGTTTGGCCGATGCAGTTGAAGCCGATGCCAAAACCCGCGCCCGCCTGCGTTTTGCGGTTGAGCAATGGATGGCCGCTTCAGCGCCCAGCAACTTTCTGGCTTTTAATGTGGATGCCCAGAAAAAGGCCATTGACACCAAGGGTGAAAGCATCGCCAAAGGCCTGCAAAACCTGCTCCATGACGTGCAGCAAGGCCATGTTTCGATGACCGATGAAAGCCAGTTTGAAGTGGGCCGCAACGTGGCCACCACTGAAGGTGCGGTGGTCTTTGAAAACGATCTTTTCCAGTTGATCGAATACAAGCCGCTCACGGCCAAAGTGTTTGAAAAACCCTTTTTGCTGGTGCCACCCTGCATCAACAAGTTCTACATCCTCGATTTGCAACCCGAGAATTCACTCATCCGGCATTTGGTGGCGCAAGGCCATCGCACCTTTGTGGTGAGCTGGCGCAATCCGGACGCGTCTATGGGTACCAAAACCTGGGACGACTACATTGAAAACGCGGCCATCAAGGCCATTGACGTGACCCGCGAGATCACACAGGCACCACAAATCAACGCCTTGGGGTTTTGCGTCGGCGGCACCATTTTGACGACCGCGCTGGCAGTGCTGGCCGCCCGCGCCGCGCCACCCACGACAACTGGAAAAGCAGCCACCAAAGCAGGCGCAAAAACAGCCCGCGCGGCTGCAAAACCGTTGCCAGTGGCCAGCCTGACCTTGCTCACCACGCTGCTTGATTTCTCTGACACCGGTATTCTGGATCTGTTCATCGACGAAGCATTTGTTGCCTACCGTGAAAAAGAAATGGGCAAGGGTGGCCTGATGAAGGGCTCAGACCTGGCCTCCACCTTCTCGTTTTTGCGCCCCAACGATCTGGTGTGGAATTACGTGGTGGGCAATTACCTCAAGGGCGAAACCCCACCGCCATTTGACTTGTTGTACTGGAACAGCGACTCCACCAATTTACCGGGGCCGTTCAACGTTTGGTACCTGCGCAATACCTATCTTGAAAACAAACTGGTGAAACCCGGCAAGGCGGTGGTGTGCGGTGAAAAGATCGATTTCGGAAAACTCGACCTGCCGGTGTATGTGTATGGCTCGCGCGAAGACCACATTGTGCCGATTGCCGGGGCCTATGCCTCCACCCAGCATTTGCCGGGCAAAAAGCGGTTTGTGATGGGTGCTTCGGGCCACATTGCCGGCGTTATCAACCCCCCCGCCAAAAACAAGCGCAGCCACTGGATTGGCCCGGCCGACAAATTTCCGGCCCAGGTGGACGACTGGATTTCGTCAGCCAAGGAACATCCTGGAAGCTGGTGGACTGACTGGACGAACTGGCTGAGCGGACACGCAGGCAAGCAGATTGCCGCACCCAAAACCTACGGGGATGGCAAGGCGAAGTCGCTTTACAAGGCGATTGAACCTGCGCCGGGTCGGTATGTGAAGGCCAAGGCCTGAACCCGAATTAGTTTTCAGACAATATTTAAACTCAGGAGACAAAAAATGGAAGACATCGTTATCGTTTCAGCAGCCCGCACCGCCGTCGGCAAGTTTGGCGGCACCATCGCCAAAACCCCCGCTACTGAACTCGGCGCTGCGGTTGTCGCTGAAGTGCTCAAGCGCTCCGGCCTTTCCGCAGACCAGGTGGGTGAAGTCATCATGGGCCAGGTGCTGGCAGCAGGTGCTGGCCAAAACCCGGCGCGTCAATCGGTTATCAAAAGTGGCTTGAACCAGGCCACGCCGGCCCTGACCATCAACGCGGTTTGCGGCTCCGGCCTCAAGGCTGTCATGTTGGCAGCCCAAGCAGTGGCCTATGGCGACAGCGACATCGTGATTGCTGGCGGCCAGGAAAACATGAGCGCTTCGCCGCACGTGCTGCTGGG
>JANOWY010000488.1:0-4357 GCA_031418135.1 Rhodoferax sp. | reverse complement strand
GACTGAGGTCTGCGCCATGCCCATCTCTTTGGCCAGCGCCGCCAGATGGGCAGACGACAAATGGCCATACCCGTCCTGGATTTTGTGCAGGTGTTCGATCAGCAAATCGGCCCGGCGCGGGCTGTCACCCAGCAATTGCTGCACCTCGGCCAGCGCCTGCGGTTCGACGCGTCGGCCTTTGGGCGCTTCGCGTTTACGCTGACGGACTTCACCTGCGACGGCGATGGGAATGACAGTGCGGCTAACAGGATGGTTCATTTATGACCTAAAACGCTAAATGACTTTCTCGGCTCGGAGGGCAGCGACATACGCCGCGTCAAAACCCAACTGGGCCAACACCTCATCGGTGTGCTCCCCCAAAAGCGGTGAACGCGTGACATCCGTCGGGCTGTCCGACAGCTTGATCGGGTTGCCCACGGTGAGATATTTGCCGCGCGTGGGGTGATCGACTTCGACAATAGTGCCGGTGGCCCTCAGGGCGGGCTCCTCGGCAATTTCTTTCATCGAGAGAATCGGCCCACAGGGAATGTCGTATTGGTTCAGGATGTCCATGGCCTCGAATTTGGTCTTGGTCATGGTCCACTGCTCGATGCGGGCAAAAATCGGCTTCAGGTGCAGCAGGCGCATGGCGGGCGTGGCAAAGGCCTCGTCTTCAACCCAGCCGGGCTCACCAATCACTTTGCAAACCGATGGCCACACCGCCGCCTGGGTGATGAAATAGATGTAGGCATTGGGGTCGGTTTCCCAGCCCTTGCACTTCAAAATCGAGCCCGGCTGGCCGCCGCCCGACGCGTTGCCGGCGCGCGGTACCGCGTCGCCAAATTTGCCATCAGGGTATTGCGGGTACTCGTGCATGGTGTGGGTGCGCTCGAGGCGCTGCTGGTCGCGCAACTTGACACGACACAAGTTCAGCACCGCGTCTTGCATGGGCGCCAGCACTTTCTGGCCGCGATTCGTGGTGTTGCGCTGAAACAGCGCGGCCACAATGCCCAGCGCCAGGTGCAGGCCAGTGCCGCTGTCGCCAATTTGGGCACCCGTCACCATTGGCGGGCCGTCGTCAAAGCCGGTGGTGGAGGCCGCACCACCCGCGCATTGCGCCACGTTTTCGTACACCTTGCAGTCCTCGTAGGGCCCAGGGCCAAAACCTTTGACCGAGGCCACGATCATGCGCGGATTGATGGCCTGAATATGGTCCCAGGTGATGCCCATGCGATCCAGCGCACCTGGTGCGAAGTTTTCGACCATCACGTCACACTGTTTGATGAGGGCATCCAGCACCTCGCGGCCCTTGGGCTTCTTGGTGTCCAGTGTGATCGAGCGTTTGTTGTGGTTCAGCATGGTGAAGTACAGGCTGTCCACACCGGGAATGTCGCGCAATTGGCCGCGTGTGGCATCGCCCTCGCCAGCCCGTTCCACCTTGATCACATCGGCACCCAGCCAAGCCAGCAACTGGGTACAGGTGGGCCCAGACTGCACGTGGGTGAAGTCGAGAATTTTGACACCATCGAGGGCTTTGCTCATGGCCGGGCTCCTGTTGCAATCGCCGCCACAACCTGCGCTTCCAGTTCGGTTATCCGTTTTCGTGTCTCGCGGTCTTGGGCAAACCGCACCGATTCATCCCGCACAACAGCGGCTATGCCGCTGACGGAGCCATCGTCGGCATGAATCAGGGACACCGTGAAGGCGATGGACATCGTATGCCCTGCCTTGTGCATGGCCGGCACCTTGAGTAGGTCGCTGCCATATTTGGTAATGCCGGTTGCCATGGTCTTGTGGTAGCCGTCCCAATGGCGTTGCTGCTGGCGCTGCGGGATGATGATATCCAGCGACTGGCCCAAGGCCTCTGCCTCGCTGAAGCCAAACATGCGCTCGGCCGCCGCGTTCCACAAAGTGATGGCCCCTTGCGCGTTGCACACCATGACGGCATCCGCCATGGCGGCGACCAGCGCCGTCGTGTTCACTGTTGATTGCATAACATCCCCTGTCGAATTTCCTCAAACATCCAAACAAAGACGGCGCTCAAAAGTGAACGCCGTCCGTGTTGCCACTGCCCGGAACTGGACAGAGGCCAGGGATCAATTTTAGCGTTTCAACCCGAAGGTCAAACCGCACCAAGCTTGTGCATGTCCGCGATCTGGCCGCTGGAATAACCCAGCTGGGCCAGCACTTCGTCGGTGTGTTCGCCCAACAGCGGCGATGCCGTCACTTCCGGCTTGGTGTCAGAAAACTTGATCGGGCTACCCACGGTGAAGTAGCTGCCGCGCTCTTTGTGGGGTACTTCAACAATGGAGCCACTGGCACGCAGTGATTTGTCGTGCAACAGTTCCTTCATGGAGAGCACCGGTGCGCAGGGGATGTCGAACTTGCGGAAGATGTCCACCGCTTCGTACTTGGTTTTGTCGGCAATGTAGGCTTCAATGGTCGCGAAGATGTCCATGATGTGCGGCTGGCGACCCCGTGGCGTGTTGTAGGCCGGGTCGTCTTTCCACTCGGGCTTGCCCAAGGCATCGCAAATGGGGCCCCAGGCGTGCCCCTGGATGGTGAAGTAAATGTAAGCGTTGGGGTCGGTCTGCCAACCTTTGCACTTGAGAATCCAGCCTGGTTGGCCACCACCGCCCGCGTTGGCACCGCGCGGCACCACGCCGTCTTTGAAAGCTTCCATCTCGTGCGGATACTGGGGGTACTCTTCCAGATGACCCACTTTGTCCAAACGCAGCTGGTCGCGCATTTTGACGCGACACAGGTTCAGCACCGCGTCTTGCATGGACACCGCCACTTTTTGACCTTTGCCCGTTTTTTGTTTGCCAATGTAAGCGGTCAGGATGCCAATCGCCAGATGCATACCGGTGTTGCTGTCACCCAGTGCCGCCGAGCTGATGGTGGGGCCAGAATTTTCACCTTTCCAATAACCGGTGGTTGAGGCCGCCCCGCCCGCACATTGCGCGACGTTTTCGTACACCTTGAGGTCTTCGTAGTGGTGCCCGTCGCTGAAACCCTTGACCGAGGCCAGGATCATGCCGGGGTTGAGACTTTGGATGTATTCCCAGGTGAAGCCCATGCGATCAAGTGCACCGGGGCCAAAGTTTTCGACCATCACATCACACTCTTTGATGAGCTTTTCCAGCACCGCTTTGCCTTCGGCCTTTTTGGTGTCCAGCGTCAACGACCGCTTGTTGCTGTTGAGCATGGTGAAGTACAAAGCATCCGCGTTGGGCATGTCGCGCAGCTGGCTTCGGGTTACGTCGCCTGAGCCGGGACGCTCGACCTTGATCACGTCGGCGCCAAACCAGGCCAGCATCTGGGTGCAGGCGGGGCCGGCTTGAACGTGGGTGAAATCAATGATTTTGATTCCGGCGAGTGGTTTGACTGACATCTTCATTTCTCCTGTTGAATGGCTTTGACTAACTGGTGTGTTATCTGGTTTGCGAATGGACTATCTCTTACGGCTTCTTGGCAAGGGTGGGATTCAGCATGGTGATGCGGCCACTTTCGGTGCCAGCGGTTTCGTCAATAACGGCATTGATCAGGGTGGGTTTGCCACTGGCAACCGCTTCCTTCAAGGCGCGGCTCAGTTCCTCTGGGTTGGTAGCGTGTACGCCCACGCCGCCGAAGGCCGTCATCATCATGTCGTACCGGGCGTTTTTAACAAAAACCGTCGGCGCAACATCTTTGCCGCCGGATTGGTTGACATCGGTGCCACGGTAAACGCCATTGTTGTTGAACACCACCACACAAATGGGCAGGTTGTAACGGCAAATGGTTTCGACTTCCATGCCGCTGAAGCCAAAAGCGCTGTCGCCTTCGATGGCAATCACGGGTTTGCCGGTGACAACCGCAGCCGCAACGGCATAACCCATGCCAATGCCCATGATGCCCCAGGTGCCGACATCCAGACGTTTGCGGGGCTGGTACATATCGACAATGCTACGGGTGAAATCCAAGGTGTTGGCGCCTTCGTTGACCAGCATGGCATCCGGATTGGCCTTGATGACATCGCGCACAACCGCCAAAGCGCTGTGGAAGTTCATGACCGGCGGGTTTTTGGCCAGGGTTTCGGCCATCTTGGCGATATTGGTGTCGCGTCGGCTGTAAATCGCCGTGGTCCATTCGGCGGGCGGTTGGGCCCAACCGGAGCCCATGCCAGCTACCAGGGCTGAAACACAGGAGCCGATGTCGCCAATCAGCGGCGCGGCAATCGCCACATTGCTGTCGATTTCGGTGGGGGAGATGTCAATCTGGATGAATTGGCGGTTGGCGGCTTTGCTGCCACCCCAGGTTCTGCCTTTGCCATGCGACAACAACCAATTCAGGCGTGCGCCGACCAGCATCACAACGTCGGCTTCGGCCAACACGTAGG
>JANOWY010000487.1:0-1579 GCA_031418135.1 Rhodoferax sp. | reverse complement strand
ACGGCGCTGGCTTGCTCGAACCCGTGCTCCAGCAGTAGCCAGCCGCCTGCGTGCAGGTGTGCGGGCGCTTGGGAGACGATTTGCCCGCCCTGCGCCACGAACCCATCAGCGCCTTGGCGGCGGGTAGTGATGGTTTGGCCGACATCCGCCAAATCGTCTCCCAAGCGCCCGCACACCTGCACGCAGGCGGCTGGCTACTGCTGGAGCACGGGTTCGAGCAAGCCAGCGCCGTGCGTGAAATGCTCACCCAAGCGGGTTTTGCCAGCGTGCAGTCGCGGCGCGACCTGAATGGCATCGAGCGTTGCAGTGGCGGCCGGTTTTTGGGGTAATCTGGCCAACAACTTACCCACCCTTTTCGTTCAACCCATCACCTTTCATGACCCCACAGAAGCCCCCCAAACCCCTGGACGGCATCACCGACGTTGCGATGGAACAAGCCGAAGCCGCGCCGTATTGCTCGAGCCGCCTGGCCGATGCCGGTGCACGCGTGATCAAAATCGAGCGCCCCGAAGGCGATTTCGCCCGGGGTTACGACCAAGCCGTGTTTGGCGAATCGTCTTACTTCGTTTGGCTCAACCGGGGCAAAGAATCGGTGCAACTGGATTTGACCCAGGCCGATGCCAAGGCCCAATTGCGGGCGCTGATTTCAACCGCCGATGTGTTCATCCAAAACCTGGCACCGGGCGCGACCCAGCGACTGGGTTTGGGCTCGGCAGCGTTGCGCGAGGCCTTCCCGCAACTCATCACCTGCGACATTTCGGGCTACGGTGAATCGGGCGAACTGCACAAACTCAAGGCTTACGACATGCTGGTGCAGGCTGAAAGCGGCTTGGTGGCGGTGAGCGGCGCGCCAGGGCCGTGGGGGCGCATCGGCGTGTCGATTTGCGACATCACTTCGGGCATGAACGCGCTGATTGGCATTCAGCAGGCACTGCTGCAGCGCTACAAAACCGGCAAGGGCAGCGGCATTCAGGTGTCGCTGTTTGCCTCCGCCGCTGACCTGATGGCCGTGCCCTATTTGCACGCCCTCTATGGCAAAGGGGCACCGCAGCGGGTGGGCCTCAAACACCCCAGCATCGCGCCGTATGGCAGCTTTACCTGCGGCGACGGGCGCGAACTGGTGCTTTCCATCCAGAACGAACGCGAGTGGGTTAACTTTTGCACGGCTTTCATGCAAGACGCCAGCGTGGCCACCGATGCGCGATACATCGCCAACGACCTTCGCGTCAGAAACCGCGACGCCCTGGAGGCGCAGGTGCAAGCCGTGTTCGCCACACTCACCTATGCGCAGGCGGTGGCACGATTGACCAGCGCGCAAACGGCTTACGGCGCCATCAATTCGGTACAAGACCTCATCCACCACCCGCAACTGCGCACCAAACCCATGCAGGTCAACGGCCAAACCGCGCTGATACCGGCCAACCCCTACGTCACCGAGTGGGATGATGAAGCTTTTGCTGCCACCCCCGATTTGGAGAAACCATGAGCACTTTTGTTGTTTGCCACGGCGCCTGGGGCGCTGGCTGGTTCTGGAAAAAAATGCGGCCCCTGATGCGGGCCCACGGGCACCAGCTGTTCA
>JANOWY010000486.1:0-2595 GCA_031418135.1 Rhodoferax sp. | reverse complement strand
AACGCCGCCGTCAACAAAGCGCTTCAAATGCCCGACGTGCGCGAGCGTTTGGCCAAAATCGGCCTGGACGCCACGGGCGGCTCACCCGAAGACCTGGCCACCTATATGAAGCGCGATACCGAGCGCTGGGGGCCGGTGGTCAAGGCCAGCGGGTTCAAGGCTGATTGATTTGCCCGCCCACATCAACAAAAACCAGCACGGCCACAATCCATCATGAGTTCACCTGCCGCAACCCCCGCCCAAGAGGGCGAATCAGCCTACGCCTGGCTGCGCCTGATGGTTTCTTTGGCGCTGATGACGATTGGCGGCGTGGGCATGTATTCGGTCACCGTGGTGTTGCCGCGCATCCAGAGCGAATTTGCCGTGGCGCGGGGGGATGCTTCGTTGCCCTACACGCTGACCATGATCGGCTTTGGCATCGGCGGCATTTTGATGGGCAAATTGTCAGACCGTTTTGGCGTGATGGTGCCCGTGCTGATCGGCACCCTGGGCCTGGGCGCGGGCTTCATCACTGCCGGGTATGCCGCCAATTTGTGGATGTTCAGCTTGGTGCAGGGCATCATCATCGGGTTGTTGGGCACCTCGGCCACGTTTTCACCGTTGGTGGCCGACACCTCGATGTGGTTCACCCGCAAACGCGGCATTGCCCTGGCCATTTGCATGAGCGGCAATTACCTGGCTGGGGCGGTGTGGCCGCCAGTCATCCAGTATTTTGTGCAGTTGGTGGGCTGGCGGCAAACCTATGTGGGCATCGGTATTTTTTGCGTGGTCACCATGTTGCCGCTGGCGCTGTTTTTGCGGCGCAGGCCACCGGTGGCGGTGGCTGGTGCGGTGGCGCCGGTTTCGCGGCATTCACGGGTGTCTGAGCGGCCCTTGGGCCTGTCGCCCGCCACCTTGCAAACCCTGCTGTGTATTGCAGGCGTTTCGTGCTGCGTGGCCATGTCGATGCCGCAGGTGCATATCGTGGCCTATTGTGGCGATTTGGGTTTTGGCGCCGCCCGGGGTGCAGAAATGCTGTCGCTGATGCTCGGCATGGGCGTGGCCAGCCGTCTGTTGAGCGGCTGGATTTCCGACCACATTGGCGGCCTGCGCACCTTGCTGCTGGGTTCGGTGCTGCAAGGCGTTGCGCTGCTGCTTTTTTTGCCGTTTGATGGCTTGGTGCCGTTGTACGTTGTGTCGGGTATGTTTGGGCTGTTTCAGGGCGGCATCGTGCCCAGTTATGCGCTGATCGTGCGTGAGTATTTCACCCCGGCCCAGGCCGGCCTGCGGGTGGGCACGGTGTTGATGGCCACCTTGTTTGGCATGGCGCTGGGCAGCTGGATGTCAGGCGTGATTTTTGACTGGACGGGCTCCTACAAGGCTGCTTTCGTGAACGGCATCGCTTTCAATTTGCTGAATTTGGGCATTGTGTTGTATTTGTTGTTTCGTCTTAAAAAGATATCTAAATAAGTAAATAGATATTTAATGTACAAAAATGATATGTTTTACATAGCTAATTGTGCAATTGAAATATGAAAATTTATCTGTAATTATTAAATGAAACGACGAGAATTAATTAAATCAGTGCCTGGTTGGGCCACCCTTCTGGCTGCCGGGTGGTCATTGGCGACACCTGCAGCGGCACAGGCCCGTATTCGCAGCAACCCCTTCACCCTGGGTGTGGCCAGCGGTTCGCCACTGGCTGATGGCGTGGTGTTGTGGACGCGTCTGCTGCCAAACGGCCTGTTTTCTTTGCTGGGTAACGAAACTGCTACGGTGCGCTGGGAGGTGGCCCACGACGACCAATTCAAACAAATCGTGCAACAAGGCCAGGCTACTGCCGCGCCAGAACTGGCCCATTCCGTTCACGTTGAGGTGGCCGGCCTGGCCGCAGACCGCTGGTACTTTTACCGTTTTCACGCCGGTCAGGGCACCGAGATATTCACCAGCCCGGTGGGGCGCACCCGCACGGCCCCGGCAGCTGATGCCGTGGTGGGCAAACTGCGCCTGGCCTATGCCAGTTGCCAGCGCTGGGAGCACGGCTACTACAGCGCCTACCGCCATTTGGTGCAAGACCAGCCCGATCTGGTGATGTTTTTGGGTGACTACATCTACGAATACGCGGGTGCCGCCAATGCCGTGCGCAACGTTACCGGTGGCTGGGTGCAGACGCTGGACGAGTACCGTGCCCGTTACGCCCTGCACAAGTCAGACGCGGATTTGCAAGCCGCCCACGCCGCCTGCCCCTGGTTGTTGAGCTGGGATGACCACGAAGTCCACAACGACTATGCGGGCACCACCGAGGGCTTCACCTCCAACGCCGAACCGGCCCGCAAAGAGCCGTTTGAACGCCGCCGTGCCGCCGCTTACCAAGCTTGGTACGAGCACATGCCGGTGCGCGCCAGCGTGTTGACCAAGGCGCTGGCGGGCCTTTCGCAGGAGGCCGAAATGCGCATCTACCAGCGCCTGGCTTGGGGCCAGCTTGCCAGTCTGTACCTGCTGGATCCGCGGCAGTACAAAGACCCGATCGTCTGCACCGAAGGCGGCCGCCTGGGTTCCAGCACGTTCGACCCTGCTGCTTGCGAGGCGCTGCGTGACCCTAACCGTTCCATGTTG
>JANOWY010000485.1:0-3828 GCA_031418135.1 Rhodoferax sp. | reverse complement strand
GGCGGCTCGGCCGAGCAAGATGGCGTGGTCGCCAAAGCCGGCCTGGACGCGATGAAGTAAACACTGGCTGTTTTCAACAAAAAGGGGGCTTCGGCCCCTTTTTTCATTCCGGGGCGTCGCCTTGTGTCCTTGTCAGACAATAGCCCCATGCTCCAATTCGACCTCCTCAAAACCGACCCGGCCACTACCGAAAACCCGGGCACCCACGCCCGCCGGGGTCGGCTCACGCTCAACCACGGCGTGGTTGAAACACCCATCTTCATGCCCGTGGGCACGTATGGCACCGTCAAGGGCGTGATGCCGCGTTCGCTCGAAGACATGGGCGCCCAGATCATTTTGGGCAACACCTTTCATTTGTGGATGCGCCCCGGCCAGGACGTGATGGCGCAGTTTGGCGGGCTGCATGCCTTTGAGAATTGGAACAAACCCATCCTCACCGATTCAGGCGGTTTTCAAGTGTGGTCGCTCGGGGCGATGCGCAAAATCAGCGAAGAGGGAGTGAAGTTTTCGAGCCCAGTGAATGGCGACAAACTCTTTTTGACACCCGAGGTTTCGATGCAGATCCAGACCACGCTAAACAGCGACATCGTCATGCAGTTTGACGAATGCACGCCTTATTTGTCGGTGGAAGCAAAAACCAAGGGGCAGTTGACAACAGAGGCCGAAGCCAGAAGCTCCATGGAACTGAGCCTGCGTTGGGCCACCCGTTGCCAGGCTGAATTTGCCAAACTGCAAAACCCCAATGCGCTGTTTGGCATTGTGCAAGGCGGCATGTTTGAGCATTTGCGCCAGGA
The DNA here is from genome assembly GCA_031418135.1 of Rhodoferax sp. Lineage (GTDB taxonomy): Bacteria > Pseudomonadota > Gammaproteobacteria > Burkholderiales > Burkholderiaceae_C > JANYCG01. The sequence goes on along the minus strand of JANOWY010000485.1, from coordinate 3,034 downwards.
ATCGCTGGAGCAACTGGTGGCCATGGATTTCCCTGGCTACGCCATTGGCGGCGTGAGTGTGGGCGAGCCCAAAGACGAGATGCTGCGCATCATGGCGCACACACCACACCGCTTGCCTGCCCACAAACCGCGTTACCTGATGGGTGTGGGCACGCCCGAAGACCTGGTGGAAGGCGTGGCGCAAGGCGTGGACATGTTCGATTGCGTGATGCCCACGCGTAACGCGCGCAATGGCACCTTGTTCACCCGGTTTGGCGACCTGAAAATTCGCAACGCCCGCCACAAGACTGACCCGCAACCACTGGATACAACTTGCACCTGTTACGCCTGCGCAGGTGTTTCGGGTGTTGCCTGGCAAGACGGTGGCCGCGAGGGCTTTTCACGCGCCTACCTGCACCACCTGGACCGCTGCGGCGAAATGCTCGGCCCCATGCTGGCCACTATTCACAACCTGCATTACTACCTGAACCTGATGCGCGAAGTGCGCGAAGCGCTGGATGCCGGGGCGTTTGGGGCGCTTAGGCAGCGTTTTAAGTCGGATCGTGCACGCGGGGTATAAAACCCAACTATTTACAAATTTATATATTTGCGAAATAAATATCTGAAAATAGATCATTTTCACTATATTTTAAATAGCTAATTATTCAATTCTTATGTGAACAATAAGCTTAAAATTTTAAAATATTTTGGTAAAATAATTAATTAAGCGTTTGCAGGCTGCATATACCCGTACCGCAAGTTGGTGCGGCCATCACCGTGCAGGTCGTATTCGGCTTTGGCAACGGCCACTTTGTCATGGGCCAGGGCCGCACGTTGCTGGCGGGTGAATTGGTAGAGCCGGGCCGAGTTGTCGCCAAAAATGGCGTTTTTCACGGGCCCATCGGCAGCGCCCAAGGGTGCAAAGCCGTATTTTTTCTGCATCGCTTCGGGTATTTCCAGGCGCCGCAAGGCTTCAATCTGCCACTGGGGCGCACCGGTCCACACCGCATCACTGCCCCACACCACGTGGTCTACCCCCAAGCCCTTGATGAGCTGGCCCATCATGGCGGCGCACAGGCGCGGCTCTGAGACCGTGCTCTGCGCAAAAATCTGGCCCAAATCGCCGTAAACGTTTTTCACGCCGTGTTTTTGCGGGATTTCAGCCAAATCAGTCACCCAGTCAATGCGGCCGGTTTCTTCAAACTGCTGCCACGAGTTGGTCACCGGCCCGGCGCGGTAGGCCGAGTGGTAAATGATGAAGTTCAGCTGCGGCCAGTCTTTGGCGGCTTTGGCCACGTCATTCACGTTGGCGTAATCGGCCAGATGGGGGAACTGGCGCGCCACCGCTTCGGGGAACAAACCCTTGTGCACACACACATTGGCCAGGCTGGGTTTGGTTTTGGCGGCCTTGACCAGTTTTTCATAAAACGGGTACAGCAGCTTTTCGTCGTCCAGCTTCCAGGGGTGGCGCGCCAGGTTTTTGTTGGTGTTGTCGCCCACCGAGTAACCCTTGAATGAATCGGGTTTGAGGGTTTCGAGGTCGCTGTCTACCTTGTCGAGCCAGCCCGGCATACCCGGCATGAAGATGGCGTGGGAGAACATGCGCTGTACGCCGGCTTTTTTGTTCACATCGGCGCGGGCCTCGGCTTTCATTTCATTGGTCAGAAACCAGTCGCGCGGGTCTTCTGAACCGGAACCCGAAATCAGCGCCACCTTGGTGTCGCTGTCCAGGTAAATCTCTTTGAAATAATTGGCGAACTTCAAATCGTCCAGCGTTTGGGGCTTGCCCGCCAGCGCCGGGTTCCAGCCCGCTTTGCCCACCGCCTCCCGGGCCCGCACAAAGTTGGTCAGACGGGTGTCGTCCCGCAAAAAATGGGTGTGCATGTCCATGATGAACTGACCCTTGAGCGCATTGGCACGCTCGTTGGCCAACTCGGGCGTTTGCGCTTCCGCGCGGCTCACCAGGTACATCGGCCCGAAGGTGTCATTCATGGCCACAAAAGCCGCCGCCATGCCCGCAGCGCCCTGAAAAAAACGCCGCCGCGGCATGCCGAGTTTTTTGGAAATCGAACTGCCCAGCGCCTTCACCCGCACCTCAAACTCCTTTTGCCGGGGCGTTTGAAAAGCCGGCGTGAATTCGTCACTGGAGACCGATTGGGTGGGGATGGGGGAGCGAAACCGGGTGGTTTCGGCGGGCATCAGTTTTTCAAGTTCTTCAGGTGACATCACGGCATGCTCCTGTGTAAATTCGATGCGTCGGCATCGCGAGTGAAGGAGTCTAGGCGTCGGCAATAAAAACCGTCAAGACTCCGGTATAACCATACAGATGGTTGCGGGCAATTTCGCCACCCGCAAAAAACCCGACCAAGGGCACATCGCCCAGCGCCTTGCGCACAATCTGCAGCTCGGCGCTGGCACCGCCAAAATGGGGGCCACCCCGGCCGGAACAGCTGACATAAATGGCACCGGCGATCTCACGGGCACGCGCCGGGGGCGCCGGTTCGGCACCGGCCACGGCAAGGGCCGATGTGCCTGCCAACTGTGGCAAGCCGGTCGGCAATTCAGAGGTATCGAGCTCCTCGCGTATCTCGGTACAGATGCGCACCAGGTCGGCACGGGCAGCTTGCACACTGCGCTGGCAGAACGTCAGCTGCATGCCATCGGCAACACTGCTGGCCACGGCAATGCCCCGGCGATTCGGGTCCAGCCCGATGATGTGGCGCACCACCACGTCGCTGCCGAAATTGCCGCCGAAGTTTCTGCCAAAGTTGCCGATTTTTTCGTCGCCCTGGCCTGCCGGCTCGTCATGGGCCAGGTCACCCGGCTGCAGCAGGCCCACCAGCGTTTGGCGCACTTTCTCCAGCGCGGCCTGCGGTTGCGCCAGCGACACGCCAAGCTCCTGCAGCATCACGTCCAGCGCCGGCTCGCCATCAAGTTCAATCACCAGGTTATGGTCACACGCGGTGATGGTGCGGGTTTTGCCCACCGGCTGGCAGCCTTGGGTGACGCGCGACATCAACGCCACGTGTTCACCAAATGCCACACCGCTCAAACC
>JANOWY010000484.1:0-1635 GCA_031418135.1 Rhodoferax sp. | reverse complement strand
CTGGAGAGGCGAATCAGTAAACGGCCGGTGGCAGTGTCGTACTCATTCAGCACGGCGCGTGGCTCGATCGGCAAGGCGTTGAGGCGCTGGTTGTCTATATCCAGTTCCACCACATGCCGGGCTGCGGCGAAGGCAGCGGCTGCTTTTTCGGCGTTACCATGGCGAATTTCGGCGGCGATGTTGTCACCAATCGTATCGCACAGGCGGGGGGCATCGGGTTTGAGCGCGTCCAGCGGGTGCACGGCCATGGGCAACTCTTCGTAATCCACCACGATGGCTTCGGCTGCGTCGCGGGCCTGTTGCAGGGTTTCTGCCACAACGGCGGCAACCGCTTCGCCGACAAAACGGGCGCGCAAGTGGGCCAGGGCATAACGCGGCGCCGAAGTGACATCACTGCCATCTGCGCGTTTGAAGCCGCCGGCACCGGCCAAGGGTTTCACGCCTTGGGCCACCATGTCGGCCCCGGTGGCGATGAACACTACACCGGGCATGGCGCGGGCGGCCTGTGTGTCAATCGATTTGATGTTGGCGTGGGGGTAGGGTGATCGCAAAAATGCCAGCCGCAACACGCCATCCGGCTGAAAGTCGTCAGTGAACTGGCCTAGGCCTTTGAGCAGTTGTTCGTCTTCGAGTCGGCGAACCTGTTGGCCCGAGCCAAAACGGGCTATGTCAGTTGGGGAAGATGCGCTGGGCAGTGTTGCAGTGGTCACGTCAAGGGCCTTTATAGCGGAACGTTGGTAGGGAATGCCGAATCCTGCGCTAACCCAAAATCGGCTGAAAAACGTAGTTCGGCCAGCGCATCGTTACGCAACTATATGCGCAAGATGGTGCACTTGCAGTGGGGTGCACTGTTGCGTTCGCGACGCGGGCTTGCAGCTATCGGGTATGCGCATCAGGCACAGCGGCCTGCCGGCCACAATCACGGCACAATAATGTCATGACTTCAGCCACACCCAAAACGTCCCCCGTTTCAACCCCTGCCAAAATTGGCGGTCACCTGCTGGTGGAATGCCTGGTGGCTCAGGGCGTAACCCACGCGTTTGGCGTGCCCGGCGAGAGTTATCTGGCGGTGCTGGATGGATTTCATGTGCAGCGCGAGCACATCCAGTTCATCATCAACCGGCAAGAGGGCGGTGCGGCCTACATGGCAGAGGCGCACGGCAAACTCACGGGGCGGCCTGGCGTGTGTTTTGTGACCCGTGGTCCGGGGGCCACCAATGCGTCTGTGGGGGTGCACACGGCCTATCAAGACAGCACCCCGATGGTGCTGTTTGTAGGCGACGTAGCCAGTGAAATGCGGGATCGCGAGGGGTTCCAGGAGGTCAATTTTCTGAGCTTTTTTGGCCCCTCGACCGGCGGCATGGCCAAACGTGTTGAGCGCATTGACGACGTGCGCCGCATTCCGGAATACGTGGCGCGCGCCTTTGCCACTGCCATGAATGGCCGCCCAGGCCCGGTGGTGCTGATCTTGCCCGAAGACATGTTGGCGTCGGTGGTACCCGCCAATGGCGAAGGCGTGTTACCTGCCGTGATGCCGCGTATAGACGCGGTGCAGGCCTGGAGCGACCCTGGCAGCCTGCGCGAGCTGCGTGAATTGTTGCTGCAGGCGAAAAAGCCTTTTGTGATTGCCGGTGG
>JANOWY010000483.1:0-14287 GCA_031418135.1 Rhodoferax sp. | reverse complement strand
AAACTGGACTCGATCTGAGACTCCGAGTGTCTTGGCCTGGTCTTGTAGCGACGTTTGCTCAGGGCCGCCGCCGGCAATTAGCAGTTGGACATCGGTGGGCAACAGGGTAAGTGCTTCAATTGCGACGTGATGACCCTTGCGCTCGATCAAGTGCCCAACCGACAGCATTATTTTTTTGTCCAGGGGCAATCCGAGCCTGGTTCTGGCTATTTTTCTGGGCTCAGGTACAAATTTGACCAAGTCCACCCCGTTACGCATCGTATGCAATTTGGCAGGGTTTGCACCCAACTCACTCAAAGTGTCCATCAACGCTTGGCAAACACCAATCGAGGCAGAGGCTTTGGCGGCAGTTTCAAGGATCAATTTGCGCGGAAATGTGTACTGCGGAATGAGATTCAAATCAGTGCCGCGAGCCGTAACTACAAATGGCTTACCCAACCATTTTGCCAGTAGCCCTGCAGCGACACCATCTGGGTAGTAGTAATGCGCGTCGATCAGGTCGAAATTAAAACCTTCTCTTATCAATCGTTTGGCAGTGCCCAACGCTCCCAGGGCCATGGTGAAGGGCGCGACATTCATACCAACTTTTGGCGGCAGGAAGTAGCGGGGGTGAAACACCTCGACGTTATTTCGCTCTTCATGCCGTGGCGTGGTTGCATAGAGGTGATACTCACCAAAACGCTCGCTGCGCAAAGGAAACCAAGGTACCGGCGCCACGACTTTGGCTTCAACCTCGCCTGTTTTTACCAGTTCCCGCAGCCTAGTTTCAACAAAAATGCCGTGTATGGGACGAACCACACTTGGATAAAGACTTGAAAACAGCAATACTCGGATCGGCCGGTGCAACATGGCATTGATTATGCTGGAAATCAGCTTCGAGATAGCCAAAGCCATGCTCGTTTTGCCCCATCGAAAATAGCCAATTCGGCTGGCGCTACGATCTACTGATGGCCTAAAAACCTGGACACATGTATTCGCACAACCAAAGACTGAAATGGGCCGTCGGCATTCTGTTCGTCGCAATCTGCACATGTGCGATCGTCGCTCAGACAACGATACCTTGGGTTGAGCCGGCGGTCCGGCGTGCTGTAAATCGTGTGCTTGACCAGTTTCCGGGCACCCCCACTTCAGATCAACCATATGTATTGGACAGCCACGGCAGGGTGGTGGCGGCTTTGGGGCAGATGGAAGCTGCTTGTCCGATGCAAAGTCACAAAACTGCTGTGATCCTGACTATTGGGCAATCCAATGCAGCTAACTCAGGGGAACGCAGTTTTTCCACCGCACCGGATGGTCGGGTTCTGAATTATTGGAAGGGCAAGTGTTTTGTTGCGACTTCGCCGCTCTTAGGCGCAACTGGCACGGGAGGCGAACCCTGGACACTTTTAGCCAAGCGGTTGATTGCATCGGGTCAATACCAACACGTCGTGCTCGTTGCCAGTGCAATCAATGGTTCACCTCTCAAACGGTGGAAGCATGATGCTGATTTAGGGCAAATGCTTGCCACGGTGCTGACCAGCGTCAAACCTGTCTTTGAAGTTACCCATGTGTTGTGGCATCAGGGAGAAGCAGACGCTGTGTTGAAGACCAGCACGGCAGACTACGTGCGCATGTTTCGTGAGATGGTGCGCGATATGCGCAGACAGGGCATTAATGCGCCCGTTTATATATCAGTCGCCAGTCTATGCAATGCGGCTTTGGGTTTCCCTAGCGACAACCCAATCGTCTTGGCCCAGCGCACTTTGCCCGACCCAAAAGATCTGATTTTTCAAGGGCCCGACACAGACCGTTTGATAGCGCTGACTATGCGACGAGACGGCTGCCACCTTAATGAATTGGGGTTGCAAATGTTCGCGCACGCATGGGCCCAGATTTTGATTAAGAATTAGCCGGAAAACAAGATGCTCGCGAATCAATGATTTCACGCATAACAAATCCAATACACAGTTCAAACCATTCTTACTTTCACCTTTGAGAAGCCCGAAACTGCCCGCCTAATCAAATTCATCAAGGGGTACTCAACCCAGCGAGAGAGCAACATGCTGCCCAAAATGCCAGCACCTGATAACGTCAAAAAAATCCCCCAAGGCGCAAGCGTTTTATGCAACCCAATCAAAGTCATTCCTTTGTATACCACGCCGATTGCGATGAGGTGAAACAAATAAATAGCATAGGAGGCACTGCCCAGCTTCACCCAAAGAGATTTGGCCTGCAATTGATCTGTTGCACCACCCGCAATGCCCATCACCACCAACATCGCACTCAAGCCGTAACTTAGCCTTGCAACTGAGGCATACCCGTCCACTAAACCCAAATTCTCAGCAATAGCAAACGAAAAGAAGAAGGTGAGGCCCATAGCGAATAAAAGATGCGGGCTTGACACCCATTTTTTGCGAACACTATAGGCCGCAAACATACCAAAGAAAAATTCCATATTGAACGGCGATGCTGCACGGACGAGCCAAACGGGCCCATCAAAATCAACTCTTTCAAACCAGTGAACCAGAATCCAAAAAAACCAGATAACAAATACCGCTACGCCCCAGCGCAAACTCAATATGAAAACTGCAAAAGTCAAATAAAACAGCATCTCATGCTGTAATGTCCAAGATACTCCAACAATCGGGTCTCCGCTGTGTGGCAACAACGTCAAAGATTGCAAGAAAAAACCAAGTTCTGGCGTCGATTTGGCAGGTGACGCCCAAACCATGAGCAATGTTATGGCCAATACAACCCAGTACAGAGGATAAATGCGGGTGAACCGCCGCTCAGCGTAATGTGCCCAGCGGGTTGACTGGCCGCCATCCGCTCCGTGTACAAAGTAAATGATAAAACCCGACAAAACAAAAAAGAAATCTACACCTGCATGACCAAACTGAGTGATACCGCCAAAGGGCAAGAAGCCCATATCGGCTTTGACGTGGCGCGCGGCATGATAGAGAACCACCATACAGGCTGCCACGCCACGCGCGGCCTCGATACCTAACAATTTAGGAGTAGCAGCGGTTGCCGTCAATTTGCTTGCTGGCTAGATATGCTCTGAACAAGTCGGACGGCTCGCCGAGCATTGCCAATCCACGTCAAGTCGAGACAGGTTATAGTTTTCTTTGCTCCCGCAGACAACTGGTCCCGCAAGGTAGCACTGCCGCATAGCCGGGTTAGCGCAGCCTCAAAACTGCCTACCTCAGAGTTGTCAAACATTAACGCGTTGACTCCGTCGGTCAATACTTCCAGCAGGTTCGGCTCGCGCGGCGCCACTATGGCCTTGCCCAGCACCAGGTATTCCATCAGCTTCAAAGGCGAGGCGTAGGCGGTAACGGCAGGCTGCAAAGCGACGTCAAATGCGGCGACATGCTTGGGAACCGCATGGCGGTCAATCACGCCAGTAAAACGAACCCGGTCTGCAATACCCAATTGCCTTGCCTGGTTTTCAAGTTCGACACGAACCGGGCCATCTCCCACCACGAGCAAAACACAGTTGGCGGGTGTCGATGGCGATGCCAGCCATTTCACAACCCGGTCTACACCGTGCCAATCGCGAACAAAACCAGTAAAACCCAACACCAATTTACCTTGAAGATCCAAAGCTTGTTTGGCCATTTCAATAGCAGGTGCCTCCACAAAATGGGCTTCATTGATGCCGTTGGGGATGACGGATATTTTGCTTTCAGGCACGCCGTAGGCCTTGACGTGCTGGGCCAACACGTGGGTGACCGGCAATACAAAATCAGCCGACCGCCAGGCTTTGCCTTCGGCCCAACGCGCCAGCGATTTAAGGGCCAGGCCGCCACTATGTTGCAGGCGCTCTTGCACCAAAGGGGCGTTGACCTCCAACAGCAACGGGATGCCCAATTTGCGCCGCAGCATGGCGCCCGCCAACAAATAGAGGTTATACCGCTCGTAGATAAAGTCAGGTTGAAAGTCGCGGGCGGCAGCCAAGAGCTGACGGTAGGCCACAAACGAGTACCCCAACTCCAGCAACTCATAAAGTGCGCTGGGCAAAGCTGATTTGAGCCGACCCACCCAGCCTACCTCGGCCCCCATTTTGCCCTGCTGGCTCCCGCTGTTGCCCAAGCCAGGCGCCACCACCCGGACACTATGGCCAAGCGCACGCATGGCACCGATCATTTCTTCAATATGAACAGCCTGCCCATCTTTTGACGCAGTGCGGTGGTGATACAAGATACGCATGGAATGACGACGAGCGTTTTACAGACCGCTATTGTCGCTTTGATCGCATCTGCATGAGGAGCCCTGGCAAGACCTCCAATAATGTGGATTCCAATCCAGGAGGGCGGCGGCTCATATGCCAAGTAAGCGCCATTGCAGTCATATACGTCACGGTGCCAATCAAAACACCGACCAGAATTTGGGCAAGCGCACCGTTCACAACTGAAATTGAAGTGTCAACCAAACCATACATAGCTAAGGCAGAAATCGCGGGACGTATGACAACTTTAAAAACGTCAAACAGGCGAACCCCGCACTTATTTTGAGCTATCAAGGCAATGATGAGACTGTTAAAAATACAAGCCCCCAACCTTGCCCACACCAATCCCATCAGGTGATAGCCTGGCACCAAGATCAATGCAAGAGCCAAAAAAACCACAAACTCGATAAACACGCTTAGGCTTTGTATTTTTGTAAATCCATTCACAATCATCAAAGTGTCCAGGGGCTTCAGCATTATTTTCAATGAACTGATCACTGCAAATGCAGCAACAAACTGCACGGCGCCTACCCACCCGCTACCCAAAATCAGATGCGTTGCAGGTACTGCTAACGCCGCAAATCCAAACCCGACTGGAAGGGTGATGGCATTTAAGACTGCCATGGTTTTCAAGACTGCAGCATTGGTTTCATCGGCTGTACCTTTGAGCGAAGCCAGCACTGGCAGCAACGCCTTCAGCATGGCTGGCCCAATTTCAGCTGTTGGCAACTGGCCCAGGTCTGCTCCCACGTTGTAAAGGCCATATTCCTTCGTGGAGCCAACCTTGGCTGCAAGCAATTCATCCGATTTGCCTAATAGAAAGCCGCCCATGCCGCTGAGCATGGACCATTTGGAAACCGCCCAAATACTTGCCATTTCACGCACACACCATTTTGGCCTGTAGGGGTGCAGCAAATAGCTCAACACGGCGCCAGAAACAAAGCCCAGCACGATACTTACGACCAGTGCGCGGTAATCCCGCAGCCAAATGCCCACCGCTACTGCAGCAACCACGCTGACAAGTTTTGAAACAATGCCAATTTTAAAATCAAGTGCAAAATTAAATTCCTTATGCGCCAATATGCTGCCAATGTTGCCAATGCCAACCATCAAAACACAAATTGTCAAAGTCCAAATAACGGCGGTGACGCGCGGTTCTTCAAAATAAGACGCGGCAATTGGTGCGATTCCTGTTAGCAACATACCGCCGACAATGCTTTGAATCAGCCTCAATGTCCACGCCGAGTCTATTTCGTCTCGGCTGAGTGTGTCTTTACGCAGCAACGCAGTACCGGGGCCATGCTCGACAAACGCTTGGATTGCACCCACGATCAAATAAGCCATGGCCACAATACCGTAGTCAGCCGGCAGCAGCAATCGCGCCATTACTACAGTGCTGACAAACCCAATAACGCGAAGCGACCAGCGCTGGGCAATCGTCCACGCGGCACCCCATGCCAAAGCTTTGCGCGGAGTGATTTCCAAGGTCATGTCAACCAAACCACCGGTTTAGTAAGGAATATTTGATCCATTGCCCAAAACCTGAGTTCTTTACGGCCAGCCAAACAGGCAACCGCGCAAGATATTCGCGCACATACCGCGGCTTCACAGCCACTAAGCTCAAAACGCGGTTGCCATAAAAATCTGCATATTGCTTGAAGTAGTTGCCCGGTAAGCGATTTAATGCGTCCTGATACAAAGCAGCAAATTGTGTATTGGTCGTAAATAACAACTTGTTTCCGAAGATGGCAAAAGGAAAGATACCTTTCTGTGCAGTTTGGTCTTTTGTACCCACTAGTGTTTTCATGTATCGAGACACACCCTCTGAGACACCGGGCCATGACTCATTAAAACAATCGTCCAGTATCACCAGTCCGCCACTGCAAGACACCGCTGCCGCCAAGGCCAGATCGTGGCAGGTGATCTCAGCGGTATGTCCGCCGTCTATCGAAAACAGCCGCACTTTAGCCTCGGTGGCGGCCAGTGCACTCACTGGGGTTAGATGCAGGGAATTGGTTGCAACGATCTTGATCCGCAGTGTGTCGCAGCCATGACGATTCAAATTGCGCACAAACTGCGCTCGATCTCCAGAGCCAGAATTGTCGATATTTTCAATTTGATTCTCAAACAAATCCCAAGCCACGCCCACTTCGTCGGGACGACTTAACAAATGCAAGAGGATAAAAAGGCGGCCATGGTGCACGCCAATTTCAGCCACCGACCCGGTAATGCCACGTTCACTTTGCGACTCTGCCAAAGCAACTATGCCAACAATAGCTAAGGGCTCAAGCCAGCCATCAACCGTTCTGTGCCCCGTCCGGACATATCGGCCATGCGAAATCAAATTCTTCTCTTCACAAATAAGTTATTAAAAATATCATTTTGGTTATTTTAAATAATGGATTTATTGATACAAATTGTATAGCATAAGTAATTAAAAAATATCATTTAAATCGATAAATTTAAAATTTTACAGACTCACAGTCGATGCGCGCCTGTAAAAATATCACTCTCAAAGTGAACCTGGCGCAGGCGCCGGTCTTGAAAAAATGCCCTTCAGCAAGGAATCGATGGCATTCGCGAACACCGCACGATTAAATTCCATACAGACCTTTTGTTGCCCTGCTTCAGCCAAAGACTGTCTTAGTTGCGCATCTAGCAGACCTTTAATAACCTGACTGGCGAAACTTTCAGCATCCTTTGCCGCCAACAATTCAACCCCATCATGCAGCGCTTCAGCGAAAGGCTCCAATGCCGTTTGGCTTGCCACGCACGCGCACCCCTGTTCAAGTGCTTCCAACAATTTAATGTTGCTTCCTGCTCCATACCAAACTGGCACCACGACCACAGCCGTCTTGGCGTATTCGTCTCGAAGGTTTTCTACGAATCCCGGTGTATACACGTTCGGATTGCTGGACCAGGTCTTTAAAACATCTGGTGAACCCGCCCCCACAAGTGTCAGTTCGGCAGAAGGAACATGCCGTAATACGATCGGCCAAACCTTTTTTACAAACCAATCTACACCGTCGTGGTTGGGTGGGTAATTCAGGTTACCCACAAACAAAACACGATGCTTATCGGCATCACGGTGCGCTGTTTGTCTTAAGATTGAATGATAGGGAATATTCGGTGCAACGCTGCAGTGTTTGAAACGAATACCTTGCGCCTCAGACCTTGCCCAATCCGACTGAGAAGGAAAAATCGCACCAACGAATCTTATGAGTTGAAAACGGTTTCCAACTGAATTGATGCTTCTTTTAATTGCCATTTTGAGCAACCGCCAAGTCCAAGGGATCGGTTTACCTTTGCGAAAATAAAAATCATCCAGGTCCACCACAACAGGCACTTTTCTTGGAATTTCCAGTTGACAGACTGGCCACACATACCGCCCAACCACCAAGTCGTAGCTTGAGAATGAGCACCCCAAAGCATCTTCCAAGGGCAATGTCAGGTTCTTCTTGGGTTGAAATAAATTTAATCGCCATTTTGAACCCGCCACCACGACGTAAATCATGCGAATGCCGTTCACAGGCACCCGTGTTATCTCTGGGTGCTGGCCAATGGCTATTTCGATAATGTCAACCTCACCCCATTGAGTCAGCGCCTGATACAACAAAGCGCTGCGCTGCTCGCCGCCAGTGTTGGCGCGCAGCGGTGACATGGGCGTGACAAGAAGAATGCGCACAACGTATGGTGATCGTCTCAAGCCTTATCAAAAGGCGGGAGGCCAAAATACTGTCGAAGTTGAATGACATTACGGCGGTACTGCTTGGGTGGCTTGAGTTTTACAAAGTGCGCAATCGATGGTGAATGACGTACTTTTGAGCGGGGTAACCACCGATTCAAAAGACAAAAATCCCCGTGAATTGTCAGATCGCTGGATTGCGTAAACGCATCAAAATGAACATCCGAAGCGTTAATTGTTGTGACCATAATTGAACCTTCCACAGGATCGTAGTCCAAGGGTTCTATATTGAGCAACCCCTGCGCTGCGCCCAGAAAAGGCTCATCTGCCAGTTGTAGGGAGTTGCGATGGTGAACGCCTAGCAGGTCACCATGTGAATCCACGAGACGCTGTGTGCAGGCAAAAAAATCGGTGGTCGCTTGACCCTTGCGAAAGTAGAAGACACCAGAGTTCATGCGCACGATGTAGTTGACTTTGAGTTTTGCAATGACTTGTGCAATATCAAAACCATACCAGTGTCCGGTTGTCACCCTGTCACCCCCTATCATGAATCCGGGGCTTTGGTGCTTGGCCCAATGTCGATCCATGTCCTGCTTGATCAACAGGCAGTCCGAGTCAATAAACATGGTTTCGGCATAAGGGCTCACCTCCCCCATACGCAATTTATTCAGGCACCCGTGATAACCAGGCTGTGGATCCAAATAGACCACGTCATCTACAAACCGATGTGTTCTAACGGGTAGTTGTGCTCCCCGGTCGAGCACGACACATACTGGTCTGGTGGGGTCGTTTAGCTTCAGCGACAGCGCCAAGTTGATTGATAAATCGCGGTAGAACTGGCTACCGACTGCCAATGTCAAATAGCCTTGCATAGGTTCATCGCGGCTGCATGCCAAACAGCCCGGCATAACGTTCAATCATGACACTCAAAGCAAAGTTTGCCAGCGCATGAAGTCGGGCGGAAACCCCCATGGCTTCAGTTCGGATCGGCTCACAATACATTTTCCAAATTGCGGCTGTCATCGCCTCAACATCATTGGAAGGTACCAAGTAACCGGTTACGCCGTTCACCACCAAGTCTGGCGTCCCGCCAACCGCAGTTGCTACAACGGGTAGGCCGCAAGACATGGCTTCTTGAAGGGTACAAGATGTCCCTTCGGCCGTCGAAGGCAATACAAAGCAATCTAGTGCCGGCAAAATAACCGACACGTCATCCCGTGCGCCAGCCAACCAAGCCAGGTGCTCTACTTTTGCCTCGGCAAGGATCGATTCAACTTCATTTCTCAAGGGTCCTTCACCGACAATAATTAGCCGGCACCGCTCTTTGGTCTCAGGGTACGTATGCAATAGTTCAACAAAAGCATGCGCCAGCAATTGCTGATTTTTGACCGTTTGAAGACGTCCAACAGTACCGATTAACCAGTAACGGCCAGGTGAAAACGGACAGCTAGGGGGCAGGCTCACTACCGGGCCTTTGGGCGCAAAGTCAGACGTGTCCACACCATTGGGTATCAATGCTAACCGAGATGCCGGAACACCAATCGGTCCCAGAAGATAGTCAGCGATGTCTTTCGATACAGCGACATAATGGGAAACAAACGGTTTATACAAACGACGTAAAAAGCGATACTTCTGTCTGCCCCCATGGGGGTCATGCGCATCCCATCCATGTTCCGCATGAACCCGAAATGGGACTCTGGCCAACCAAGCCAATGGAACAATTTCCAACGCAGCCAGATTGCAGGTATGCAAAATATCCGGCTGCAAATCACGCAACAAATTGTAGATTTTGGGATATAAGGCCAAGGCATGGCCAGGTGGCTTGTCCAGTGCAATAAATCTCACATCGGACCGTAGTATCCGATTTTTGAATTCACTGATGGTGGTCAACGATACGACAATATGTTCAAAATCGTCGACTGGAAGCCGGTTGACCAACTGGACGATGACGTTTTCCAGGCCCCCGATCCCAAAACTGTACATCACATGGACGATGCGCCGCTTTCTCTTCACATTGGAAGGCAAATAGTCGTTAGGCATGGGCAGGTGAGGCAATCGCAGGCGCGGCAGCCTGACGCAAAAAAGCATCAAACATGATCAGCATCCAAAGTGGGGCCGAATGATCCCTTTGGCCACTGGAATGTTGTTCGACCATTCGACGCAACACACCACTATTGAAGTAGCCCGTTGCCAAAAGCCGTGGGCCAAAAACGGCCTGCTCCATGCGTTGGCGCAAGGGGCCGCGCAGCCACTTTGCCAGAGGCACTGAGAAACCCATTTTGGGTCGATACAAGATGTCGTTGGGCAGGCTCGGTTCGTAGGCCTTTTTCAACAGCCATTTGCCTTCTTGTCCTTTGATTTTCAGACTTGAAGGCAACGTCGCCAGCCACTCCACCAGCTTGTGATCCATCAATGGCTCCCGAACCTCCAAAGAATGTGCCATTGATGCACGATCCACTTTGGTGTTGATATCGCCAACGAGCCACGTTTTGTAATCCAGGTATTGAATCATCGCCAGGGGATCATCTGTGCCTGCCTTTGCCGAATGATGCTTGAACACTTCCAGCGCACGATATCCACTGAGCTCCTTTTTGAAGCTATCCGAATAGAGCGCCTCGCGTTCATCGGCTCGCAGCACTGACATGCTGTGCAGGTACGCTTCAGACGAATCTAGGGCCAAAGCCTGAAAAGTGGTTTTTGCCCGCAGAATCCGCGGTGCCCAATCGGCCTTTGGGTAAATTCGTCCCAATGCGCCAAACAAGGGCTTTCTGACTGCAATGGGCAGTGCGTTGCGCCCTGACTCCTCCATCATGTGCAATCGATAGCGACGGTATCCTCCAAAACTTTCGTCCCCCCCATCTCCTGACAACGCAACAGTTACATGCCGCCGCGCCATCTCGCAAACCCGATATGTGGGCATGGCGGAGCTGTCTGCAAATGGCTCGTCATAGTGACGCGCCAAAGTGTCTATCAAGTCAAAGTCGTCACCCCGCTGAATTTGCAAATGATGTTCGGTTTCATATCGGGTGGCAACCTGCTGCGCGTAAGCTGACTCGTTGAATTGCGGGTCATCGAACCCGATTGCACAGGTTTGAACTGGCAGAGCAGATTGTTGAGCCATTGATGCAACCACCACGCTTGAGTCCACCCCCCCGGATAGAAAAGCACCTAGCGGCACATCCGCAATCATCCTCAAGCGAACAGATTCATTGATTCGACTTCTCAACTCATGCTGAGCCTCATCCTCTCCAATCAAGTTATCAAGTGAAAAGCGAACATCCCAATACTCTTGTGTCTCTGGAATTCCCTGCCCGTGCCGAATCGTCAGTGTGTGGGCAGGTGGAAGTTTGTGCGCATTTGAATAGATGCAACGTGGATCCACTACATAACCCAGCGCAAAAAATTCTTCTACTGCCAGTGGATCAATATTGCGCTGGAAATCCGGATGGGCCGTAATTACTTTGAGCTCTGATCCAAATATAAATGTGCCATCAGGCAGTAAAGAATAGAAAAGCGGTTTTACGCCCAGTCGATCGCGCGCAAGGAACAAGGTTTGCTGGTTGCGGTCCCAAATAACAAAAGCAAACATGCCCCGCAGCCGGCTGACACAAGCCGGGCCCCACGCTTCCCAGGCATGCACGATGACTTCGGTATCGCTCTTTGACCTGAATTGGTGCCCCAAGGCCTGCAACTCGGGTACCAGTTCCTGGTAGTTGTAAATTTCGCCATTAAAGACGATCGCCACACTGTTGTCTTCATTGAACTGAGGCTGGTGTCCTGTGGCCAAATCGATGACTGACAGCCTGCGGTGTCCAAAAGCGACACCGGGCTCCAGGTGCAAGCCAAAATCATCTGGCCCGCGATGCGCCTGAATATCGTTGATTCGGGTGATGAGTTCGCGTGGAAAATCACGTTTTCCGCGCGTATCAAACAGTCCTGAAATGCCGCACATATATTTGTTCAGTTTTGGGCGGCTGGGGCGGGCATACTCCCTTGTGCTGCCACAATGTCGAGCATTTTTAGAATCAAAGCGCCATTGGCCCGCACAAATGATTCAAAAACAGCATTTTCTTGCCTATCAGGTTCCACTTTGGCATACAAAATGACGGCGGCGGAATCGTCTCCTTTTGCGAGGAGTTGCATCAGTGCACCATGCAACTTGGCACTCAAATCACTGGCCGTCAACTTGCCGTTGATCCAGTAAACCTGCCGCACCGACAATCCAGGGCTACTGCCCGGTTCGCCCAGAGATGATGCCCTTAATTGAGCGCTCCGCACCATCTGGCGCTGGCCCAAAAATTCCAGGCTGACCGTTCCAGAACTCACTTGCGCCCAATTCGCGTCTTTGGATCTAACCAAAACGTTTTGTGAACCAACCAATTTCCGTTGGTAATTCTGATTTCGGTAGTAACCAATGTATAGGCCTACTTGCTCACGACCGTTTTGATACGTCGTATTGATTTCAGCGGATGGGTTTTCAAAAGCGGGTGCCCATTCAGCTACTTTTGTATCCGAGCGTCGCCACCCGTCGCCCAAAACTTGGGGGACGAGGAGCTGCACAGGCTGCATGCTTTTCAGGCTATCGATCTTTAATCGCGCAACCATCGGGATTGACACGGTCATTGCCCCTAACAATATAAGTATCAGAAAGGACTGATTTCCGTTTTGCGGTGTTTGGTTTGGCGTAGTTTCATTCATTGCAAAACCTGTCGCAACGCTTGCGTTTTCCAATGGCATATCCGCCCATTTGGACCCGATCATGAACATCAGCAGGATGACGATGCCAAAAAACACCCATCCATAGATAAGGTGATCAACACCTGCGGCCAATTTGTTTCCGGAAACATGGCCCAGCATCACAATCATGTAAGCGCGCAACCAATTTGCCAGTATGGGCACCAACGCTGATACAACAATGAACATCAGGCGCCGATGAATGGATTTGTAATTAAGATAAGCAAACAGTGTTCCCACTGTCAGGGAGGCAATGAGATACCGTACGCCGCTGCAGGCCTCCACAACAGACCAGTTGCCGGACGGAATTACAAACTGCAGCCCTTCACGGTAAACCGGTATGCCCGTCGCCCGGAGAGCCAGAACGGTGAAGTCTGCCGTCCACTCCATCAATTTCGGCATGGCAAATTCGCCTACTGGCACGCAAAAGAGCAAAAAGGCCAGTGGGAATATCAGATGGCGCGCAACTGCCAAGCCAAATACCAACGGCACCAGCAAAACCAACATTGCAACAACCGCAAACTGGGTAACCGCATTGACGGCCACCAAATCACCCAAAAGCCAAAACAGCCCAATCCCCAGAAGCGGAAGCAGCATCCAGGTATTCGGCTTGAAAGGGATGTACTTGAGCTCTTCACGCTCACGCCAAACCATCCAAGCCACGATGGGTGGAACCAGAAATGCGTGCGTAAACGTTTCTGAACGCCACCAAATTCCGACCATCGCAGCGAAGGTCTCGCGGTATGCAACCAACACGCAGACAATCAGCAACAAGAAGCAGACTGAAGCGAAATAGCGCTGACGACCACTTGCCATGTTTGTCATGACTGCGCTGCCTTTTGCAATTGGGAGTCGATTTTCGACAATTGCGCTCCCCAGCTGTATTGGGCCAGCACCGTTTTTCGGGCATGCGCCCCCATTGCAGTGGCTTGCGGGGCATTCGAAAAAACGGACAAAATGGCTGCCACAAACTCATCGGGCGTTTCAGCGCCGATGAAATCGGTCGGATCAGTCGCTCGAATGACCGACAGACATGACCTGGAAGCCACAACTGGGCGAGACATTGCCATTGCTTCAAGCACCTTGTTTTGGATACCACGCGCAACTCGCAAGGGTGCCACGATCACGTCGGCATATTGGATATAAGGCCTTACATCGTCGACGGTTCCAGTCACAAAAACATCGCTTGCGGCAAGCGCGGCCACAGCAGGCGCAGGTTTGCGCCCGACGATAAAAAAACGTATGCCTGGCGACTGCAATCGAAGGCGCGGCATCATCTCGTTCACAAACCAGCAAACGGCGTCAACATTGGGCCAATAATCCATTGCCCCAGTGAACGCAATTACTTTTGAATTCGAATCGTTGACTCGCGCAGGGTAGGGTGAAACAAAAGCATCAGACGGCGAATAGAAGTCTGCGTCAACACCGTTGTCGACTGCCATTACCGACTTCGCACTTTCTGGCGCCAATCGACGAAAAAGTTCAGCTTCATTTTCGGTCGCAAAAATTGAAACAACGGATTTTTCGGCTACTTTTTTTTCGTACGCCAACAGTTTTACCCCTTCGCGGGCGTAAACCCAGGACACAGGCCCACGGCGGCTTTGGGCATATTGTGTCCATTTAGATGAATCGACATCGACAAAATCAGTTAACACCGG
>JANOWY010000482.1:0-13823 GCA_031418135.1 Rhodoferax sp. | reverse complement strand
CAGCAAACCCATCAACGAGGCGATCAAGAAGCAGCACGACACGCTGGACTATTCCACCGCTTTCCAGGCAACCAACAATGTGGCCTTCAAAGCCGCCGAAATGATTGCCGCCATGGCACCGGGCGATCTGAACAAGGTGCTGTTTTGCAACTCCGGGTCTGAGGCAGCCGACACCTCGCTGAAAGTGGCCCTGGCCTACCATCGCGCCCGGGGTGAAGGCCACCGCACGGTGTTTATCGGGCGCGAAAAAGGCTACCACGGCGTGGGGTTTGGCGGCATGAGCGTGGGCGGCATTGCGGGTAACCGCAAGGCCTTCAGCACTGCGATGTTGCCCCGCGTTGACCACATGCCCTTCATGCACGACCCGGTGAACAACGCCTACATCCATGGTGAATTGCCCGACTGAAAGCTGGCCTGGCACATCCGCTGGACGAGCTGGAAAACCGCATCCTGCCATTGCATGACCCAAGCAATGTGGCCGCCATCATTGTGGAACCTGTGGCCGGCAGCCCCGGCTGGTACCTGCCGCCCAAAGGCTACCTGCAGCGGCTGCGTCAGATCTGCGACAAACACGGCATTTTGCTGATTTTTGACGAAGTCATCACCGGTTTTGGCCGCCTGGGCACAAACTTTGGCGCCGACTATTTTGGTGTGGTGCCCGACATGCTGAATTTTGCCAAAGCTGTCACCAACGGCGTGATTCCCCTGGGTGGCGTAATCTGCCGCCAGCACCTGTTTGACGGCATGATGGCCGCCAACGCCAAAAGCCCGGCCCATGCCATTGAGTTGCCGCACGGCTATACCTATTCGGGCCACCCGGTGGCTTGTGCGGCGGCTGTGGCCACGCTGAGTTTGTTCAAGGAAGAGGCCTTGTTCCAGCGCGCTGCCGACATGGGCAAGGTGTTGGGTGATGCCATGCACAGCGCTTTGACGGGCCTGCCCAACGTGATCGGCATCCGCACCCTGGGCCTGGCCGGTGCAGTGGAGTTAAGCAGCCTGGACGGCCCGCCCGGAAAACGTGCCTACGACATTTTTCTGGAATGTTTCCACCAGGGCATCATGGTGCGCCCGGCCGGTGAGGTGTTGGTGCTGGCACCACCGTTTATCGTTGAAAAATCACACATCGACCAGCTGGTGGGTGTGTTGGCGGCGGCGATCAAGAAAAACGCCTGACGGCGAAGCGTTGATGCGGACGCGGCTGGCCCGGCGTTTTACGCCGGTGCCTCGGCGACTTCCGCAAACAGGGTCGCCGCGCTGACTTCCAGCGCTACGCTGGCCAGCACAACGGTTTCATCCCGCGCAAACGGGTGCAGCACCCACAGGCCATCCAGGCCTTTGCGGTAGCAGTCGGTGGCGCGGGTGTCCAGATCGACCAGCACATATTCCTGCAAACTGGGCAAAGCGCGGTAATAACCGAACTTCAGGCCCCGGTCATAGGCGGCGGTGCTGGGCGACAACACCTCCACAATCAGTTTGGGTTCGGATTTGACCAACGGACTGGCTTGGTCTTGCGCACTACACGTCACCATCACATCGGGGTAAAAGTACTGGTTGGCGGCAGCAACGTTGAGCTTCATGTCGCTCATGTAGGTGCGGCAGGCGCTGCCGCTCAGGTGTTGGCGCAGGGCCATATAGAGATTGCCGCCAACCGTCACATGCCGGTCTTCGGCCCCTGCTATGGCAAACACTTCTCCGTCTACAAACTCGTGGCGCTCGGCCTGGCTGGCTTCCCACATCAGGTAGTCAGCAGCGGAAAAAACAGTCTTTTGTGCAGCGTGTCTCATTTGGGTATACAGCAGTATTTGCAGAGCGCTTGCTACGTGCTGCGCTGGCGCTGGTCGGGGGTTATTTGAGGCCGCTTGCGCAAGTGCATTCTTTGAACGGCAATCGATTGGACTCTCATCTCCTAGCTAGCTGCTGTACAAAATACCGTTTGGTCAATTCAAACGTGTTGAATGCGATAGCCCGCGCTGCCAAACGGCTCAGTTCCGGATGGTCAGCCTTGCTTTTGTCAGGTTCATCATCATTTTCACAATGCTCGTAGCGCATACCCGGATGGCGCGAGAACAGAGCATAAAAGACCTGCTCGGCATTGCCCAGAACACCCGCCGAATTGTTCAATTCGGCCGCATTGCCAATGGCATCCAGCCCCGACCGAAGGCGCTGCGCCAGCGGTTCGGACAATTGCCCCGCAGCCACCCAGGTAGCCAGGTCGTCTCGAATGCCTGTGGCCAAACTTTGTGCAACAAAGGGTTCGGGTATGAGCACCGTAGGCCCCAAGCTTTTCACAGACGGCGCAGGTGCCGTAGAGCCAAACATCAATTTGTCAATGTCTTTCCAAATCTTGGAGTCACCTCCTGCTGCGCCAGGAAACCCAAATGGTTTGGAGTTTCCATCAAATCCAAAGGTCACCAAGCCAGGCAAATAGGGCAACCTGAGGCCAAACCCGGCCCGGTGTTGCCCCGGCTTGATGTCGTCCAACGGCTGCTTGTTGGGGTGGGCCTGCCAGTTGAATCGAAACGCGCGGTTGGTTTTTGCAAAGGAAACCTCTGGCAACCATTGGCTGGACTGCTTCATGCGCGCGGCTTCAATGCTGCCTGCATAGGTAACCCGTGTCTCAATGGCCTGAGCCGCGCCCAATAGGTTTCCGGCATTGACTTGCCCAACCGCTGTCGCATGGGTCACCAGCTCAGGCTTTTCCCACCACGGCGAACGAACCGAGAAGCCAAAAGCATAAATGTCTTGTTTGGCACCACGATCATTGCTGACGTCATAGGCATAGGCAATGTCTCGTCCCATCGTGGAGCGAATCTGCATTTTGACTGCGGGTTTAATCTTGTTCGGCGTTTCGTACACGAGCGTAACCAAACGCTCACCGTTGCCACTGTCGCCGTAATAGGTGACTATGTAGTCGCCAGATCGCGGATCAAATTTAATGCTTTCACCGTCTATGTAGCCTTCATTGTTCAGTTGCGGCCACGCTAGCAACGGCGAAGCGCAGAGCCCCGACAATAACAATACGAACCACTTTGAATTTTTCATGCTAATCCCCCAAACGCAGATGAAAATGTTCGTTGGGATGGCCAATGGCCTCTCGCAACGGATTCACACTGTCGATGACAAACTCCGGCGGGATGTTGTCCTCGACGCGCGACTGCTTTCTTAACCAACGGAAAACAACGGCTCGAATTGCCAACGGGACGGCACCCGGCGCATCATTGGCGCGCACGTCAATGCTGTCACCTAGCCGGTGTTCCGCGTGTGCGTTTGGGTTGCCCTCCCAAGTCCCCGGGATATCAAACTTTCCGCCCCACTCAAGGCTGGCATCGTTCAAGGTCAAGCGTGGCGCATCCGGCCAGATCGCTTTGAACTTGCGGGTTGAGTCCAGCAAACGCGTAGCCGCTGCGACAGTGAGGTAATGGTTTTCTGAATGCCGCCCAGGAACCTGCCCAACGCCAGGGTAGGCCCATTGCGCATCCCTGAAAGGCAGCGCAAAAACGTTCACCAATCCCGGCACCCTAGCGCGAATCTCATGAACCGCCGGGCTGTTTGCACAAGTCGCGCAATTCGCCTCGATGGTATGCATTCCGGCGATTTGAGATGCTTTGAACGTTGTCGTGACCTCACCTTTGCTGTCGGTTACGCCACTCGGAACGCTCAGTTTGCCTTTGGGTCGCGTTGCATCGTGATGGTCGTGTCCACCCGTATTAGCCGCTACGTCAACGGAAAAAGTGACCGTCACGCCAACCTTCGCCGTAGCACCGTCGGCGACCTTGGCAGTGATCTTGACATCAGCATGGCCAGGGATACCGGCGGGTCTCACTTCGGCATCCGCCGTAACGGAAATTTGAGCCCGATTACCCAAACAATAACCAGATTCGAAGTCTGGTGAGCTGCCCTGCGGGCAGCGGCAAACATCGTAGGTGTAATCGGGCATGGACGCAACCGCAGTGGGTGGCGGTGGCCAAATTGACTGTTTTGTCTTGCAAGCCAGTCTTACCAGCAACAGCGGTGTATCGCATTGCCTTGGAACAGGTGCCGGTGTAGCGCAATACCCGACAGTACTATTGACAGCAGGCCCATCGCAAAACGCGCCGATTTGCTGAACAAATGCTGGCGGCACCCAATTGGCCTTGGCTTGTTCACATGACCCAGCAGCGGTAGTAGCCCAAGTGTTCCAGTATGGCAAACGGTCAATCCAACCGACACCGGAGAGATAACCCATGGGCGGATAAATTTCAGAACCTGAATCGGCCGCTGCTATGGGCATCGCGTGAATCAGAGCGAACAGGAAGAGTGCTGCTAAAACGACCTTCCTGCAGATGAAATTCAGTGACATTGATACTCCCTTTTTGGCTTTGTTGACAAGCCATTTGCGTTGCAGGTTATCCAACAATCAGATGGCTGTCAACCCGCCGCCTTACACCTGTTTTGGGGGCCAATTCCGCCGGGTCAATGCTTACTTTGAGTCAACGAGCGAGAGGCTGCCCAAGGCGGCTCCGTCCGTGCCCCCCGACGCGGGACAGATCGCTTCGCCTTGCAGCAGCCACAGGGCGCGTCTCCGCCAGAACCCCCCCCACAGCCGCCTTGGGCAGTCTCTTGCGCTTGTAGTGCTTGTGGCGAGTGAGCTACGCATCGGAGGTATTGTTCGGGTTTGGGTTGTTCGGAGCCTTTGAAGTTGGTCGGCTAAGGGCCGCGATAGGTTTTCTTCGCGGCCCGCAGCACACTTGCCCCAGCAGGCCGTTTGACATTCCAGTCAAGGCCAACAGACAAATCACCACCCCCAAGGCGGTGCGACAGCCAGGGCGGATGCGGGAGGTCAAGGAGGAAACGCGCCCTGTCAACCCTGCAAGGCGAACGAATCTACACCGCGTTGGGGGACACGGACGCAGCCGCCCTGGGTGTTGCGCTGCTGTTCGTCGCAAAGGACACTTCATCAACTTGCTGCTCTCGGTTTGGTGCTGATGCCTCCGCCATGTCACACCCAGTTAACGCACCAGCACAAAAGTGCAACCGCATCCAGCTTCATCAAACCGCAACAAAATTTGCAAATACCTTGATTTCCCGCTTGACAGATGATGTGGATCGTCACACAATAAATCATTAGTGAATCACTGTTTCATATATGAAACATTTTTGCCGATTTGTTGAACGCAATTACCCGCCTGAATTGAACCCGTTTTAACCAACCGCAGAGGCCCCCATGAGTGAATGGCAAGATGTAGCCGCCAGCGACCAGCTGGATCCCGATTTCCCGCTGGGCGTGGAAGTCAACGGTCAACCGATTGGGCTGTACCTGGTCGATGGTGAAGTGAAGGCGATTGAGGATGTTTGCCCGCACGCCGACGCACTTCTGTCGCAAGGGTTTGTGGAAGGTGGCGTGGTGGAATGCCCGCTGCACGGGGCGCGGTTCGAGATTGCCACCGGCAAATGCCTGAACGAAATCGGCGAACGCGACATCCGCTGTTACCCCGCCAAGGTAGAAAACGGCCGTGTCGTGATTCAAATTATTCCCGCATGAGCACTGCGACCGCCACTGCCGAGATCAATTTGCAGGGCCGCAAGGTACTGGTCACTGGCGGTGCCCGGGGCCTGGGTGAATCGTTCGCGCGGGCGCTCATTGCCGCTGGCGCGCAGGTTTGCATCAGCGATGTGCTGCACGAACGTGGGCGGCAACTGGCGCAGGAATTGGCCACCACGCACCGCGGGCAGGCGCACTACGTACCGATGGACTTGGGCGACCCCGCCTCCATCCAAACCGGTGTAGCGGCTGCGGCAAAGGCCATGGGCGGCATCGACGGCCTCATCAACAATGCCGCGATCACCAATTCAGGCGGCAAGGATTTTGACGCCATCAGTGTTGAAACCTGGGACCAGGTGATGAACGTCAACGTGCGCGGCACCTGGTTGGTCACCGCTGCCGCCAAACCATTTTTGGCGGCCAGTGGCAGTGGCCGGGTGGTGAACATTGCCTCCGACACCGCCTTGTGGGGCGCACCCAAGCTGATGGCCTATGTGGCCAGCAAAGGGGCCGTGGTGGCCATGACGCGCAGCTTGGCCCGTGAGCTGGGCGCACGTGGCATCACCGTCAACGCCATTGCGCCCGGTCTCACCGAAGTGGAAGCCACGCAATACGTGCCCGCCGCCCGGCATGACCACTACCGCGATGGCCGCGCCATCCAGCGGCCCCAGGTTCCGGCTGACGTGAACGCAGCCGTTCTGTTTTTGCTGACCCGCGCCAGCGGTTTTGTGACCGGGCAACTGCTGCCCGTCAACGGCGGGTTTGTGATGCATTGATGCCCGGACTGATGCCTGCATTTACCCACCTGATTTAACCCCCAAGGACTTTCCATGACCCACGCCGTTGCCGCCAACGAACCCGTCTTCAACACCCGCGGCCTCCAAGATGCCCGCATCCCGCCCGAAGCGGAGATCCAGCGCGGCATGATGCAGGCCCCCGGCCAGAGTTTTGCCGATTGGCTGGAAGGCCGCGTGGCACGTTTTGCCACCCGCCGGTATGACTGGGACGCGCTCAAGTTCCAGGCCGACTACAACCCCAAATACCGCCGCGCCCAAATGCGCTACATGGGCACTGGGGGCACCGGCATTGCCGCCGACAGCAACACCATACCGGCATCACATTTCACTTTTTCCACCATGGTGATACCGGCCGGCAATATCGGCCCTTCACATATCCATTACGACGTGGAAGAGGTGTTTTTCGTGATGCGCGGCAAGATGAAGGTGGTCTGCGAAAAAGACGGCCAGCGTTGGGAAGCCGTGCTGGGTGAACGTGACATCATCTCGGTGCCGCCAGGTGTTTACCGCGAAGAATCCAACATCGGCGACGAAGACGCCCTGATGTGCGTGATGCTGGGTTCGCCCCAACCCATCACGCCGGTCTACCCGCCCGATAGCCCGCTGGCCAAAATCAAGCGCGAGATGCTGGCCCGGTAAGCCCACGGCACACCCGCACCGCCGCGCCCCGCAATCGCCAGCCCGCCCTGAATACCCCGATCAACCGCCCGACGTGACCATGCCAGCAGACACCGCAGACAGCACAGTCGCAGCGCGCACGCTAGACGCGTTGTTGGCTCGTTTTCCGGTACAGCATGCGGCGCTTGGAACTGATGCCGTCCAATTCCGTCAGTCGGGCAACACGCGTATCGCCCCCACGCATGTGCTGCTGCACGGCATTGGATCCGGCACAGCCAGTTGGGTGCACCAGTTAGTGGCAGCCCAAACTTCCCAATCGCAGCACGTGCTGGCTTGGGATGCCCCCGGGTATGCCGGCAGCAGCGCCTTGCCGATGCAGGCACCCTTGGCCAGCGACTATGCCAATCGCTTGTGGCAATGGCTAAACACAATGGGTGCCACGGCACCGTTCACCCTGGTGGCCCACTCACTGGGTTGCCTGATGGCAGCCAGCGCGGCCCGCAGCGCCCCGGCGCGAGTCAGTCGGCTGATTTTGCTGGCACCAGCGCAAGGTTATGCGCGCGCTACCACACCAGAGCGCGACAAAAAATTGCACGACCGGCTGGCAACTCTGGCTACTTTGGGGCCTCTAGGCATGGCGCAAAAACGCGGCAGCGCCATGTTGTCGCCGCAAGCGAGCGAAGAGCAGGTACTGTTTATCCAGGGCGTGATGGCGCAGATTAACCCCGCCGGCTACAGCCAGGCCGCGCGTTTGTTGGCGCACGGCGACTTGCTGGCTGACCTGGCACAGGTGACTTGCCCGATCACCGTGGCCAGCGGCGAAGCCGATGGCATCACACCGCCTGCGGGTTGCCAAGCAGCCGCCGCCGCAGTGCAAGCGCCCTATGTCTCTTTGGGTGCAGTGGGCCACGTCTGCGCACTCGAAGCTGCACCAACGGTATCAGACTTGCTGGGCCTGACCGGGACGTACTGACATGGCGCAACACCCCATCAACGACGCAGCCAATGCCAACGCCACGGAACGCTATACCGTGCCCGGTTTGCAGCGCGGCCTGCAATTGCTGGCCCAGTTCAACCAGCATACGCGTGAACTGAACGGTGCCGAGCTGGCGCGCCGCCTGGCGCTGCCGCGTGCGTCGGTTTTCCGTTTGTTGCAGACACTGGAGCAGATGGGGTTTGTGGAACGCGTTGGCGAGAGCAGCAATTACCGCCTGGGCATTGCCGTGTTGCGTCTGGGTTTTGAATATTTGGCATCGATGGATTTGGCCGAACGCGGTAACCCGGTGCTCAACGCCTTGAGTGCCACCAGTGGCTTGTCAGCCCACCTGGTGGTGCGTGATGGTACCGAAGTGGTGTTTGTTGCCAAATCGGCGGGCAACTCCGGTTTGCTCAGTGCGATTCAGGTGGGCGCCCGCCTGCCGGCCCATGCCACAGTGCTCGGACGTGTGCTGCTGGGGCAGCTCAGCCTCACGGCACTGGAATTGCTGTACGCCCATACGCCGCTGACCGCGTTCACGGCGCAAACGCCCACCACCCTGGCGGCGCTGAAATCCAAAATTGATGAAGCCGCAGCACAAGGGTTTTCGGTCAGCCATGGCGGGTATGAATCCGGCATTTCCACTGTTGCGGCGCCCGTGTTTGACGAAAACCAGCACATCACAGCGGCGGTCAGCCTGACGGTTCCCGCCAGCCGAATCGATGCGGCACGGCTGCCCGGTTTGATCACCCTGGTGTGTGACGCTGCTGCGCGGCTGTCACGCGGCCAAGCCAACCCAGCACGGGCCAATGCAATGCCAACCCATTTTTCCCGCGCCAACCCTGAAAGTGAATTCGCATGAGTGTTTCCAACACCCCCACGGCTGCACCTGCCCGCCCCCAGATCACCGTGGGTGAACTGGCTGTCCGTTTTCTGGAGCAGTGCGGCACCCGCGCCGCCTTTGGTGTGATCTCCATCCACAACATGCCGATTCTGGATGCCTTCAACACACGAATCAACGAGCCAGGCGCCATCCGTTTTGTATCGGCACGTGGTGAAGCCGGCGCTTGCAACATGGCCGATGCTTATGCGCGCGTCACCGGCAACCTTGGCGTGTGTGTTACCAGCACCGGCACGGGCGCTGGCAACGCGGCCGGGGCACTGGTGGAAGCCATCACCGCTGGCACCCCGCTTTTGCATTTGACGGGCCAGATTGAAAGCGAATTCCTGGACCGTGACCTGGGTTTCATCCACGAAGCACCAGCGCAGTTGGCCATGCTGCAGGCTGTGGGCAAAGCCGCCTTTCGCATCCGCAACGGCGCGACCGCCCTGGCCACCTTGCGCGAGGCGGTACGCATCGCGCAAACGCCTCCGTGCGGCCCGGTCAGTGTTGAAATTCCGATTGACGTACAAGCCAGCCTGGTCGATGTGCCACAAGACCTGAGCCGCCCGACCCAGGCACTGGTGCAAGCGGTTGGTAGTGAAGTTGACGAACTGGCCCGCTGTTTGCAAGGTGCCAAGCGCCCCTTGTTGTGGCTGGGCGGCGGTGCCCGCATGGCCCGCGCTGCGGTCGGGCGCTTCGTTGCCATGGGTTGGGGCGTTGTTACCTCGGTTCAAGGGCGCGGCATTTTGGCTGAAGACCACCCGGCCAGCCTGGGTTCCTACAACCTGCAACCAGCGGCAGAAGCGCTTTACGCGCAATGTGATGCGATGCTGGTGGTGGGTTCGCGTTTGCGCAGCAACGAGACACTGCGCTACAAGCTCAAGTTGCCCAAACCGTTGTACCGTATTGACGCAGATGCGCTGGCCCAAGGGCGCGCCTACGCCAGTACGCTGTTTGTGCAAGGCGATGCGCAGCACACACTCAACGCGTTGGCGCAAGGTCTTGAAGGCAAGATGGCGGTTGACGCGGGCTGGCAAGGCCAGGTGCAAGGCGCCCGCCAGGCAGCTTCCACCCAGGTGGACGCGGCCCTGGGGCCCTATGTCACGCTCAAAAACGAATTGCAGGCGCAGGCAGGCAAAGCGCTGTGGTGGGTGCGTGACATTACC
This sequence comes from Rhodoferax sp., assembly GCA_031418135.1. Taxonomy (GTDB): domain Bacteria; phylum Pseudomonadota; class Gammaproteobacteria; order Burkholderiales; family Burkholderiaceae_C; genus JANYCG01. The sequence continues at coordinate 3,862 of JANOWY010000482.1, read as the reverse complement.
CTGTCCAACAGCATGTGGGGCAACCGGGCACCGGTGCTGGACCACCCACGCGCTGGCGTGCATGCCTTGGGCGGTGGTATTGGCCAGGGTTTGGCCATGGCCATCGGTGTGGATGTGGCCAACCAAATCCACGCACTGGGCCGCAAAACCGTGGCCCTCATTGGCGATGGTGGCTTCATCCTCAACGTGGGTGAGCTGGCCTGCGCCGCCCAAGAAAAAGCCGATGTGCTGATCTTGCTGATGAACGACGGCGGTTACGGTGTGATCAAAAATATCCAGGACGATATCTACGGCAGCCGCCACTGTTATGTGGATTTGCACACCCCCAACTTTGCGCAGTTGTGCGCTTCCATGGGCGTGGCCCACGTGCCGCTGGGCACAGAAGGTGATACGCAGTCGGCCCTGGCGCTGGCGCTCAGAACACCTGGCCCGGTGATGCTCGAAGTGAACATGAAGACCTTTGGTGCCTTCAAGGCCAAGTTCGCCGGCCCCATCTTGAAAAAAGACTGACGTTACCGGCGCGCCTGGATTCTTGTCGACTGTTTCCTACCCCCTTCCGATCGCCCCGCCCATGCATACCCGCAAGCCGATTGATGTCACGCTGATTGGTTTTGGTGCCATTGGCAAGGCGCTGGTAACCCGGCTGGTGGGTGACGCGTCGATTCGTATCACGCATGTGGTGGTGCGTGCAGCACGGGTAGCAGAAACACAGACGCTTTTGAACCGTTTGCGCGGGACAGCAGACTCCGCCACGAGCGGCCCAACCGATGCCGCGATGGCCACCATTTCGGCGGTTGCGCAGGTGCCAGAAACCGCCACCCTGGCGCTGGAATGCGCCGGCCACAGCGCGCTGACCGCCCATGTCGTGCCTGCGCTTCAACGCGGCTGTGAATGCGCCGTGTTGTCGGTCGGCGCGTTGGCCGAGCCCGGCTTGCCCGAGCAACTCGAAGCCGCCGCCCGGCAAGGCAGCACCCAGGTGCATTTACTCGGTGGCGCGATTGGCGGCATTGAGGCCCTGAGCGCCGCCCGGCTGGCCGGTTTAACGCAGGTGACCTACACCGGCCGCAAACCACCCAGCGCGTGGTCCTTGCAGGGCGCTCCCGTAGCGGGGCTTAAAGAAAAAGAGGCGAATGTTGACATATCACATACACAAAATGCTATTGTTTTAGAAGCGATAATTCTCGAAACATCAGCCCGCGAAGCTGCCCGCCTGTACCCCAAAAATGCCAATGTTGCTGCCACGGTGGCCCTGGCCGGCTTGGGGCTGGACGCGACGAAAGTCAGGCTGATCGCCGACCCCAATGTCACCGAAAACGTGCATGAGATTCACGCCCAAGGCGCGTTTGGCGAGATGCGGCTGGAAATGCGCGGCAAACCCTTGGCCGACAACCCCAAGACGTCGGCGCTCACCGTGTTGTCAGCCTTGCGGTTTTTGCACAACCGGGCCCATCCGGTGACGATCTGAACCACCTGCCCCTTGCCGCCATCGACCCCCCTATGACAACCAATAGCTCAACGCCCGTCCCGCTGGCAAATCCAGGCGCCCCAAGCGCTGCTTCGGGGGGCACCGCAACCGGCACGCCAACCCACGTGCGGACCCTCATTGCTGGCCGCTGGCGCGATGCCTCGGGCCCGCTGTACACCACCGAATACCCGTTTGACGGCAATGTTGTAGCTACTTTGCACGCTTCAACACCCGGCGACGTAGACGAAGCCGTGCGAGCTGCCGAGGCTGCTCGGCAACAACCCAACTGGGCGAATTTGCTGCCGCACGAACGCGCCGCCATGTTGTACCGCATCGCCACCGGCATCCGCGCCCGCGCTGAAGAACTGGCGCACCTGCAACGGCTGGACAACGGCAAACCCATGAGCGAAACCCGCGCCCTGGTAGCCAGCGCAGCGGGTACCTTTCAGTTTTTTGCCGCCGCTTGTGAAACGTTTGAAGACAGCGTCACCCCGCAACGCGGCCCTTTCATGACCCTCAGCCTGCACCAGCCGCTGGGCGTGGTGGGGGCCATCACGCCCTGGAACTCGCCGATTGCCAGTGAAGCGCAAAAAATCGCGCCCGCACTCGCCGCAGGTTGTGCCGTGGTCGTCAAGCCCGCCGAGATCACGCCGCGCATGGCGATTGAGTTGGCCCGTATAGCCGAAGCCGCTGGCGTGCCGCCCGGTATTTTGAGTGTGCTGCCTGGCAAGGGTTCGTTGGTGGGCGATGCCCTGGTGCGGCACCCGCTGGTCAAACGGATCGCCTTCACCGGCGGCACCACGGTCGGCCTGGGCCTGGCCCAACTGGCCGCCGCCAAGCTGATGCCGGTGTCGCTGGAGCTGGGCGGCAAATCGCCCACTATCGTGTGTGCCGACGCCGACTTGGATCACGCCGTGGCCGGGGTGCTGTATGGCATTTTCAGTTCCAGCGGTGAAAGCTGCATTGCCGGTTCGCGTGCCTTCATCCACACCAGCGTGTATGCGGAATTCAAACGCCGGCTGGTTGCCGGTGCGCAGCGCCTGCGGGTTGGCGATCCGGCGCTGGACAGCACCCAGATGGGCCCGCTGATCAGCGCCAGCCACCGCGCCGGCATTGAGCGTTACGTTCAAATGGGCCTGGACGAAGGCGGCACTTTGTTGTGCGGCGGCGCGCGGCCCACTGGCGCCATCCATGACCAGGGCTACTTTTTCTCGCCCACCATCTTTGAAGGCCTGCCCAACACCGCGCGCATGTGCCAGGAGGAGATCTTCGGCCCGGTGCTGGCGCTGATTCCATTTGACAACGAAGCCGACCTCGTCGCCCAGTGCAATGACAACATCTACGGCCTGGCATGTGGCGTCTGGAGCCGCGACTACAAAACCGCCTTGCGGCTGGGGCGGGCCATCAACACCGGTACGGTTTGGATCAACACCTACAAGTTGTTCTCGGTCAGCACGCCGTTTGGTGGCATGTTGCAAAGCGGTTTTGGCCGTGAAAAAGGCCGCGCGTCGCTGGCCGAATACATGACGCAAAAGAGTTACTACTGGGGCTTGAATGACACGCCCCTGCCATGGGCCGGGGCCGGGCCCGAATCTCAAACCTGAAGCAAACACCATGATCGAAGGCATTGACTCCATCACCTACTGCACGGACGGCACCTCGCAGGGCTGGGAGGATTCCCGCCGCTTTTTTGCCGATTGGGGCTTGACGGCACTGGCCGACGAGGGGCAAACCCAGGTATGGGAAACCCAGAACGGCGCACAGGTCATCGTCAAACGCCCGGACGACCCTGGTTTGCCACCCGCCATTGAGCCCGGCGCCACCCTGCGGCGCGTTGTTTTTGGCGTAAAAACTATAGTTGATTTATATTCAATAGAAAAATTGGCTGATAGTTCACGTATTAATTGCACAGCAAGCTATATTAATAGTAGTAAGACTGATGACATTAAAAATAAAATATTATCACTAACCGATCCACACGGGCTTTCAATTAGATTTCAGGTGAGCCAAAAACGCGCGGTAGCGGTGCAAGGTTCGCCCTCAAACCCGTTCGGCAACCCGCAACGCATTGATGCCGCCTCCCCCATCTACGAGCGCGCCATTCCGGTTGACTTGGGCCACGTGGTGCTGTTCTCAGACCAACTGCAAGCCGCTGAAGCGTTTTATGCTGCACTGGGATTTGTGGCCTCAGACCGTTACCCCGGCCGTGGCGTGTTCATGCGTTGCGCCGCTAACGCCGGTCATCACGATCTTTTCTTGCTCGAAGTGCCTGGTAAAACCAAGGGGCTGAACCATGTTGCCTTCACCGTGCGGGATATTCACGAAGTGTTTGGCGGCGGTTTGCACATGAGCCGTTGCGGCTGGAAAACCCAGCTCGGCCCGGGCCGCCACCCCATT
>JANOWY010000481.1:0-1930 GCA_031418135.1 Rhodoferax sp. | reverse complement strand
ATTGACCGCTTTGACCTGGTCAACCGGTACGATGCGAAATTCAAGATGGACGCCCGCAAGACCCTCGGTACGGTAAGCCAGATTTCGTCGGGAAAAGATGGTCTGATCACTGTGGAGTTTGACGACAAAGACCCCGTCTTTGCGGCCCAGGTGGCCAACGCCTACGTTGAAGAACTTGGAAAATTGCTCAAGCGTCTTGCCATCACAGAAGCGCAGTTCCGGCGGGTGTTTTTTGAGAAACAGCTGGTCGAAACCAAAGAGAAACTGGCCGCCGCCGAGAAGGCGATCCGCGCCAGCGGTGTCAACAGTTCCGTCCTTCGCCAAAGCCCGGATATTTCCATCAGGGTTTTGGCGGAGCTGCATGCGCGGATAGCCGCTCAGGAGATCAAATTGTCCAGCCTGCGCGGGTTCTTGAACGAATCTTCGGCCGAAATCAGGCAGGCCCAGGTTGAGATGGCAGCGCTTCGTATCCAGCTTGCGAAGGCGGAATCCGCTGCGGCGCCGGCTGCTGCAGCCAATCCGGATGACGCCAACTACATTGCTCGTTACCGTGACGTCAAGTATTTCGAATCGCTGTTTGAGTTTTTTGCCCGGCAATTCGAAGCCGCAAAAACCGATGAGGCCCGCGAAGGGGCCATCGTGCAGGTTGTCGATGTGGCGGTGGCCCCCGAGAAAAAGAGCAAACCCAAAAGGGGAATCATTGCCGTCCTCGCGACATTGGCTTCGGGCGTGCTGCTGTTGATATTCATTTTCGTCCGCCAGTCTTACCGGGGCGCCGGCCAAGACCCTGAGTCAGCCAAAAAAATCGGCCATCTGCGGCTGTCGTTGTCCAAGGCACTTGGACGCAACTGATTTTTGCCAGCCATGACGTCATTCCTGATCGTTTTTGCAGTCACCTTGCTGGTCGGCATCGGCTTGATCGCGACGCAAAAATGGCATGGCAGGTTCAGTCTGGACGGCATCGATGGAATCCAGAAGCACCACGATCGCCCGACACCGCGGATTGGGGGGATTGCCATTGCGACGGGCTTGTTGGCGGCATGGTTCGAGGCTGCGCCCGATGCCCGGGCACTGCTGGGCCCCATGCTCTTGGCCGGAATGCCAGCCCTGCTGTTCGGTCTTGCCGAAGATGTATCGAAGCGGGTCGGCGTGTTGCCGCGACTCTTGGCCACGATGGGAAGTGGTGCGCTGGCCTGGTACCTTACGGGTGTTGCGATGCAGGACACCGGGCTTCCGCCTTTGGATTGGATGCTGCAATATTTGCCCTTCGCGGTGCTGTTCACCGCGTTTGCTGTGGGTGGCGTAGCCAATGCCGTGAACATCATTGATGGTTTTAATGGATTGGCGTCTGGAGCCGTTGCCATCATGCTGGGCGCGCTGGGCATCATGGGGTTAAAGGTGGGTGATACCAGCTTTGCATCTGTCTGCTTTTTGGCAGCCAGTTGTGCGCTTGGGTTTGGTGCCGTCAATTGGCCGATGGGCAAACTGTTCCTGGGCGACGGTGGTGCCTATTTGATCGGTTTTGTGCTGGCCTGGCTGGCTGTGCTTTTGCCGATGCGCAGTTTGAATGTCAACGCATGGGCGACCATTCTGGTTTGTGCATACCCTGTGATTGAGGTCGGTTTTTCGGTTAGCAGACGGCGGCGGCGTGTGGGCCACCATCCCGGTCAACCCGACAAACTTCATCTGCACCATTTGATCCATCGGCGACTGGTACGCAAACTGTTTCCCGGAATGAGCAACGCCTTGCAAAATGGCTTGACCAGTCCACTCTGCTGGATTCTGGCTTCAATTCCAGCCATTTGGGCCATCAATTTTGTTGATAACACGCCGATGCTCGCCCTCGGGTTTGGCCTTGCAGTGTTTGTCTATGCGGCACTGTATGCCCGTTTGACCCAATTTCGTTGGTGTTTCAGCGCGGCAACGATGA
>JANOWY010000480.1:0-8383 GCA_031418135.1 Rhodoferax sp. | reverse complement strand
ACCAACCACGATGTAAAAGCGGTTGAATACTGGCTCAAATCGAAGTTTGAGGCGCGGCCCGAGCTGCTCAAAGCGGCTGAGTTTGTGCACTTTGCCTGCACCAGCGAAGACATCAACAACACCAGCCACGCCTTGCAGCTCAAGGCGGCACGCCAAACCGTGCTGCTGCCCGCGCTGGACGCGGTGATCGACAAGCTGCGTGCCATGGCGCAAACCTTCGCCGCCGTGCCCATGCTGAGCCGCACCCACGGGCAAACCGCTAGCCCCACCACCGTGGGCAAAGAGATCGCCAATGTGGTGGTACGCCTGGTGGCGGCCCGCGCCAAAGTGGCTGATGTGAAGCTGCTGGCCAAAATGAATGGCGCGGTAGGCAATTACAACGCCCACTTGTCGGCCTGGCCCGATTTTGACTGGCAGGCCTTCAGCCGCCGGGTGGTGGAAACGCCCGAGGGCATGCAAGAAGCGGTTGAAAAACACGGCTCGGTTGAGGGCTCCACCCGGGGGCTGGGCCTGACCTTCCAGCCTTTCAGCATCCAGATTGAACCGCACGACTACATGGCCGAGCTGTTTGACGCGGTGGCCCGTACCAACACCATCCTGATCGATTTCAGCCGCGATGTGTGGGGTTACGTTTCGCTGGGCTACTTCAAGCAAAAACTTAAAGACGGCGAAGTGGGCTCCAGCACCATGCCGCACAAGGTGAACCCGATCGATTTTGAAAACGCCGAGGGCAACCTGGGCCTCGCCAACGCGCTGTTGCGCCATTTGAGCGAAAAGCTCCCCATCTCGCGCTGGCAGCGCGATTTGACCGACAGCACCGTGTTGCGCAACATGGGCGTGGCGCTGGGTTACGCAGTGCTGGCCTACCAGTCGCTCGGCGCGGGCCTGGGCAAGCTCGAAATCAACCAGGCTGCGATTGCCGCCGACCTGGATGCCGCCTGGGAAGTGTTGGCCGAACCGATTCAAACCGTGATGCGCCGCCACGGCCTGCCCGAACCTTACGAACAGCTCAAGGCCTTCACGCGCGGCGCGGCCATGACGCGTGAGCTGATGCAAGGTTTTATCACCGGGCTGGCTATTCCGGAGGCTGACAAACAACGCCTGTTGGCCATGACACCCGCAAGTTACACCGGCATGGCCGAAAAACTGGCAAATTCTATTGTTAAATAATATATTTTAAAAATAACAGCTATTGTTTAATTAAAAATTGAACAATAGGCTATTTTTTAAATAGCCATTTTGAGTATATTTAAACCCATATGGCATTAAAATCAACCATTTTCAAAGTCAATCTGCAAATTGCAGACATTGACAACAGCTACTACGCTGACCACGCTTTGACACTGGCTCGCCACCCCAGCGAGACGGATGAACGCATGATGCTGCGCCTGGTGGCGCTGGCTTTCCAGGCGCACAAGTTGAACACGGTGTGTGGTGGCGACGGCACCTTGGCCTTTGGCGCGGGCCTTTCGGACCCGGACGAACCCGACGTTTCGCTCACCGATTTCACTGGCCGCATGCGCTTGTGGATGGAAGTGGGCCAGCCCGAAGACAAGCCGCTTTTGAAGGCCTGTGGCAAGGCGGATGAGGTGGTGTTGTACTGCTTCAGTTCGTCAGCCGACATCTGGTGGAAGGGCATGGAAGCCAAACTCAGCCGCCCCAAAAACCTGCACATCTTTCGCATTCCTGCCGCCAGCTCGCAGGCGTTGATCCCGTTGGCTCAACGCTCGATGCAGTTGCAGGCGACGATTCAGGAGGGGGTGCTGATGCTGGGAGACAACACGCGAACGGTCGATGTGGAGCCGATCCGTTGGAAGTAAAAATCATTAAATTTTGATATATTTAATATTTTTAAATAAAAATAAGTCATTTTTACTATATTTTACATATCAATATATGTAATCAAAATATTAACAAAAAGCCTATTTAATTTGTAAATATTTATATATTTAAATATTTACAACACTCCACCCGATTCAAGGCCCGCCCCCAAACGCTCGGCCGCCCGTTCAGCATATTTATTGAAGCGCCAAGCGGTTCCTTCCATCGAGATGCGCCGCCAGGTGTGGCGTTTTTCGGCGGGGCGCATTTCCGTCCAGTGCTGCACTTCTTCAAAACTGCGGCCACAGCCCTTGCAAAAATCGTCGCCTTGGCTGGTCGAGCAAATGGCAATACAGGGGGTGTCGGGCGTGGTGTCATACCACTGCATCCAGGCGGATTTGGCCTTTGCCGGAAAACTGAACTCATCGGCCTCAGTGGCACGGTAAAAAACCATGGTGGCATACACCTCTGCCAAGGCCCGGGTTTCAGGCGCGAGCGAGAAGCCGTCTGGCGATGGCGCCTTGTCACGCCAGTAGTTGATGGCCGACTCGATATCAGTGATGTGGATGCCTGCCATGGTGATTTTCAGAGGGAGGCGCATCATACCCTTCACGGCTCCATCCCTGGTTCCGAGACGATGGAGGTACGGCCCGATCCTGATCCCGGTGCCGATCCCGGTGCTGGCACATTAACCCAAAATATTTAGGGGTATTGCTTGGTCACGGTTCCAATCCATGGTTAAATTCAGTCACGAAGGGGAGTAGCTCCCTTCTTTGGCCGCACAGGGAGGTGTCCTAAAAGGGCATCGCAGCTGAAGATATCGATCAGTCGTCAATACGAAGCAATATTTCATGTAGAGCTTCCGGCTGTTCGGGCACATATCGCATGATTTCATGTCGAGCCAGACCTTCGATTGTGATCCGTTGAGGATCCGGTCGAGGCGTTTTTGGCTCCGTTGCTTCCGGTACTTTCGTACCATTGCAAGGCGGCAAATTTCCACTGACCGGGTTTCCAGCGGGTTGTTGATCGATTCAACCCGGAGCTCGCTTTATGGAATTTCTCTCTGCACCCTGGTGGTCAGCCCTGCTGGCCATTATTCTCATTGATCTCGTGCTCGCTGGCGACAACGCCATCGTTATTGCGCTGGCGGCACGCAATTTGCCACCTCACCTGAAGAAAAAAGCCATCATCTGGGGCACTGTGGGAGCCATTGGCATTCGCACCGTGATGACGATTGGTGTGGTTTGGCTACTCAAAATCCCCGGACTGATGCTGATCGGTGGCCTGGGCTTGCTGTGGGTGGCCTACAACCTGCTGGCCGACGATGCCGACAAGAGCCACGACGGCCCAGTAGTCGCCACTTTTTGGGGTGCCATGAAAACCATCGTGATTGCCGATGCCTTGATGGGTGTTGACAACGTTTTGGGCGTCGCAGGGGCCGCGCACGGCGCGATGGACCTGGTGGTTATTGGTTTGTTGATCAGCGTCCCGATCGTGGTCTTTGGCAGCACTATGGTGCTGAAATTGGTCGAGCGCTTCCCGGTCATCATCAAGCTGGGCGCAGCCGTGCTAGCCTTCACTGCCGCCAAGATGATTGTCAGCGAACCGATCTTGGATGCCGTTTTTGATCCGCCAGAGATGGTCAATAGCATGGCACGCTGGGCAACCTATGCGCTTGCTGTTGTTGGCGTTCTGGCTGCAGGCCATTGGGCTGTAAACCGCCGCCCATCCCAGACGCAGGAGGTGGTCTGACGCTCTAAATCGTTGACCACACCGCCTTTTTACTTGTTCTCTTTTGGTCTAAACAATTTTTAATTTATCAAGGATCCATCATGGAAAAAATCATCGTTTATGTGAATGACACGGCTCACGCTTTGCAAGCCTTGGCACCCATGTGCCAAACATCGGCAGCAAGCGCAAACGCGTCAGTGCAGACTCAATGGATCGTCGTCGCATGCCCACCCCGCCTGACCCGCCACATCAGCAAATGGCTGACCTACAGCGCCCGCCTGCAATGGCGCGAAAAGTGGAGCGCCAACGTCTTTGCCGACCTCAGGCCGCTGCTCTGCGGGCGAGGCGGTCAGATGAAGACCTTGACCGCTGAAGGTTCATTGGTGGAAATGACTGACCGGCTACTCAAAACCCACGGGGTTGCCCGGGTGCTGGATGCACGCCTGGCGCTGGTTGGCCAAGACATGCTGCCCGTAACACGGGAGCAGTCCATCAGAGCCGAGAACCGTTGGGTGTTGCCCAGTGCCATGGTCGGCATGGGCACGTTGATGGCGCTGGCCTCGGAATAGTGTTGCCCCCACGCTCCACCGTTGCACGGGTCGCTGCCCCCCGAGGGGGCTAATTTCCCTTGGGGCGGCCCGGCGGGAAATTGCTGCCCCCACGCTGCACCTCCGCGCGGGTTGGCGTGATATTCTGCGGTCATGAAACTCATCATCAAATGGCTGCTTAGCGCCGCCGCCTTGCTGGCCGTGGCGCATTTTTACAGCGGGGTGGAAGTGAAAACCTTCACTGCCGCCCTGATCGCCGCGTTGGTGATCGGGCTGCTGAACACGTTTATCCGCCCGGTGCTGGTGGTGCTGACCTTGCCTGTGACTGTGCTGACGCTGGGGCTGTTCATGTTTGTCATCAACGCCCTGATGTTCTGGGCGGCGGCCAGCTTGCTGGATGGTTTTCACGTCAACGGCTTTATGGCGGCGCTGATCGGCTCTGTGCTTTATTCGCTGATGGGCATCGTGATCGAATCAGCGCTCGAGCGCCTGTTCTCGAAGCAGTAAACCCACCGCCCGGGCCCGGGTGTCCAAAATCGAGGCTTCGACGTGGTCTACGGGTTGCCCGGTGCGGGCCGCATCGCGGGCCAGCTGGCGGGCGGTTTCTTGGCCGGCCTTGAAGCGGTCTTGCGCGCCGGCGTAGTCAAACTGGGCCATGCGGGCTTCGCCATCGGCCCGAATCGCGCGCAGCGTCTGACCGGCTTGGGCATGCGCGCTGGAGCGCAGTTGCCAGGCGCTGGCATCTCGCGGGTGGTCGGCCAACCAGGTTTGCAGGCTGTCAATGGCTTCAAGCGGCCGGTTGCGGGCCATGGCGCTGGCGGCCCCCAACAGAACTTCTGGCCGCCCCGTTGCAACCGCCGAGTTGCTCAAGGCTTTGAGCGAGGTTTGCTCCAGGGGCAAGCCCAGTGCAACGGCATCCGGCGCGGTGGCGCCAAGGGCCAATTCTGCAACCAGCAACCGAAGCTGGCGATAGGCCGCTGGGTGGCTGGCCGTGAGGGCAGCCAAGCTCGCCAATTGAACGGCAACACCACCGGCGTCACGTAACTTGGCCGCAGCCAACGCCGCACCGTAACGGCCTCCTGCCTGGATCGGCGCTTCTTGCACCGAAAATCCGGTTGCTTGCACCACGGCAGACCAGGCCCGCAACGCATCCACCCCGGGGTTGGACAACACCTTCGCCCGCGCGGCCACCATGGCGTGCTCCATAGCTGCATCGGCGCTGAATACTGGGCGGTTCACCGTGCCCAAGCCGACGCGCCCTTGCATGTCGGAAATGCGCTCGGTGGTCAGCGGATGGCTGCGCAAATAAGGGTAGCTGCCGCTGTCTGACAAACGACTGTTTTGTTGCAGTTTTTCAAACATGCCGACAAAACCCTGGCCCTCAAACCCGGCCTGGGTGACCACGCCGTATCCCACGCGGTCGGCTTCGCGCTCCATGTCGCGTGAAAAATTGAGTTGGTTTTGCTGCGCCGCCGCCTGGCCGCCAACAATCAGCGCATTGGCGGCATCGACACTTTTGCTGGCGGCCAGTACGCCCAAAATCATCGCGCCGACCAGCCACGGTGATTGCGAACTTTGGTTGGAGATCAGCCGGGCAATGTGGCGCTGGGTGACGTGGCTTAGCTCATGCCCCAGCACCGAGGCCAGTTCATCGCGGCTGGTGGTGATGGCCACCAGCCCCAGGTGCACGCCAAAATAACCGCCCGGCAGGGCAAAGGCGTTTACCGTACGGTCTTTGCCTAGCAATACCTCAAAGGCAAAACGTTCGTTCAATTCATCGGTCAGGTCACCGCGCTGGCGCGCCGCCGCCAGCAGGGGTAGCCACAGTTTTTGCACGTATTCGAGCAGCACGGCATCATCGATGTAATCCGGGTCGCGGTACAACTCGCGGGCAATGCGGTCACCCATGCGGCGCTCTGCCGCTGGGGTCATCTCGGTGCCATCACCCAGGTTGGGTAGACGGCCTTGGGCTTGGGCGATCGGTCCAAGAATCGTTAAATGTGCTATTGTTATTGAAGCTAACAATGCTTTTGATACATTAACAATTCCGCGATATTTATTGAATGATTTCTTCAAAATGAATCCAGCGGCATAAAAGCCTTGATGTCGGTGGTGTCAGGATCCAAAAACACCGTCCAGAACGTTTTGCGGCCCACCATGGGCAGCCAGAGGTAACGTTGCGCCTGTTCACCAAAAGGCCGCAGCAGTTCGTCAATCGCCGCTTGCTGCTGCGGGAACCGGGATTTGAGCTTGTCCAGTGGTTTGGCTTCGGTCTGGATTTGCGCCTTGGCCGATTCGTAGGGCTGCCACAGCTCGGGACGGGCGGGCAGCGCCAGCCCTTGCAACGCCTTCATCGTCATGTCTACTTTTTCGCTCTCAGAGGTGAAAGGTCGAAGTGAAATGCGGGTGGGGCCCCACAACGGCATGGCCTGAAAACCCGGCTGCGCCTGCGGGAGCAATGAAGCGGGTACATCGATGGCATGGACCACATTGAAGCGCTTGTATTCAAATACCAGGTGTACGGGCCGGGCCACGAATACCGTCCATAACCCGTAACTCAACGCGGCGATCTGCAACGTGGCAATTACCATCAGGTCGCGCCGCAACACGGGCCAGGCCTTGGCCCGGTTGAAGATGGCCAGGGTGATCAGCGGGCCCAAAATGACATCGACCGTCACCAACAGCAAAAACAGCTCCCGCCCGCCCGAAATTTCTCGGTAGGGGTAGGGGTACCAAAGACCAAAGACCAGCGCGGCGCTGAACGCGGCAATGGTCAGGCTCAGGCCTAAATGGATGCCACTGGCTTTGAAGCGTTCGGACCAGGTGCTGGGCTGGGCTGTGGGTATGGCTTTGCGGGTGGTCATGCAGGGTTTGAGGGTCGTATGATGCGTGGCTTCGCCATCAGTTTCATGGCGCGGCGGTCAAGCCGAGGTAAAGTTTGTCAATCCATTGATCGTGACGGGCATTTGCGGCTGGCGTGGTCTGTCTTTCATAAACACCCTTTTAGCACCGATTGCATGCGATGAACACACTCACCCATTTCGACGCTCAAGGCCAGGCCCATATGGTTGACGTCGCCGGCAAAGCCAGTACACACCGGGTCGCCGTAGCCCAGGGTCTCATCGAAATGTTACCCGCAACGCTGGCCATCATTGCATCTGGCACTGCCAAAAAAGGGGATGTGCTGGGTATCGCGCGCATCGCTGCCATCCAGGCAGCCAAAAAAACCAGCGATTTGATTCCGTTGTGCCACCCGCTGGCCTTGACGCGGGTGGCTGTTGATTTTGAGGTGACTACTGCGCAGGCCGTTGTGTCTGCTTGTGTTGTTTGCACGGCAACGGTGGAAACGGTTGGCCCTACGGGTGTCGAGATGGAAGCGCTGACAGCCGTACAAGTCGGCTTGCTGACCATTTACGACATGTGCAAAGCGGTAGACCGGGGCATGACCATGACCGGGATCAGGCTGCTGGAAAAACATGGCGGCAAATCGGGCAGTTTTGTGGCCTGAAGCACCCTTGTGGGTGCCAATTACTTCTGTCAATCAATGGGGGTTGCGTCGCAACGACCTGCCCAGGCGATTAAGGCGGGGCGTAACTCGGATGCGCCTTTTGCTGCTCAGGTGCCTAACGCGGCGACGCATTCGCTTGCCAACGGGCAAATGCATCGGGGAACGCTGCCTGATAGCGTAGCTTGAAGAACGCAGCTTCTGCATCAAGATTTAGCAAAACGGCGCTGTCAATCAGTTTTTCGACCACCCGCTCTTCCGGCGAAAAATGCAGCAAGCTTTGGGCTTGCGCATGCAGGTAGGCGGCGTTGTCAGGTGTTATCGACGTGGTCGTCAACTCGGCGAATTGCACGTGGTTCTGAAACAGCCGCGAATCCCTTATTTTTTCCATGGTGTTGTATCGGTAGGCTGCAGACCGTTCAGATGGAACACGGTAAATCTGGCTGATACGCTGATAGTCCCACATAGCATAGCTGGTAAATGCTATTATTAATATAGCTAATAATCCAATGAAAATATGAACAAAATCACCATTCTTTCTCAAGCCTGTGTTGAAGACGTCCAAAAATGGCGCTGGCTGCTGATTGGGCGTTCGCTGCCTAAAGCTTTCCGCACCATTGACCGAATAGATTTGAAGGCGGGCAACACTTGCGCGGCCCCGCAGATGGTGGGTTTGCCACAGCATCAACACGCACAAAACCACGGCCATTTGAAATGGTCCGTACCACAAGGGGTACTCGAGCAGGCTGTGCAAACCAATCATCAACAACACGCCCCA
>JANOWY010000479.1:0-2914 GCA_031418135.1 Rhodoferax sp. | reverse complement strand
GGGCTGCAACTAATTGGGGTCAGATTCCACTTGTCATGATATGAAAAACAACGCTTCTTTATCCCTCCCGGCTGAGTCACTGCCAAACCGCACCAACCACTGGCGCCCACCGATGCTCTCGATGCGCTGGTGGCCGGTGTTCCAGCGCAACTTTTTGGTGTGGCAAAAGCTGGCGATCCCCAGCATCATGGGCAATATTGCCGACCCGCTGATCGCCTTGGTGGCCTTTGGTTACGGCCTGGGTGCGTTGGTGGGCACGGTGCAGCTCAATGGCACGGCGGTGCCCTATATCGTGTACCTGGGTGGCGGCTACATCTGCACCAGCGCCATGAATGCGGCGTCGTTCGAGGCTTTGTACTCGGCCTTCTCGCGCATGCACGTGCAAAAAACGTGGGACGGCATCATGAACGCGCCAGTGAATCTGGACAATATTTTGTTCGCCGAGATGTTATGGGCGGCCTTCAAATCGCTGGTCACCGCAGTGGCCATTTTGGGCGTGATGTTGTTGTTGGGTGTCTCGCACTCGCCCAAGTTGTTGGCGGCTTTGCCGGTGTTGCTGTTGGTGGGCATCACCTTCAGTTGCATCGCCCTGGTGTTCAACGCATTGGCGCAGGGTTATGAGTTTTTCACCTACTACTTCACCTTGTTCATGACACCCATGATGTTTTTGAGTGGTGTTTTCTTCCCGCGTGAACAATTGCCCGGCCCGGTTCGCGCAGCCTCGGATTGGCTGCCCCTGACCAACGCCGTCGAGTTGGTGCGCCCGCTGTTCATGGACCAATGGCCAGCCCATGCGTGGCAACACCTGGCGGTGTTGGTGGTATACGCCGCCGTTGGATTCTGGGTGGCGCTGGCGTTTACGCGCAGGAGGTTTGCGAAGTAGGGTGTCGAATCACCCTGCCCGAATCATCTCGGCTGCTTTCTCCGCGATCATCACCGTGGGAGCGTTGGTGTTGCCGCTCACCACGGTGGGCATGATGGAGGCATCGACCACACGCAGGTTTTGAATGCCGCGCACGCGCAGTTGGGCATCGACCACGTCCAAAGGGCCGTTGCCCATGCGGCAACTGCCGACCGGGTGGTAAATGGTGTCGGCGTGGTTGCGGATGAAATCTTCGATTTGTTTGTCGGTTTGGGCGCTGGCCGACGCCACGGTTTCGGTGCCGCCGTAACTGGCCAGCGCGGGCTGGGCGAGCAACGTGCGGGTGAGTTTGAAGCCCT
This sequence comes from Rhodoferax sp., assembly GCA_031418135.1. GTDB lineage: Bacteria > Pseudomonadota > Gammaproteobacteria > Burkholderiales > Burkholderiaceae_C > JANYCG01. Next base: position 1,693 of record JANOWY010000479.1, on the reverse strand, counting down.
TCACCATGCGTTCCAGGTCGTTTGAATCAGCCAGAAAGTTCGGGTCGATCAACGGCCGGGCCATGGGGTCGTTACTGGCCAGCTTGATGCTGCCGCGGCTTTTGGGGTTGAGCAGGCAAACGTGCACGCTGTAACCCATGCCAAAGGTGTTGGCGCGGCCATGGTTGACCAGCTTGCCGATGACAAAGTGATACTGCAAATCGGGCATCGGCTCGCTCGGGCTGGATTTGGCAAAACCGCCAGCTTCGGCGAAGTTGGTGGTCAACATGCCGGTGCGGTGTTTGCGCCATTCAAAAATGCCCTTGACGGCGCGCACCAACCCCCCCAGGGTGACGCCAAACAGGTCAGTGAGCGTGGGCGCGTTGTGCACCAGCACCACGTCAACGTGGTCGTGCAGGTTTTGGCCAACACCGGGCACATCGTGCACAACCGGTATGCCTTTTTCTTGCAGATGAGCCTTGGGGCCAATGCCTGAAAGCATCAGGATTTGGGGCGATTGCAGGGCACCCGCACACAGCAACACTTCGCGCGAACACTTCAATTGTTGGGTTGAGTTGCCGTGTCGGTATTCGACCCCAACGGCCCGTTGTCCTTCCATCAGAATGCGGGTGGTGTGCGCATCGGTGATTACCTGCAAGTTGGGACGGTTCAGGTTGGGTGTGAGGTAACCCTTGGCCACGCTATGGCGCTCGCCGTTCTTGTGGGTCACCTGGTACATGCCCACACCTTCCAGGCTGGCGCCGTTGAAGTCGGGGTTGTGCGGCAGGCCGGCCTGTTTTCCGGCTTCGATGAAGATGGGGCCAAACCGCGTTGGGCTGGTTAAGTCTTTTACGTTCAAGGGCCCGCCCGTGCCATGGAATGCATCGGCGCCGCGTTCGTTGTTTTCGGCTTTTTTAAAGTAAGGCAACACCTCGTCGTAAGACCAACCGGGGTTGCCTTCGGCCGCCCATTGGTCGTAATCAGATTTTTGGCCCCGGATGTAGACCATGGCGTTTACCGAGCTGGAGCCGCCCAACACCCGGCCTCGCGGCTGAAAGCCCAAACGGCCATTCAGGCCGGCCTGGGGCACCGTGTCAAAACGCCAGTTGGTTGGGGCTTTGGATTTGGCCATCAGTGCCAAACCGGCAGGGCAGTGGATCAGCACGCTGGTGTCAGCCGGGCCGGCTTCGAGCAGCGCCACGTTGATGTTGGGGTCTTCGGTCAAACGGGCGGCCAAAACGCAACCGGCCGAGCCGCCGCCAATGATGATGTAGTCAAGCATGTTTTAGAGTGTCCGGTTAACAGGGGTCAAAGAGATCAAAAAGAGGCAACGCGCCAAACAGTGCAAACAGGGCAAAGAGGGCAGGCAAACCGTGAAGTGGCACCCCGGCAGCCAAGCCATTCATCAATTTGGCATACTGCATGGTTCACCCACCCCAGCGGGCCTGCCCCGCATGGCACCGTTCGAGGTGCCTCGCCAAGCAAAGATAAACCACAAACACCTGTGTTTGTTAAGGAGCCAACTTCAATGAACGCCATGGTTAACCCTGATTCTTCCCGTCACGCTGATGCAGACCCGGTGCTGGACCCCGCCACCGCTGGCAGCGTGGATGCCGTCGTGCAGGGCCATTTGCTGCTGATTTGCATCAATCGCCCGGCCAAGCGAAACGGCTTTACCCCCAAAATGTTCAGCGAATTGGCGCAGGCCTATACG
>JANOWY010000478.1:0-2280 GCA_031418135.1 Rhodoferax sp. | reverse complement strand
CAGGTAGGCGAGGTTGGTGTCGTCGAGCTGCAGGTAGGTGCAGCCGGCGGCCCCCAGCGCGTTGATCTCGTCGCGATAGGCGGCTGCGACATCGTCGAAGAATTCCTCGAGATCGGGATAGGCGTCCTTGCTGATCGCCGCGCGACCGCCGCGGAAATGAAGCATCGTCGGCGAGGGGATGGTGACTTTTGGGGTGCGGCCCGCGCTGACCTGCGACTTCAAATACTGAAAATCGGCCAACTGGATTTGTTTGGCGTGGGTCACTTTGTCCACCACGTGGATGGCCGGAGGAACCAGGTGTTCCACGCCGTTGGCATCGCGTGACAAGGTGGCTTCGCCGACCTTCACGCCGCCCAACTGCTCCAGAAAATCGAGATGGAAATAGGTGCGGCGGAACTCGCCGTCGGTGATGGATTTGAGGCCCACGTCTTCCTGAAACTTGACGATCTCGGTGATGGCTTTGTCTTCCACCAGGCGAAGCTGCTCGGCGGTGATTTCACCTTTTGCTTTTTGCGCACGCGCGTCCAGCAAAAATTTGGGGCGCAGAAAGCTGCCCACATGGTCATAACGGGCGGGTAGTTGGGCAGCAGTTTGGCTCATGACAGGGTCTCCGGGTAGTTTGATTAAAAAGGTCATTGCTGATGTTAGTCACTTTTTGAAAGCCTAATTGAATACATAAAAAGTGTTTTTCAGGCAAATTAAGCTAATAATTAGCATAAAAATGGCATTTTTGAATACAATACGTATTCTTGTTGGGTATTTTTGTTGGATTTACCCGGGAACACCAACCCCCCCGTTCGCGTTGGGACGGGGCATTGAACGGTAGCTGATGATGTCCTTGTCCAAATCTGCCTTCCCCCTGAATGCCTGGTATGCAGCTGCTTATGACGTGGAAGTGGGCCGCCAATTGTTGGCCCGCACCATTTGCAACCAAAAGCTGGTGCTGTACCGATTGAAAGACGGCAGCGTTACGGCGCTGGAAGACGCCTGCTGGCACCGCCTGATGCCCCTGTCGTTGGGGCGGCTGGACGGCGATGAAGTTCAGTGCGGTTACCACGGCTTGGTGTACAACGCCCAGGGGCGCTGCACCCACATGCCCAGCCAGGAGACGATGAACCCCTCGGCCTGTGTGCGCTCGTTTCCGGTGGTCGAAAAATATCGTTTTGTGTGGGTTTGGCCCGGTGACCCGGCCAAGGCCGACCCGGCGCTCATCCCCGACATGCACTGGAACGACGACCCGGCCTGGACGGGCGATGGCAAGATGATCCGCGTGAAGTGCGATTACCGCCTTGTGGTCGACAACCTGATGGATCTGACCCACGAAACCTTTGTGCATGGCAGCTCCATTGGCCAGCGTGCCGTGGCCGAAGCGCCGTTTGTGGCCACCCACGGCGACCGTACTGCGACCGTGACACGGTACATGGAGAACATCGACGCGCCGCCGTTTTGGGCCGGCCAGATTGACCACGCGCTGGGTTACCAAGGTAAGGTAGACCGCTGGCAGGTCATCAAATTCGAAGCGCCGTGTACCGTGAACATTGATGTGGGTGTGGCCCAGACCGGCACCGGTGCCATGCCGCCCGCCGTGAACGGCGATGCCAACCAGGGCGACTCCAAACTCAGTGTGCGAACACGTGGTGTGAATGGCTACGTGCTGAACACCATTACCCCCGAAACCGACCAGACCTGCCTTTATTTTTGGGCCTTTGCGCGCAATTACAGCTTGAAAGAGCAGCGCCTCACGCACGAATTGCGCGAGGGCGTGGCGGGCATCTTCCGTGAAGATGAACACGTGCTGGAGGCTCAGCAGCAGGCCATGAATGACCACCCCGACCACGCCTTTTACAACCTGAACATCGACGCGGGCTCGATGTGGGCCCGAAAGCTGATTGACCGGCTGGTCGCCCGGGAAGCCAAAAAATCGGCTGTGGTGGGAATCAAGGCTATTTAATCAATATTTTTTCTACTTATTTGTTATCTTAAGTATAACTAATTGTGCAATAAATTCATTAACAATAGACCAAATTTGTAAAAATGTTTTCTGAAAATAAGTTACTAGAGGCTGCGGGTACGCCCCCCGTGTTGCAACCCAGCGTGCAACTGAAGGCGCAACTGCGCTTGCGCGAGATGATATTGGCCGGGGAGTTGCCCGGTGGTACCCGGATTGCCGAGCTTTCCATCGTCGAAAAACTGGGCTTCTCGCGCACGCCGATTCGGGCCGCCCTGATGCGGCTGGAGCAGGAAGGCCTGCTCAATGCCTTGCCCAATGGCGGTTTTGCG
>JANOWY010000477.1:0-2067 GCA_031418135.1 Rhodoferax sp. | reverse complement strand
GTCGATCAGATCCGCAACCGCAACCTGGAGTTGGCAGCCGAATACCTGCTGATGGCGGCCATGCTGATCGAGATCAAATCGCGGATGTTGCTGCCGGTGCGCAAGGCGGCCGATGGTGAAGAGGTGGAAGACCCGCGCGCCGAGCTGGTGCGCCGCTTGCTTGAATACGAACAAATCAAATTGGCCGCCGCCCGCCTGAATGACCTGCCGGTGCTGGGCCGCGATTTCCTCAAGGCGCAGGTTTACATTGAGCAGGCCCTGCAACCGCGCCTGCCCGACGTGCACGTGGTGGATCTGCAAGAGGCCTGGGCCGCCATCCTGGGCCGTGCCAAGCTGGTGCAGCATCACAAAATCACCCGCGAAGAGCTTTCGGTGCGCGAGCACATGAGCATCGTGCTGCGCAAGCTGCAAGGCCGCAAGTTTGTCGAATTCGAAAACCTGTTTGACCCCGCCAAAGGCCAGCAGGTGGTGGTGGTCACCTTCATTGCCTTGCTGGAGCTGGCCAAAGAGATTTTGGTCGAGATCACCCAGGCCGAAGCGTTTGCGCCGATTTACGTGCGGCTGGCGTTTACGCCATCGGCGTGAATTGACGTTTTGCGCCGTTGGCTTGATCTGTGATGATATCGCCGCCCGCTGAAATGCTATCCGTTCACTTTGGCGGTGGCCAGCCACGCAACAATCCGGTCGGCTGCGTCCGTGTCCCCCGGCGCGGGTAAGCTCGCTTCGCCTTGCGTTGGCCACAGGGCGCGCCTCCTCCTTAACCTCCCGCATCCGACCGGATTGCTGTGCGGCTACCCGGCGCAAACGGAGGACTTCTCCAAGTCCAGATAAACGCGGAACTAGGCCATACTGCTCAAACGCGGCCGCAGCCACTGCAACACCGCCACCTGCACCCACAACAACACACCAATCACCACATAGGGCAAAGCGGGCGCCACGTGATACAGGCTGGTCGAAACGATGGGCGCTACCACCATGCCCATGGCCTGCGCGGTTGTGATGGCCGCAGCGGCACCCCCTTGTTCATGTGGCTTCACGCCTAACGAGGCCAGCGTCTGGAAAGCCGGAAACACCAGGCCCATGCCAAACCCCGAGCTAAAAAACCCCAGCGCCATCAGCCACGGGTTGGCCAAAAAGGGCGTGCTGGCGAACGCCAGGCCCGCAATCAGGCTGCCGACTTTGAGCATGTTGAATGGTTGCCACTTGAAGCGGCGCACCAGAATACCTGACACCACCAAGGCCACCCCCACCGCCGACAACATGGCACCGGCCAATGTTGCGGCCCGGCGGGTATCGACCTTGAAAGTGTCTTGCACTAAAAAACCAGTGTTGATTTGCGCCGACATTACACAAAACAGGGCGACCAACGCGCTAATCGTGGCCAGGCGCACGCGGGCATCGAATACGCTCAACGGCACCCGGGCTTCGGTATGAACGGCCAAAGGCAGCGGCTTGAGCACCCTTTGCGCCACCAGCCAGGCAACGATGGCCGTCAGCAGCCCAAACGCGATCGGCAAAGCCAAATGAAAACCCGACAAAAGCGCTGCGGAAGCCGGCCCCAAAATCATTCCAAAGGCCGAGCCCATACCCAAGGCAGCCATACCGGGGCCGCGCTCGGCAGGTGTGGTGGCCTGCCCCACGTAAGCTGCGCTGGCAATCGGAATGGCCCCGTAAAAAAACGAGACGGCACAGCGTACTGGCAAGATCAGCGCGAAGGTGTAAGCCGGGCTCCACCAACGCGCCAGGCTGCCATACAACACCAGCACCAACAGCACAAACAGCAGCGCGAAACCGGTCATGGCCAGCCTCATCACGTGTTGCGAGCCTTGCCGGTCAATGCGCCGCCCCCAGGGTTTGGCACCCACCATCCACATCAGGCCAGCCACCGTCACAATCGCCCCCGCCTGCCATTCAGCCCACCCCAGTTCCCGTGAAATCGGGCCGATCAGCGCATTAAAGGCCATGAAACCCAGCATGGACAACGCCATGATGAGCACCAACGGGCGCACGCTGAAGGCAGGCAGAGCCTGCAGCGATGGCAAAGGGGCCTGCGTTGGCGGGGAATCA
>JANOWY010000476.1:0-12230 GCA_031418135.1 Rhodoferax sp. | reverse complement strand
GCAGCAAACCCGAGACGGCTATCCCCAGGCCACCACCCGCATAAAAAATGGCAATGGCCGAACCGGCCCGTGCCGGGTCTGCGCTGTAACGCGCTGCCACCAAGGCACCGCCACAGGCAAACACCCAGGCACTGCCAATACCGCTCAGGAAGCGCCACACCATCATCCAGCCCAAATCGCGGGTGAACCCGCACACCAGCAGCGTGGCAACTGTGAAGAACAAACCGCCGACAAACAAGGTGGCGGGACGATACCGCGCCAGCAGCACCAAACCCAGCAGGGCACCCAGGCCGTAACCCAGCGAGTTGGCCGTGTTGAGCCAGCCCGACAAGGCGTAATCCCACGCCAGGTCTTCGCGCATCACGGGCAGCAGCAGCCCATAGGCAAAACGGCCAAAGCCGTTGACGACGGCGATGGCAGCGGCGAAGAGCAGCGCGGGCCACATTGACGGTTACCGCCCCGTTGGCAATCGGGGGGTCAGCAGCTCAGGGGCGCGCCAACTGCCCGGGGCAGTCGCAGCTGGCAGCATTTGAATCGCAGCCACGGCGCTCAGACCATGGCACGGCGATTTCAGCGAACGCCCAGCAATTCAACGTCGAATTTCAGCGTTGCGTTGGGCGGAATCACACCGCCCGCGCCACGTGCGCCGTAACCCAGTTCCGACGGGATGATCAGCGTGCGTTTGCCACCGACCAACATGCCGGCCACGCCTTCGTCCCAGCCGCGAATCACCATGCCGGCGCCCAGCGAGAACACAAACGGGTCGTTGCGGTCTTTGCTCGAATCGAACTTGGCACCCTGGGTGTCATTGTTGTACAGCCAGCCGGTGTAATGCACTGTGACGCTTTGGCCTTTTTTGGCAACGTCGCCAGAGCCGATTTGGGTTTCGTCGTATTGCAAACCGGTTGGGGTGGTGATCATAATATTTCTGTTTATAAAAATTAAAAGTATGAAAAAAGTATAATTTAGTTATAAATTATATAGCTAACTATGCAATTAATTCGTCAACAATCTAGCTAATTTTCTTGGATATTTCTTAGAAAATAGAAAATTCAACTCTTTAGCCCGTTTTTGCTGCCAACCTGGCGGATAGTTTTCACCCTGCCGGGCGCTACAACTGAACGCCTGCATCGGTGCCACGGCTCACGCGCGTCTTGAAGGAGGGCCATTATGCCAGCCAGCCTGGCCCGGCAAGCCCTCCCAAGATGCCCGCCACCCATGCCGCCTGAATCCCGAAACCAGCCCGGTTTTGAGCGGCATCGCGCCAAAAATGGGGGTGGGGCCGACCTTCCTGACGGTCAGGCGGATTTAAACAATCCGGCTCTTTTTGTCGCCCCAATAACGGTCACGCAGCGGCTTTTTGTAGAGCTTGCCTGTGGGCAACCGGGGCAGGGCAGCATCAAAATCGATCGTTTTGGGGCACTTCAGCTTGGCCAGGTGCTGCTGGCAGTAGGCGATGAGTTCGGCTTCCAGTTCGGGACCCGTTGCCACGCCGGGCGCCGCCTGTACCACTGCTTTGACCTCTTCGCCCAGGTCTTCGTTGGGCACGCCAAACACGGCTGCGTCCATCACCTTGGGATGCACGATGAGCAGGTTTTCGCACTCTTGCGGGTAGATGTTGACCCCGCCGCTGATGATCATGAAGGTGGAGCGGTCCGTCAGGTACAAAAAGCCGTCGTCGTCCACATACCCCACGTCGCCCACGGTACTCATGCTGCCATCAGCCGAGCGGGTTTGCGCGGTGCGTTCGGGGTCGTTGAAGTAAACAAACGGCGTGGCGGTCTTGAACCAGATTTCGCCCGGCACGCCCTTGGCAGACGGCTGCATGTTGTCGTCCAGAATATGCAAATCGCCAATCATCACCTTGCCCACCGAGCCCTTGTGGGCCAGCCATTCGGTGCTGTTGCAGGCGGTGAAGCCCAGGCCCTCGGTGGCGCCGTAATACTCGTCGATGATGGGGCCCCACCAAGCGATCATTTGTTCCTTCACCTGCACCGGGCAGGGTGCAGCCGCATGAATGGCCACCTGCAATGACGACAAATCATATTTTTGCCGCACCTCGGGTGCCAACTTGAGCATGCGGCTGAACATGGTGGGCACCAGCTGGGTATGCGTGGCCCGGTATTTCTCCACCAGCGCCAGATAATTCTCGGGGTCAAAATGCTCCATGATGACCACCGTGGCCCCGTTGTGGATGGCCAAAGAAACCGCCGCCTGCGGCGCTGAGTGGTAGAGCGGCGCGGGCGACAAATAGGTCATGCCGGCGCGGTACTTCCACAGCTTGTTCAAAAACTGGAAGATGGGCAGCTGAAATTCGCCTGGCTCCTCAGGCAAGGGCCGCAAGATTCCTTTGGGCCGCCCCGTGGTGCCCGATGAATACAACATCGCTGTACCCAGCATTTCATCGGCGATGGGTGTGTCGGGGTAGGCGGCAGTTGCCGTGGCCAGGTCTGCAAACGGCGCATCGTCAGCGGTGCCGTCACAAATCAGGGCCAGGCGAACATTCGGGCAGAGCTTGAGCGCCTCAGCCGCCACGGCGCGTTTGGCACGCGAGGTGATCAGCACTTTGGATTCGCTGTTGTTGAGGATGTAAGCCAGTTCTTCGGCGGTAAGGTAAGAGTTGACGCAGGTGTAATAAAGCCCCGCGCGCATGCCCGCCGCGCAGCATTCGAGGTAACGGTTGTTGTTCTCCATGAACATGGCGTAGTGGTCCAGCCGCTGCAGGCCGTTGGCGCGCAACAGGTGAGCCAGCCGGTTGCTGCGCCGCTCCAGTTCCGAATACGTTACCGTTTCACCCGTACTGGCCATGATGAAGGCCGGGTGGTCGGGTTGGTTTTTGGCGTGGATTGCGGGGTACATGGGGTGGGCTCCTGATGACGTAATGTGTGGTCAATTTACCATGGGCCGGGCGGTTTATGCGCGGAGCGAAATGGGGTTTGCCCTCAAGGCTGTGACGGATTGACGGGCGGGCGGCGGCGGCATCGGGCGGTTTCTGGAAGCACCGGGCGGGTGGCGGAATCAGACCAAGGAATGAACCCTGTCTACCAATGCGCTTCATCAAGCGTTACGGAACAAATCAGGGAAATCCCTGATAATTCACACTCTACCGGAGACCCCATGAAACCTGTGCTTTTGCCTCTCTTTGCCGCCTCGCTGCTATTGGGCGCTGTAGCCCCAACGCTGGCTCAAAACAAGGCTTCGCAGCCGATCAAAATCGGCGAGATCAACAGTTATTCGAACATTCCACAGTTCACCACGCCGTACCGGCAAGGCTGGCAACTGGCGGTGGAGCAAATCAACGCGCAGGGCGGGCTGCTGGGCCGCAAAGTCGAGGTGATTGCCCGTGATGACGGTGGCAAACCCGAAGAAGCGCTGAAGCACGCGGTCGAACTGACGTCGAGCGAAAAAGTGGACGTGCTGGCCGGCGGATTTTTGTCGAACGTGGGTTTGGCCCTGGCGGACCACGCGCAGAAAAACAAGCGCCTGTTTGTGGCCAGCGAACCACTGACCGACGCAATTGTGTGGGAGAAGGGCAACCGTTACACCTTCCGGCTGCGCCCCAGCACCTATATGCAGGCGGCGATGCTGGTTGAAGAAGCAGCCAAGCTGCCGGCCAAACGCTGGGCCCTGATTGCGCCCAACTACGAATACGGCCAGAGCGCCGTGGCCAGCTTTAAGGAGCTGCTCAAGGCCAAACGGCCGGACGTGGAATTTGTCAGCGAACAATGGCCAGCGCTGGGCAAGCTCGATGCAGGCACCACCTTGCAGGCTACCATGCAATCGCGGCCCGATGCCATATTCAACGTTACTTTTGGCGCCGATTTGGCCAAGCTGGTGCGTGAAGGCAACCAGCGCAACATCTTCCCAAAAACACCGGTGGTTTCATTGCTGTCGGGTGAACCTGAGTACCTTGAAACATTGAAAGACGAAACCCCCAAAGGCTGGATCGTCACCGGTTACCCGTGGGACCAGATTGACCGCGCCGAACACGCCTCTTTCGCTGCGAACTACTACAAAAAATTCAATGAGAACCCGAAAGTGGGCTCGGTGGTGGGTTACGCCACCATGCAGGCGATTTTTGCGGCGATCAAAAAAGCCAATTCCACCGATAACGAGAAGCTGGTCACCGCCATGCGTGGCCTGAAATTCAGCACGCCGTTTGGCCCGGCCGAGTTTCGCGCGGTCGACCACCAATCCACCATGGGGGCCTACGTGGGCAAGCTGGATCAAACCGGCGGCAAAGGCACCATGGTGCAGTGGCGGTATGCCGATGGCAAAAATTATTTGCCCAGCGACGAGTACGTGCGCAACCGCCGCCCGGCGGAAGCCCGCAAATAAGCCGCCTCCGAAGGCACTCGCACAGAATGCGCGGGGGCTGGTGACTTGGCCCCCCTCATCAGGGGGGATGCGAAATCCGGAACAACTGGCCGGGTGCGGTCATAATTTCGTTTTTCGCGCATCGTCGGTAGCGATGCCTTGTCTTCTTTTTTTCAGACCAGATGCTCAACACGGTATATGTCAAGGTTGTCGGTTTTCGGGACGTGGAACGCCATGCGCTCAATACCGTCTTCCGCTTGTCGCAAGACAGGTCAACCCAATACGTTTTATGGCATGACGGTTTGCCGTTGTCCGCCCACCTTTGTTTGCTGGATACCGACAGTTACGAGGGTGGGGTCGACCTGGCTTCGCCGGGCCTGAACAAAAACGTCAAGCTGATCGCCATTGGTGAAAAAGCCCCTGATTGGGCCTGGCGCAGTTTTACCCGTCCGGTGAGCTGGCCCGGCGTGGTGCATGCCATGGACAGCCTGTTTGAAGGTGCTGCCGGTGCCGATATCGACATCGAAACCGGTGAAGCCTCGCAAGGCATTTCGCCACCCGGTGTGCGTCAAACCTTGCTGGTCGACGCTTCGCGCGAACACCGCATGTATTTGCGGGCGCGTTTGGCGCTGAGCGGCCTGCTGGAAGTGGCAGAAGCCGCCGACGCCCACAGCGCCCTGGTTTTGGCGCGGCATCGGCATTTCAACTTGGTGGTCGTTAACCTGGACGACCCGGCGCTGGACGGCTGGAAGCTGGTGCAGCAACTGGTAGCGCTGGAACCCGCCATCGGATCGATCGTGTTGACCGGGCGCGATGCCTCTTGGCATGTCCAGGAGCAAGCGGAGCAATCGGGATGTGTCGGCGTGCTGGAAATTCCGTTTGATCCGATGCAGATCATGGAGATGTTGCGCAAGGTTTGAAGGGCTTGCAACTTGCCTTCAAGGCGCAAGTTTTCCAGCCAACCACGCGTCGACAGGCAGCGGCTCCCCGTGCAGTTGAGCGGCCAGCAACTCGGCATTCAGCAGGCACCAGCTCAAGCCCCGTGAACCCAAACCGGCGTTGAGCCATAGACCCGGTTGCGGGCTGTTCATCCAGGGGCCAACCACGGGCAGCCGGTCACGGGTGGCAAAACGGGTGCCGCGCCAATGGTGCAAATCTCCGCTGTCAAATCGTTTCTCCAAATGCGACGCCAGTGCCGGTGCCAAGGTCTGCAGCCGCTGAAAATTGCGCGCATGCCCGGCGGCAATAACGGCAGCAACAACGGCGGCAACGCCGCTTGATGCCGACCCCGTTTCATAGGTTGCGCCCACGTACCAGGCGCGGCGTCGCTGCTCAGGAACATGGGCGCTCAAATGGCCATGCCCATTGACGGGGTGGCGGGGCAACACGGCCGAATCGCGCAAGGCATGGAAGCCCCATGAAATTTGCCCGTGAACCGGGTGCACAGAGCCCAGACGGCCGCGGTTGGGATGCTCTGGCAGATGCAAGGCGGGCAACAAACCGGCGGTGCCACCCGCGGTCGCCAGCACCACCACTTGCGCATGGGCCAGCAAAGCGCCTTTTGCATCCAGGGCTTGCCATTCACTTTGCTGAAAGCGCAGGGCTTGCACCAGGGCCGGCTGATTGATGTGGATGCCCGGTGTTGCGAGCAGGGCGCGCAGCAGCGCTTGGGGTTTGACCCAACCCGCCTGTGCGTGCCACCGTTCACCCGTGCGATTGGCCCGGCCTGCTGTTGTGCCAGCCGGTTCAAACAAGGTTTCCATCGCGCCTGTCAATGCCCAATCACGCCCCTGAACCAGCAGCTTGGGCAGGCGTTGCGTCAAGAGTGCAATGCCGGCCCGAACCAGGCGCGACAGGGGTGCATCATTTTTTGAAACCTGCGGGCAAAACAAACCCACTGGCAAGTTCAAAGCGCCTTCGATACCGCTGGCACTGGCCAGGCCATCGGCAGCCAAAACCTGAACGTGCCACCCCCGACGCGCCAGTGCAGCGGCGATGGCTGCACCGGCCAGACCCGCTCCGATCACCAGGCAGGTGCCGGGTTGTCGCTCCGTGCTGGCGGACGCCTGGCGTTGCGACTTGACAACCCAGCGTGGCAAAAACTGGCCGGGCCATGCCGCCAGCGCAGCGCCTGACGGGATGGTGAACCCGGCGGCACCCATCAGTTCCTGAACCGGATGGGCCGCTGGCATCAGGCAAGTGGTGCAACCGGGCTGGCAAAGCCGAGCCAGCGCTTTGGCAGTCCAACGATCCCATTCCCCGCCACCTGGCTCCCCATCCACTGCGGACACCCACAGCGCATCAGCCAAAAAATGTTGCGCCCTCAAAACGGCTTTAAGGGGCCCGATGCAAACGGTCAACAAGACCTGGCCCCGGTCGAGTTCCAGCCGGTGAAACCCGGGTGCCCAGATACCCCTGGCGAGGCCCAATTGGCGCACCAACTGACGCAACAGCACCCGCAAAAGCCGGTCAGAAGCCGTGGTGCCCAGGCTTTTTTCGGCCGCCCCGACATCAGGCGGTGTGGGCAGAACCAAGACGTAATGCAGTTGCCGTGGGCGAGGGCTTTGACGGCGCCAAGCCCGCCAATGCTGCAAAAATACCCGCAAGCCACCCTGCTGTGCGGGTAGTGTCAACTCCAGTATGCGGCGGCTGGCGGGCGGATCAGGCGGCGGGCGGCACATACCCCGCCGCAGCGTCGGCACCTGCGCCGAAAAAGTGATTTTCCATTTGGCGTGCCAGGTATTGGCGGGCCCGCTGGTCGGCCAGATTCAGGCGGTTTTCATTCACCAGCATGGTTTGGTGTTTGAGCCAGGCCGCCCAGGCTTCTTTGCTGACACTTTGCCAGATGCGTTTGCCCAGATCGCCGGGGTAGGGTGCGTAGTCGAGCCCTTCGGCCTCTTTGCCGAGTTTGATGCAGTTGACGGTGCGTGCCATGGGAGCCTTGTTAGATGCGAGGAAAGATTTTGAACAAGTTTGATTTTACGGACAGTCGACGAGCCTGCGGGACAGCGCTTGCGAAGTGCCCGGGCCAATCCGGTTAAAATAGGAGCAGTTCAACACTTTGAAAGCGTCGCCCATGTCACGAGCTGAAGCCAAAACCGCCGTCCTTCCTGACGGTCTGCGTTACAAATCCAAAGTGTCCGGCTCCCCGTTTGCGGCGGCGGCTTCTTTTGGCGGGGCCACCATGTCCTGCTTCATGTGTGGCAAACACCGCGCGCGCTCACTCATGGGCACCAAAAAAGTCCTGGGTAAGGCGCAGGCCGTTTGTGCGCCTTCGTGCAAAGAGCTTGATGCAACTTTGGCAGCGCGTTAATCCATGCCCCTGAACCCGACTGACGGCTTCAAAGCCGGATTGAAGGTCCGCCGTGAAGTGTTGGGTGCCCAGTATGTCGATGATTCCATCGCCCAGGCCGATGTGTTCACCGAAGACTGGCAGCAGTTTGTTACCGAGCACGCCTGGGGCGCGGTGTGGACGCGCGACGGGCTAGACCGCAAAACCCGCAGCTTTTTGAACCTGGCCATGTTGGCCGCGATGAACCGCCCGGCTGAGCTCAAACTGCACATTCGCGGCGCGTTGAACAACGGCGTAACCCGCGACGAGATGAAAGAAGTCTTCCTGCAGGTCGCCGTCTATTGCGGTGCCCCCGCCGGGTTGGATGCCTTCAAGGTTGCCAAACAGGTCTTTCTGGAAGACGACGGGCCTAAAGCCTGAGTCTTGGTTTTGCTGGTGGCTTGTCCACGCTTCGGCCTTGCAACTTCAGTCTTTCCCTGAACAGGGAATTCCCGCTTCAAACGGCCCAACGTGTTAGTTGGGTTCACAGGCCTGTGAACATACGTGCGCGAAGTTTGACCTGCCTCAAAGCAGAAGACAACACGCCGACCTAGACTTCGACGCACAAACCCAACACTGGCTGTATTCAATCAAGCTTGCAAGTCGCAGCTTATTCGCCTTCAGTCTAAGCATTTAATTTTTAAGTAGTTTGGGTTTTGATGACCCGGCGGTAAATTAGCCGGATTCAAGTCTGTCACACCTTATTTCACACCATGAGTGCCTTTCACGAAGCCGAAGTATTGAGCGTCCACCACTGGACCGACAAGTTATTCAGTTTTACCACCACGCGTGACCCGGCGCTGCGGTTCTCCAACGGCCACTTCACCATGATTGGCCTTAAATCAGAAAGTCCGGAAGTGTCAAAACCGCTACTTCGGGCTTACAGCATTGCCAGCGCCAATTACGAAGACAACCTCGAATTTTTGAGCATCAAGGTGCAAGACGGCCCGCTGACCAGCCGTTTGCAGCACATTCAGCCGGGCGACACCATCATGGTGGGGCGCAAACCCACCGGCACCTTGCTGATTGATTATTTGCTGCCTGGCAAACGCCTGTATTTGCTCTCGACCGGTACCGGCCTGGCCCCTTTCATGAGTATTGTGCGAGACCCAGCCACTTATGAAAAATTTGAGCGGGTGATCTTGGTACACGGCGTGCGCGAAGTGGACGAACTGGCCTACCGTGAGTACCTCACCAAACAACTGCCTGCGCACGAATTTTTGGGTGAAACCGTGGCCAAACAGCTCAGTTATTACCCCACCGTCACGCGTGAAGATTTCATCCACCGGGGCCGGGTGACGGAACTGCTGGACAACGGCAAGTTGTACGCCGACCTGAACCTGCCACAGCTCGATGCCAAAGACGACCGCGTGATGATTTGCGGCAGCCCGGCCATGCTGCGTGACCTGAAGGGCATGATGGAGGCGCGTGGTTTCCATGAAGGCAACACCAGCCGCCTGGGTGATTTTGTGATTGAACGGGCTTTTGCAGAGAAATAACTTATTATTAATATGATATTTTTTAAAAAATGGATATTGTTTATTTAAATATTTGACTGTAAGCTATATTTAATATATCAAAATTGTTTATAAATAATTAATATATTTGAAAAAACAAAAAAGCCAGCAGTTTGCTGGCTTTTTTGTTACGGGCCAGGTTGGGCCCTTGCATCGTCCTATACGGGTGGCAAACCACCCTCAAATTCAGGCGATTTTTGCGATTTGTGGTTCATTGGCCGCCACGGCAGTAGCCGCCTTGATCTCCAGATCAGCACTGGCGAAGGCCGCTTTTTTGGCATCGTCACCCATGGCCAGGCCTTCGGCGCGGACAAAACGCACATCCGTCACGCCCATGAAGCCCAGCACCACTTTGAGATAACTTTCTTGATGTTCCATCGCCGTGGCCGCTTCAGAGGTCGAATACATGCCGCCCCGGGCCGACGCAATGATCACCGTTTTACCGGTTGCCAGGCCTTTTGGGCCGGTGGCGGTGTAGGTGAAGGTACGGCCTTGTTGGGCGATGCGGTCGATCCAGGCTTTCAGCTGGGTCGGAATGGAAAAGTTGTAGAAAGGCGCGCCAATCACCACCACGTCCGCTGCCAAAAACTGGCTGACCAGTTTTTCGGAGATAGCGTTTTCGGCGCGTTGCACCGGGCTGAGTTGGGCATCGGTCAGGCCGAGTTTGAAGCCCAAAGATTCCATCGACAGATGGCTGGGCGTGTCTTTTGCAAGATCCAGGTAATCGACAACCGTGCCGGGATGGCTGGTGAGCCACTGCGCGGTGATTTTGGCGGTGAGGGCGCGGCTGGCCGAGTTTTGTGCCAGGATGCTGGAGTCAATGTGAAGCAATTTCATGGGTTTCTTTCCGAAGTTCATTCCGATTAAGGGCCGCTGCAGAGGTTTTGAGCGGGACGTGTATATTGTTGTGGCGAGACAATCTTTTGATAAGTCAGCAAAATTGGGATTAGTCGTTCCACCAGCGGGACAATTCGACGGGCAACTCATGGGAAATGGCGCCAGACAATCAGCCAGCCCTTTTCATGGCAACCCACCCAGCCGAACCCCAAAACATCCAAGGATCGCCATGCAAGACCTCAACGACATGTTGTACTTCACTGAAATCGTGGCCCAAGGCGGGTTTGCCGCGGCCGGGCGCAGCCTGAACATGCCCAAATCGAAACTGTCGCGCCGTTTGGCCGACCTGGAAACGCGGCTGGGCGTGCGTTTGCTGCAGCGCACCACCCGCAAACTCAAGCTTACGCCGGTCGGTGAAATCTATTTGCGCCACTGCCAGGCCATGCGTGAGCAGGCCGACGCTGCGCAAGAGGCCATTGCGCAGGTGCAAACCGCGCCCTGCGGCACGGTGCGGGTGGCCTGCCCGGTAACGGTGGCACAAAGTACCTTGGCTGAATTGTTGCCGGGGTTTTTGGCGCAGTATCCGTTGGTCAAACTCGATATCGAGGTGAGTAACCGTGCGGTTGATGTGGTGGAGGAGGGGTTCGATGTCGCCCTGCGGGTACGCGCCACGCTGGAAGACAGCGCCACCTTGGTGGTGAAAAATTTTGGCCGCAGCGGCACGTTGCTGGTGGCCAGCCCGGCGCAATTGCAACGCCAGGGGCGGCCTGCCCACGTGGAAGATTTGGCCCGCATGGACACGGTTGACATGTCGGTGCGCGACGGCAAATCTCGCTGGAACCTGCTGGGGCCCGGTGGCCAAACCCATGTGCACCTGCACCAGCCCCGGGTGGCGCTAGATGACCTCGCAACCCTTAAGACTCTGGTATTGCAAGGCATAGGGATGTGTTTTATGCCCGATTACCTGTGCCGCCACGACATCGCCAAAGGCCTGCTGGAGGAGGTTTTGCCCGGTTGGGCACCTCAACCCGGCCTGTTCCACGCCGTATTCCCGACGCGCCGAGGCATGTTGCCCGCTGTGCGCTGTTTTCTGGATTATTTGGGTGAGCACCTTTTGCACGAAAACTCGGCCATGGTGCAAAACCTGCAGGGCGCATAAACTCGGTCGGGAACCCTGGCGGGGAATTGACCTCCAATAAACCAGCGGTTGGCCGCCGGTGTCCAACTTGCAAAAACCTGAACTGGACGGGCGGCACCAGTAGCTCGCCTGGCTCCAATCCAATTGATTTGGCCAGACAATGCACCAGGTTTTTGCCAAGCCGTCTAACCAACCCAATTGGCCCCACTTAAATGTCATGCATTACTTTAGGTATTCCATTTAACACGTTGATTTAAATTAATATGATTGCAAAATTTTTAAAGATTTTATGTTGTTAAATATGCTTCAGACATTGTTCGACCAAAAACCACGCCAGGTTTTTGCCCTGACCTTCGCCACCAGCGTCGCCTTGCTGGCCTACGGTATGTATTTGCAACATGTGGTGGGCCTGGAGCCTTGCCCCATGTGTGTGGTGCAGCGGTATGCCTTTGTATTGCTGGGTTTGGTGGCCTTGGCTGCCAGTTTGAGCCGCCCCAAGCGGGCCCGGTTTTCAACCGGCGACTATGTGAGCGCCAGCCTGATCGTGCTGTTCGCCGGTCTGGGTGCTTTCACGGCAGCGCGGCAAAGCTGGCTGCAGTGGTACCCGCCCGAAATCGCCAGTTGTGGCCGCGACATTTACGGCATGGTCGAAAACTTCCCCCTGCAACGCGCCATTCCCATGATCTTCAAGGGCAGCGGCGATTGCACCAAGGTCGACTGGACCTTTCTCGGCGGCTCTATTGCCAATTGGTCGTTTGTGTGTTTTGTCGGTGTGATGATCGGCTTTGTGGTGCTGGTGGTGCGGCAAAAGCGTTTGTCTTGACGGTTGGGGTGGTCGCTACCCTCCGCCCATTTGGGTAGCTGCTTCCGATATCGACTGTTTGTGGTTGCTGCCGACCTTAGCTGTGTGTCGTAGCTGGCGATGTTGGTGTGTGTATTAGCTGCCAAGGTTAACTTTGGATCGCCGCGCCAGAGGCAGCCCAAGGCAGCTGCGTACGTGTCCCCCACCGCGTTTGAAACGCCGTTCGCCTTGCGATAGACATTGAGCGCGGTTCCTCCTTGACCTCCCGCATCCGCCTTGGGCTGCCTC
>JANOWY010000475.1:0-4523 GCA_031418135.1 Rhodoferax sp. | reverse complement strand
GCCAGTCAGGGTGTCATTGCCCCCGCTTCCGTTGAGAAAGTTGTTAAATGCATCGCCGGTTAAGCTGTCATTGAAGACAGACCCGCTAAGGTTTTCGATGCTGACCAGGGTATCGGTGTTGCCCCAGTTGTCTATTGCTGTGCCATTGGACAGGTTGACAATGGCGCCCTGAAAGCCGTCAATGCCACCGTCAAAGGTGAGCGCGCCGTAATCGGCATTGTCGATGCCTACCCCTCCATTGAGCGTGTCATTGCCGCTGCCCCCAATCAGGTTGTCGTCGCCGTTGCCACCCGTCACACTGTCATTGCCAGCGCGGGCGAACACATAACCACTGGAATTGGAAAGCTGGATGATGTCGTTGAAATAGGAGCCGTGGGCGTTTTCGAAATTGGTGACGCTTTCAGCCTGGCCTTCGCCATTGTTCGATGCGATCCCGGTGGCCAGGTTCAAATTGATGCCATTGGGCACGTCTTCAAACATCACGGTGTCACTGCCGCCGACGCCGCCATCCATCGTGTCCAGGCCTATTCCGCCACTGATGAGGTCGTTGTCATTGCCACCGGAGAGGCTGTCATTGCCCGCTCCGCCACTCATGATGTCCGTGCCGTCGAGGCCAATCAGGGTGTCGTTGCCATTGTTTCCGGTGAGGGAGTTGCCAAATGCGTCGCCGGTGATGGAGTCGTCAAAAGACGAGCCATAGACATTCGTGAACCCGCTGAGCGTGTCGTTG
Source organism: Rhodoferax sp. (assembly GCA_031418135.1). Lineage (GTDB taxonomy): Bacteria > Pseudomonadota > Gammaproteobacteria > Burkholderiales > Burkholderiaceae_C > JANYCG01. The sequence goes on along the minus strand of JANOWY010000475.1, from coordinate 3,793 downwards.
CCGTCAGCTCCAGAGGCCAGATTGGTGGTCAGGCTGACGGTGACGGGGCCTGTTGCATTGTTGTAGTCAGCGGTATCGATGCCACCGCCGCCGATCAGGGTGTCGTCACCCCCCCGGCCCTGGATCGAGTTATTGCCCGCAGAGCCTGTAATTGAATCGGCGAAGTTGGTTCCGGACAAGTCGTCGATGCCGATCAATGTGTCGTTACCTAACGCGCCTGTCACCAAACCAGTGGCCAAATTGGCATTGATTCCGCCAATGTTGCTGTCGTAAAACGCCCAATCGCCGCCATTAACGCCCGCAACGATGGAGTCGTTGCCCAGCCCACCACTGAAAAAATCATAACCACCACCGCCAACTAGCGTGTCGTCTCCATCCAGTCCGTTGATGTTGTCAATGCCCGCTGTACCCACCAGTGAATCATTGCCGGAGGTGCCGTTGATAGTTGCCATGATGTTTTTCCCCTGGAGTAAGAGATTTATTGCCGTTGGAGTGGGTTCAATCCGCCCCGCAAACAGGATTTGTTTCAGTATGTAAACTTGGCCAAGTTATACCATGTTGAGGGATTTATGGCATCCCTCAAAACGTGTAAGGAGGACATTCGACAACCCGCTATTTTTGAAATACGAGAACTCACAATTGCATGTAAATAGTTATTTAATTAAGTATTTAATTTTTTAACATATAAAATAACATCAATATAGATATATTTATAGTAGCTATTAATGGATTTATTTAATGAAGAATTGGCCATTTTTATTGGATAGTTCAATGTAAAGTAGATTAATTTTGGGTTACCAGCTTCAGCAGTTCCGGCAAACAACGGGTTTGCAGGTCATACCGGTTGATCACGTCCTGGCGGGCTTGCTGCCCCAGGTGTTTGAAGGCGGGGCGATTGCCCAAGACGGCAACCACCTGGCGTGTCAGCGCTGCGGTGTCAAAAAAATCAAACAGCAGGCCGTTTTTGCCGTGTTCGATGACCTCCTTCACAGGCGGCGTGCTGCTGGCCACCAGCACACATTCGGCGGCCATGGCTTCCAGGCAGCTCCACGAGAGCACAAAGGGGTAGGTCAGGTAGACATGGCAACTGGAGACTTGCAGCAGGCGCAAGTAGTCGGCGTAGGGCAGGCCACCCAAAAAATGCACCCGCTCCAGGGGCAGTTGGCCGCCCACTTCGGCCAACATAACCTCGCGCCAGTTTTTACCGTTTTTGGGCATGGAGCCATAACTGACTTCATCGCGCCCGACGATCAGCACCTGCGCGTTGGGGCGCTGTTGCAGGATAGCGGGCAAGGCGCGCATGAACACATGGAAGCCCCGATACGGCTCCAGATTTCGGTTGATGAAGGTGATGACTTCGCTTTGCGCCGTGAGTTTGAGGTTTGCGCGTTTGAGGTGGACAAAAGCTTTGGCTTCGGGCTTGACAGTTTGGGTGTCGATGCCGTCAAAAATGACCCTGGTTTTGGCCACGTATTCCGCCGGCAACTGGGCAGCCTGCCAATGGGTGGGCGAATAAATGGCATCCGCCGCGTGCAGCGCATGAAGATGGACAGTGTTTTTGATGCGAACCCGCACACGGCCGGCCAGGTTGTCGGTGGTGAATTCGGGGTCAAAGCTGTAATCGGTACCGTCAGTAAGGTAGAAAAACTCGGCAAAAATGAGGAGCCGAGCGTTGGGCCATACGTCTTTGCAGAAGAGTGCTTCGCCCCAACCAGGGTGGGCCACGATGACGTCCGGCTCAAAGCCGCCCTTTTTGAGCCGGGCCATCACCTGCGCGCAGGCAACCCCACGCACGATTTTGGTTTCAAAATCAATCGAAGCTTCGACCGCAGAGGGGCGCTCGGGCGGTTTGGGTGTGTAGCGCAGAAACTTCACGCCGGGCACCGGGCGCCCCTTGATGCCCAGCGCCACCACTTCATGGCCCAAGCGCGCCAACTCAGCGGCCAAGTGCACAAACTGGCCCGGAAAGTTCTGGTGGATGAAGAGGTATTTTTGGGGATTCATGGTCGTGCCGTGTTTGCGGGCGCGGCAAAAGAACCGGCCGTCAACGCGGCGTCAAGGCGGTCCATCGCCATGGCCGGGTCTTCGCCCGTGCGCAGGCGAAGGCGCAAACCGGCCAGCAGAAGCTCCTGCGTGCCCTGCGCCCACTCCTGGCGGGCCTGCGCCAGTTTGCGCCGGGCCTGGGCGATCTCCCACTGCGTGGTGAAACCGCTGGCCAGGCCTTTTTGCGCTGCTTCGAGGTTGAGCGTTGCGGCATCCACGGCTGTTTGCAGGGCCGCCAATTTGCCGCTGCCGTTGCTCACGGCGAAATAGAGCCGGGTCACATCACGGGCCAAGGTTTGCTGCTCGGCGCTGAGTTCGGCTTCGGCCCTGGTTTGATCGGCCAGCGCCTGGGTCACGCCTGCGGACACGGCGCCGCCGCTGTAGAGCGGCACATTCAGCTGCAAGCCCAATGACTGCTGGGTGGCCGACTGGTTGACGGCGCTCAGGGATTCGTTGCTGGACTGCGTCAGGCTGGCCACCAGGTCCAGCCGCGGGTAGTGACCGGAACGGGCCCGCTCTACCGCGGCCTGGGCGGCCTGTACCGCAAACCGGCGCGCCGCCAGGTTGGCGCTGTCGGTTTCGGCCTGGGCCAGCAGCTGGCCCAAGCTGCTGGTGATTGGGGGTAGGGCGGGTGACGTTGGCGGTTGGCCGGGTGTTGCTGACGGGCGCGCGTCTTGCCCCGCGATCTGGTTGACAGTCAACACCGCCAGGTCTCGCAGCACCTGGGCTTCTACCGCCTGGACACGGGCTGTTTCGAGTGTGGATGCGGCGTCTGCCACTTCAGGCCGGGTGCCTTCGCCCAGGCTCAGACGCCGGCGGGCGATTTCGCCCTGCGCCTGGGTGGCCAGCACCTGGGCCTGCGATGCGGCCAGCACGTGGTCGGCCAGCAGTGCATCTAGCCAGGCTTTGGCAAGGCGGTCTGCCAGTTCCGCCTGACGCACCCGCAACAGCGCCAGTGCGTACTGCTCCTGGGCCTGGGCGAGTTCTATTTTTTTTGCCGCCTCACGATTGAACAAGGGTGCCCGCAGGTTCAGGCTGCGCGCGGGGGCGCGGTAATCCAGCGGTTGGGTCACCGACGCAAAGGGCGGGTTATCGATGGTGCGTGAGCCTTCTACCTTGGCATCTGAAACACTCAGGCTCAGGGTGGGGCGCAAGCCAGCGCGGGCCATGGGCAGATTTTGCAGGTTGGAGGCCAGTTCGGCCCGGGCCGCCTGGTAAGTAGCGTCGTTTTGCAAGGCCAGCTCAAACGTTTGGCGCAGCTCGCTGCACCATGCGGGGCTATACGCCACCGCCGCCAGAAGTGATGCGGCGAGCCGATTCCCCCAATTGCTCATGGCTCGGTCAACGCGCGGTTCAGGCGGTCTTGCAATGGCTTCAGAAAATAACTCATGGCGCTGCGTTCGCCCGTGCGCACAAACACTTCCACCGGCATGCCCGCACGGATGTCATAGCGCTTCATTCGGGTCATGCCTTCGGGCGTGACCTCCACTGTGGCTTTGAAATAAGCGGTGTACTGCTTTGGCTCGATGAGCACATCGGCAGATACCTGCACCAGTTTGCCCGGTACCCGTGGCGTGTTGGCCTGGTCAAACGCGGTGAACAAAATGTCGACCGGCAAGCCGACCCTGACCTTGTCGATCAGATGCGGGGCAATCTGCGCCTCAATGCGCAAGGCTTCACCCTTGGGTACGATTTCCATCATCGGCGTGCCGGCGGCTACCACGCCACCCACCGTATGCACGGCCAGGCC
>JANOWY010000474.1:0-6166 GCA_031418135.1 Rhodoferax sp. | reverse complement strand
TCACAGCACCATCACCCCTTGCAACAGTGGCTTGCAAAAGCTAGCCGATGCAGCGGTGGCAGGTATTGAAGAAGCAGGCGGCAACGCGCAAATTTTTGGTACGCCCACCATTTCTGATGGCATGGCGATGGGCACGGAAGGCATGAAGTACTCGCTCGTCTCGCGCGAAGTGATTTCGGATTGCATCGAAACATGCGTGCAAGGCCAATGGATGGACGGCGTGGTGGTGGTAGGTGGCTGCGACAAAAACATGCCGGGCGGCATGATGGGCATGCTGCGCGCCAACGTACCCGCCATTTATGTGTACGGCGGCACCATCCTGCCCGGCCTTTACAAAGGGCAAGACCTCAACATCGTCAGCGTGTTTGAAGCTGTTGGTCAAAACGCGGCTGGCAACATGAGCGACGAAGACCTTCTACAGATCGAGCGCCGTGCCGTGCCAGGCACGGGTTCCTGCGGGGGCATGTACACGGCCAACACGATGTCGTCGGCTTTTGAGGCGTTGGGGCTGTCCCTGCCCTACTCGTCCACCATGGCCAACCCGCACGATGAAAAGCTGAACTCGGCCAAAGAGTCTGCCAAGGTGCTGATCGAGGCCATCAAAAAAGACATCAAACCGCGCGACGTGGTGACCCGCAAAGCACTCGAAAACGCGGTCGCCGTCATCATGGCCACCGGTGGCAGTACCAATGGGGTGTTGCACTTTTTGGCCATTGCGCATGCAGCGGGTGTTGAATTCAACATTGACGATTTTGAAACCGTGCGCAAACGGACACCCGTGCTGTGCGACTTGAAGCCCTCAGGCAAATACCTGGCCGTTGACCTGCACAAAGCGGGTGGTATTCCGCAAGTGATGAAGACGCTTTTGGCCGCTGGCCTCCTGCATGGCGACTGCATCACCATCAGCGGGCAAACCATCGCCGAAGTGCTCAAAGACCTGCCCGACGCGCCGCGTGCCGACCAAAACGTGATTCGCCCGATCAGCAACCCCATGTACAAGCAAGGCCATTTGGCCATCTTGAAGGGCAATTTGTCGCCCGAGGGCTGCGTGGCCAAAATAACCGGGCTGAAAAAGCCCGTGATGACCGGCCCGGCCCGCGTTTTTGACGACGAACAATCGGGATTAAAAGCCATTCTGGACGGCAAAATCGTGGCCGGTGATGTGATGGTTTTGCGTTACCTGGGTCCCAAAGGCGGCCCCGGCATGCCCGAAATGCTGGCCCCAACAGGCGCCCTGATTGGCGTTGGTTTGGGCGAGACGGTGGGCCTGATCACCGATGGTCGGTTTTCCGGTGGTACTTGGGGCATGGTGGTGGGCCACGTAGCTCCCGAAGCGGCTGTGGGCGGGCTGATCGCCTTTATTCAGGAAGGGGATTCAGTCACTATTGACTCCGTGCAGCTCTTGCTGCAACTGAATGTAAGCGATGAAGAAATTGCACGCCGCCAAGTGGGCTGGGTTGCGCCCAAGCCGCGTTACACGCGCGGCGTACAGGCCAAATTTGCATTCAACGCGTCAACCGCCAGCAAAGGCGCAGTGCTGGACAACTTCTGACCTGCCACACTGGTGGTGACAGCCCCGGTGACATTGGCGACTATGGCAACCATGGCGACGGCCTGGGTCATTTCTTTTTCTTCGGCATGATGGTGCCCATGGCAATTTTTTGCTTGTCGATGCGCTCTTTTTTGCGGATGTCTTCGCGTTCCATGGCTTTCTTTTTGGTGTAACCGGTTGCATCGGCCCAGGCCCACCACACCATGGCCAAACCAAAAGGAATCAGGCAAACCAGCCAGCTCCAGGCTGCCACCGGGCCAACCTCAAGATACTTTAACAAGAGCAAAACAATTCCGACACCCACTAAATACATAAGTAACCCCTGAAGATACAAGTTTTTGCCACCGAACCCTGTCAACCGCTTGACTACAATCCCGTTGAAGCAACTGTAACCCAACCCTTCCATTAGAGGAAATCAATGAAATCGCGTAGTTTTTCAGTCGTATCTGCTCTGAGTGCCGGCCTGCTGATGGCATTGGTTTCCGTGCCTGCACGCGCTGACCAAGCCTTGGCCACGTCAAAAAATTGCATGGCCTGTCATGCGGCTGACAAGAAGCTCGTAGGCCCGAGCTACAAAGAGGTTGCTGCCAAGTACGCGGCAGACAAATCCGCTGTCGATAAGCTGGCTGCAAAAATTCTCAAGGGCGGATCAGGTGCTTGGGGTGCAGTGCCCATGCCGGCCAACGCGCAGGTGAATGAAGCAGAAGCCAAAAAACTGGCAGCCTGGGTGTTGACGATCAAATAGCGCTTTTATTTACCCAAGAAAAAAGGCCCGCAATCTGCGGGCCTTTTTGTTTATACAATAATTACACCTCTAGCTATTTATATAATATCAATAGCGATAAAAAATTAATCGCTAATTATTTTAATTCTATTTAATCCGTCATTATAGGATCAAATCGGCTGTGCCAATTGCTCCAGAATAGCCGGGTTTTCCAGCGTGGAGGTGTCTTGGGTGATCGCCTCCCCTTTGGCGATGGAACGCAGCAAACGCCGCATGATCTTGCCACTGCGGGTTTTGGGCAGGTTGTCGCCAAAACGGATGTCTTTGGGTTTGGCAATTGGCCCGATTTCTTTGGCAACCCAATTGCGTAGTTCGTTGGCGATTTTTTTGGCCTCTTCCCCCGTTGGGCGCGAACGCTTCAGCACCACAAAGGCGCAAATTGCTTCACCCGTCAAGTCATCCGGACGGCCTACCACGGCGGCTTCTGCCACCAAATCTGATTTTGAAACCAGTGCAGATTCGATTTCCATGGTTCCAAGCCGATGGCCGGACACGTTCAGCACGTCGTCAATTCGCCCGGTGATGCGGAAATAACCCCGATCTGCACTGCGCACGGCACCATCACCCGCGAGGTAAGTCTTGCCACCCATTTCGGCCGGAAAGTAACTTTTCACAAACCGCTCGGGGTCACCCCAAATGGTGCGGATCATGCTCGGCCAGGGGCGTTTGATGACCAGCAAGCCACCGGAGCCGTTGGGCAGGTCGTGCCCGGTTTCGTCAACAATAGCCGCCATGATGCCCGGTAGCGGCAAGGTGCAACTGCCTGGAACCAGCGGCGTGGCGCCCGGCAGCGGTGTGATCATGTGGCCACCGGTTTCGGTCTGCCAGAAGGTATCGACAATTGGGCAGCGCTCACCGCCGACATGTTTGTGGTACCACATCCAGGCTTCTGGGTTGATGGGTTCGCCCACACTGCCCAAAATGCGCAGGCTGCTCAGGTTTGAGCGCGCCGGGTGTACTTTTTCATCACCTTCAGCGGCCTTGATGAGCGAGCGGATCGCCGTCGGCGCCGTGTAGAAAATCGTGCATTTGTGTTTTTCTATGGTCTGCCAAAAACGCCCGGCGTTGGGATAAGTCGGCACGCCTTCAAAAACGATTTGGGTGGTGCCGCCCGCCAGCGGGCCATAGGCCACATAGGTGTGGCCGGTGATCCAGCCGATATCTGCCGTGCACCAAAAGACATCGTCGGGGCGAACGTCGAAGGTCCAATCCATGGTGAGCTTGGCCCACAACAGATAACCGCCCGTGCTGTGCTGCACGCCCTTGGGTTTGCCGGTCGAGCCGGAGGTGTAAAGAATGAAAAGTGGATGCTCGGCGTTAACCACTGCGGGCGCACAAACCTCACTTTGGCCTTGCAATGCTTCGCTAAAAGTAATGTCGCGTCCAGCCACCATGTTGCACGCGGTTGGCGTGCGCATGTAGACGAACATTTTCTTGATGCTTTCGCAGCCACCCAATGCAATGCCTTCGTCGACAATGGATTTGAGCGGCAGCTCCTTGCCGCCGCGCATTTGGAAATTGGACGTGATAACAGCTGTTGCGCCTGCATCGCCAATGCGTTCTTGCAGGCTTTTGGCCGAGAAGCCGCCAAACACCACGCTGTGGGTGGCCCCAATGCGGGCACAGGCCTGCATGGCCACCACGCCTTCAATCGTCATGGGCATGTAGATCACCACCCGGTCGCCTTGCTGGATGCCGTGGGCCCTGAGCGCGTTGGCAAATTGGCTCACTTTGGCCAGCAACTCTTTGTAGGTCACTGTGGTTACCAGGCCGTCATCCGACTCAAAAATGATGGCAGTTTTGTTTTCAACCGGTGTGCCCATGTGTTTGTCCAGGCAATTGACTGAAGCGTTTAATTCGCCGTCTGCAAACCACTTGTAAAACGGCGCGTTCGCTTCATCCAGGGTTTGGGTGAAAGGCTTGGTCCAGACCAGGTTGTCGCGCGCCAGTTGGGCCCAGAAACCTTCGAAATCATCGGATGCCGATTGGCACATGGCCTCATAGGCGGGCATGCCCGAAATGCGTGACGCTTTGACAATTGCATCAGATGGCGGAAAAACCCGGTTTTCCACCAAAATTGATTCAATGGCTGAACTGGACGTTGAACTGGATGTACTCATGGTCTGGTCTCCTGATTATGGTTAACCCGCATTGTTGGCAGGGGCACTTACGCGCCCCTGACTTTCCCGGAACTGACAATTTTGACGCGGCGGGATGACCCCGAAGGTGCGAACCGCTTGGCGCTTTGTGGGAACTACAATCATTTTCGTCACATACCAAAGCGGTTTTCTGCCTGTTTGCATTTCTGAAACCCTGTCATTCCATTTCTGCGGCGCCCCGTCCTCCCCAACGATCACCACCTTCCATGAGCACTCATAAAAAGCAATCCAACAACGGCATGCGCGCCCTTCCGAACCTGATTTTTGCCAGCCGCTGGCTGCAGATGCCTTTGTACCTTGGGCTTATTTTGGCCCAAGCCGTTTATGTATACCATTTTGGCCTTGAGCTTTACCATCTGATTGGCGCAGCGTTTGGCAGCCAATCCGATGTCGATGCGTTGGTCAAGAGCATTGGGTATGTGGCAGATGCCAAAATTACCTCGTTGAATGAGACCGTCATCATGCTGGTGGTGCTGGCGCTGATTGACGTGGTGATGATTTCCAACTTGCTGATCATGGTGATCGTGGGTGGCTACGAGACCTTCGTCAGCCGCATGAACCTGGAAAATCATCCCGACCAGCCCGAGTGGTTGAGCCACGTGAATGCCAGCGTGCTGAAAGTGAAACTGGCCACGGCCATCATCGGCATTTCGTCCATCCACCTGCTCAAAACCTTCATCAATGCCGCCAACTATTCTGAAAAAGTGTTGCTTTGGCAAACCGTGATTCATGTGGTGTTTCTGTTGAGTGCCATGGCCATCGCCTACACCGACAAATTGATGGCCCGTGAAGACCATGAGGCCAAACTGATTGATGGCCGTGCGAACAACGATTGAGTGAATCCGCGATTCACTCAACCATTAAAGAACCAATTCAACGCATCCACCATGACCCTTATCAAACAAGCTGACCTGATCGAATCCGTCGGTGCCGCGCTTCAGTACATCAGTTATTACCACCCGGCGGACTACATCACCCATCTGGCGCGCGCATACGAGCGCGAACAAAGCCCAGCAGCAAAAGATGCCATTGCCCAAATCCTCACCAACAGCAAAATGAGCGCCATGGGCCACCGGCCGATGTGCCAGGACACCGGCATCGTCAACGTGTTCCTTAAAGTTGGCATGGGCGTACGGCTGGATCATTTCAGCGGCAGCCTCGAGGATGCGATCAACGAAGGGGTGCGCCAGGGCTACAACCATCCTGACAACGTGCTGCGCGCCAGCATCGTCGCCGACCCCCAGTTTGCGCGTAGAAATACCGGTGACAACACCCCCGCTGTGATCTTCACCGAAATCGTGCCGGGCGACACCATTGAAGTAACCGTGGCCGCCAAAGGCGGTGGCAGCGAAAACAAAAGCAAGCTGATCATGCTGAATCCCAGCGACAGCGTGGTTGATTGGGTGCTGAAAACCGTACCCACCATGGGTGCCGGCTGGTGCCCACCCGGCATGCTTGGCATCGGCATCGGCGGCACCGCTGAAAAAGCCGTGCTAATGGCCAAAGAGAGCCTGATGGATGACTTGGACATGTACGAACTGCAGGCCAAATCGAGCAAAGGCGACAAACTCACTCAGGTGGAAGATCTCCGACTGGAGCTTTACGACAAGGTCAACGCCTTGGGCATCGGCGCGCAAGGCTTGGGCGGCCTCACCACCGTGCTGGACGTCA
>JANOWY010000473.1:0-1930 GCA_031418135.1 Rhodoferax sp. | reverse complement strand
TTCTTGATCGATTTCAAAAACTGTTTGGGAATGATCGCGTCGGTATCGACGTTCTCGCGGTCCATGGGGGCCACAAGGCCTTGGTGAATGGTGAATTTTTGCATGGGGATTATTTCTTCTTGACTGCGTTTTCGATCGACTCGCCAGCCTTTTGGATATCTTGACCCACGCCTCGAACGGTGTTGCAACCCGTTACCAGGAGCACAAGCACAACTGCGACACCAATGGTGAGACTTTTCATGTCAAAACCTTTCAAGCAAACCGGCGCACATCCACAAAATGCCCATGCACCGCTGCCGCCGCCGCCATGGCGGGGCTGACCAAATGGGTGCGGCCTTTGGCGCCTTGCCGGCCTTCGAAGTTGCGGTTGCTGGTGGAGGCGCAGCGTTCTTCGGGCTCCAGCTTGTCAGCGTTCATGGCCAGGCACATCGAGCAACCGGGTTCGCGCCACTCAAAACCGGCAGCCTTGAAGATCACGTCCAGGCCTTCGCGCTCGGCCTGTTCTTTCACCAAGCCAGAGCCCGGTACCACTAGGGCCAAGGTCACGTTTTTGGCCACTTTTTGGCCCAGTTTTTTGACAATGGCAGCCGCTTCGCGCATGTCTTCGATGCGGCTGTTGGTGCAGGAGCCGATGAAGATTTTGTCGACAAAAATGTCATCGAGCCGTTTGCCGGGCTGCAAACCCATGTAGGCCAAGGCGCGCTCAATCGCATCGCGTTTGTTCGGGTCTTTTTCTTTGTCGGGGTCGGGCACGATCGCGTCGATGCCCAGCACCATTTCGGGCGACGTGCCCCAGGTGACCTGCGGCACGATCTGGGCGGCATCCAGTTCAACAGTTAGATCGAAGGCCGCGCCTGCGTCGGATTGCAGGGTTTTCCAATAGGCCACGGCCTGGTCCCACTCGGGCCCGCCAACGAATTTACCGCTCATGGCGTCGGTGCCCGGGGCCAGCAAGCGGCCCTTGAGGTAGTCAATGGTTTTTTCATCCACCGCCACCAGGCCCGCGCGCGCGCCCGCTTCAATCGCCATGTTGCACACCGTCATGCGGCCTTCCATCGAAAGGGCGCGAATCGCCGCACCGGCAAACTCGATGGTGTAACCGGTGCCCCCCGCCGTGCCAATTTTGCCGATGATGGCCAGCACGATGTCTTTGCCCGTGCAACCCTTGGGCAGCACGCCTTCAACCTTGATGAGCAGGTTTTTGGCCTTTTTGGCCAACAGCGTTTGTGTGGCCATCACGTGTTCGACTTCGCTGGTGCCAATGCCGTGCGCCAGCGCGCCAAACGCGCCATGGGTGCTGGTGTGCGAATCACCGCAAACAACCGTCATGCCCGGCAACGTGGCTCCGTTTTCAGGCCCGATCACGTGCACGATGCCCTGGCGTTTGTGCAAAAAGGGGAAATACGCGGCTGCACCGGTGGCCGCCATGTTGGCGTCCAGCGTCATCACCTGCTCTTTGCTGATTGGATCCAGAATGCCGTCGTAACCGTCTTCCCAGCCCGTGGTGGGCGTGTTGTGATCGGCCGTGGCCACAATGGAACTGATGCGCCACACCTTGCGCCCCGCCTGGCGCAGCCCCTCATAAGCTTGCGGGCTGGTCACTTCGTGCACCAGGTGCCGGTCGATGTACAAAACGGTGGTGCCGTCGTCTTCGGTGTGGACGACGTGTTCGTCCCAAATTTTGTCGTAAAGGGTGCGTGGCATGTGAATCTCGGGTTAGCTCTTAATTTTAGACGGGCTAACTTGTGGGGTAAGCCGCGTGGTTTTTGCGGGGTTTGAGTGCGACTTCGGTCGTTACACAAGTTTCGTTCAAAAGTAGTTCATTGAACTACAATACCCCCCATGGATTTTGAATGGGATGAGGCCAAAAGCGATGCATTTTTTGTGGCGCGCGGTTTTGACTTTTCCTATGTTGCGCAGGTGTTTCTGG
>JANOWY010000472.1:0-7792 GCA_031418135.1 Rhodoferax sp. | reverse complement strand
GCAATGTCATATTCAGGTGCCGGGCGGCCGATGGAGAGCGGTGTGTTCGGCACCTGCGGGCTGCCCACAATGCCGTGGGTGATGGTTTCGGTCATGCCCCACCAGCCCATGGTTTTGATGCCAAAGTGCGCATCGCTGGGCGGCTCGCTCACCGCGCTGCCCCACAGGCGGTAAGCGTGGGTTTTGGGCATCTCCAGCGGCATCAGCGCCTTGACTACAAAGGGCACGAGCGATGTCCACGTGCAACCGTATTGGGTTGAAACTGCCCAAAAACGGCTGGCCGAAAAACGCGGTTGTATCACCGCCGTGCCACCGGCCCACAAGGTGGCCAAAATCGAATAGGCCTGCGCGTTGGTGTGGAACAGCGGCAGATAAACCAGGTGCACGTCTGAATCGCGCAGGTGTTCATGCACGGCGTTGATGCGCGCACCCCACAAGGCGTTGGCGTGTGTCCACAACACTGCTTTGGGGCGCGAGGTGGTGCCCGAGGTGTATTGAACGCTGCAATGCGCCAGCGGGTTGGGCGCGCGGCGCGGCAGCGGTTGAGCATCAATCGCGTCAAAGTGCTGGGCCGCTTGCACGGCATGCGCGGGCGGCTCGCCGTTGTCATCGCCCGTCACCGCCAACCAGCGCAGCCCCTTGCAGCTGTGCGCCACCATTTCGGCAAATTTGGGTTGCGTAATAGCCGCCACCGCGCCGCTGTGGTCGGCGTAGTAGCTCAGTTCATCGGCCACCGCGCGGGCGTTGGTGGTAACCGCCACCGCGCCCAGCCAGGCGCAGGCATACCAGGCCAGCAGTGCCTCGGGGCAGTTGTCCAGGTGAATCAAGAGCTTGTCGCCCGGTTTCACGCCGCGCTGGGTCAGGCCGCCGGCGATGCGTTGAACACGGTGGTGGAATTGGCCATATGTCCAGACCTGCTCTTTGCCAACGAACGGCGCCCAAATCAAAAAAGGATGGTCTCGCCGGGTGCGCGCACGTGCTTCCAACAGGAGGGCGACGTCCATGCCATTGAACGGATGGAGGTCGTGGTCGGTGAGGATGTGGGACATGATTCTGGCTTGATTGGACGTTCAATGGCCATTATTGACGTTTTTGACGGTGGGCTTTTCGACCGTTCCGCGTTGCCTGGGTTGACCTTGGCACGACGCAGCGCGGCACCCAGGTCGGCTGCGTCCGTGTCCCCCGACGCGGGCAAACTGGTTTCGCCTTGCAATGGCCACATGGCGCGTCTCCGCCTTGACCTCCCGCAGCCGCCCTGGCTGCCGCGCGGCTTGGGCGTGGTGGGCAATTTTGTTGACTTCAAATCAGCCGTCATAATTTGGGCATGCACCCGTGCGCGAACCTTGCGAACCCCACTGCTGACAGCCCGAACGACTTCAGGACGGCTGTACAGTCCAACGCGGTTTATCCGCCGCGTTTGACTTCATCAATGAGCATGCACTGAACACTCATGCCAAAATTTTCACAGCGATACGGCTATTCCGCTCTTGAGAACGCCTTTCAACGAGAGTCTGTCGATTCAGCTCTACGAACAAAGCTTTGGAATGTTTTGAAGATCTCGATTTGGGACCATTACGAGGCCAGCAATCGCAGATATAACGAAGTCACTAAACGGATTGACGACCTGATAAAAAGAATCTGGTTTAACTATTTCAATTTAGACCTTGATGGGCTGCCTGATTTCTACGAACCCTATGGGAAAAGGAGTGCATACGACGAACTCAAAGATTACTTTTTCAATTGCAAATGGCATCATGTCTTTGACCTGCTCGAAACACTTGCAGACGATAAAAGCAACCTGATTTCTCAGCCAACCCGTGAGTGGATAAACAAGACCCTAGAAGAGCACAACGCCGCATACCGGTTTGTTGGGAACGAAATCGCAGAAATAACTGACAAAAACGAAATTCAAGCGATCGAGGTTGCCTTGGCGAACGCAGACTCACCAGTTCGCACTCACCTAGATGCTGCTCTCCGAATGCTCAGCGACAAAGAGGCTCCCGACTACCGAAACTCGGTGAAAGAGTCCATTTCGGCGGTGGAGGCCGCCTGCCGACAAGTAACTGGCAACTCTTCAGCCACGCTCGGCGACGCGTTGAAGCGAGTCCAGAACCTGCATCCGGCTATGTCGGGCGCTTTTAGCAAGCTGTACGGCTATGCGAGTGACGCCTCCGGAATACGCCACTCGCTCACTGACGAAGCAACTATTTCATATGCAGATGCGAAATTCATGCTTGTTACATGTTCAGCATTTGTGTCGTTTCTGAAGGTGGCAGCGAATGCATAATTTTTCACGCCAACCGGCCGCCACCGTCACCTTCGGTCGAAATGTTCGCCTGGGTTTCGGTGCGGTACTTGGGGTCGTCTTAGGTTTTGGCTTGTGTATAAGGTTCGCGCCGACTACCACCCTTGGTACGGTTCTATTGTTTGTGGCTTCCGTCCTGGTATGCGCATTCCTCGCAGCTCGCTACGGGGACAGTTTTTGGAATGTGGCGGTGAATTTTTTGCGTTGGTAAGATTTATTCAAATACATATGGTCGACAAGCTAAATCAGGCTGATGTCCATGCTCGCCGATCACTTCCCCGCCAACGCCCATGCTCTTTGAAGGCCAAGTGAAAACCTGGAACGCCGAGCGCGGCTTTGGTTTCATTGAGCCGGCAGGCGGTGGGCAAGAGATTTTCTTGCACGTTTCGGCTGTGCCCACCCATTTCCGGCCACCCAAGATCGGCCAGCGTTTTACCTTTGAGGTCATCTTGAATCGGGACGGCAAAAAACGGGCCTCCAATATTGGGGTCAACGTGGTGCCCAAAACCGGTCGCGTTGCCAAGCCGGAAGAGCCTGCACCGTGGACCTTTGCCAGTGCATTGGCTATTCCCGTGTTTATCGCGATTTATATCGCTGTTGCTGCTTTGTACTGAGTCTCGATCTGGTTTGTGGTGGGTTACATCGGACTCAGCATCGTTACCTTCATGGCATATGCGCTTGACAAGTCCAGCGCCGCAGCAAGGCGCTGGCGCTGGTCAGAACGGTCGCTGCTGCAGCTTGGCTTGGTTGGCGGTTGGCCGGGCGGTCTGTTGGCACAACAGATACTTCGGCACAAGTCGAACAAGACCTCGTTTCGCACCTCTTTTTGGGGAACCGTCATCGCCAATGTCGCTGCCTTTGTTCTTTACCACGTGTACTTTCGCGCGGCGTTTCTAACCTGAGAATCTGGACACGCGCTGGACACATCCGAAAAGCAAAACCAAGTCCGATACCCATGGGTTACCCCTTCGCCCACTTGATCGACCTGCTCACTGAAGAACAAGGTGAGGGGTTCAGCAGACTCGAATTAACTCTGACGACCGTTCACCTGAATCTGCATCACGGGGTGCATGGAGAACTCGAAGCGGTTGGGTGATAACGAATTGCGACTAAGCCTGACGCAGCAAATACGTGTTTATGCGGTCACCCTTCGGGCCTGTGTTGCTGACCTCGCGCACGTCAAAATCAAAACGGTTTTTTGCCAGCAAAAAGGTTGCCTCAGAAACCTGAATGCGTCCCGTCAATCCCTGTGACTCCATTCGCGAAGCCAAATTGACCACTTCGCCCCAGACATCATAAATCTGACGCGACTGGCCGATGACGCCAGCCACCAACTCGCCAGACGCTATGCCAATGCGCAGGTTGATGCCTTCCATATCCTTAATCTGTTCAAACATTTGGGTCCCAAATTCCAGTAGTTTGATCGCATGGTCTGGATCCGGCTCAGGAACGCCCCCAGCCACCATATAGGCGTCGCCTATGGTCTTGATTTTTGTCAATCCCATTCGTTCTACACAACTGTCAAACCGCATAAAAATGTCAGCCAAGGCTTTTACCAGCGCTTGCGGCTCCATCCGCTCTGACAAACTGGTGAAGCCTACGATGTCGGCAATCAAAATCGAACAGTTGGCGTGCCGATGAGAAAACGATTGACCGGTCTCCAACAACTTTTCAGCAATGACAGACGGAAAGAGCCGTTTGACCAAACCTACAAATCGGTTGTTGGCATCATGCAAAAAATTCTCCATCCGGTTGATGTCCCCCATGAAAATGTGCAACAACAGGAAAAGCACCGAAACGGCAATGCAGGCGACGATCCAAACTGATGGGCGGCTATCTGCGGGCAATGCATAGGCAGATTGAAAGCCAAAATTGCTACTGGCAAAGACAATAAAAAAAGCCAGGCAAGCCAAAGGCGGGCCATGCATAAACCACCGATTGATCACTCTGAAAACAAAATAGGCCCCCAATGCCAGCGGAAGAAAGTAGTAGTGAATGGACCGCGTAGCGCCATCAAGGGGTGCATCAAAAACCAAAGCGCATGTTGCCAGGCTGGCCATGAGCAAATAAATCAACCAGTGTGTGGATGCCGGTACTCGCCCGCTTCGTGCCATTGCATAAACGCCCAGGCCCACCGCCATAAACCACAAACAATAGGCCGCTACATACGGGGCACCCCGCACGGTGAAGTAGACGAAAAATACAAGCCCGAGCAAGACCAGCAACGCGCTGACGACGTAAACGATCACGCGAACGCGTCGTTGGTGGGTTTGGCCGATGTCATAACGGGCGAGAAAGCTGGCGTGGGCTGCGTCAGTCTGCACCAACGGATCAGCCAATTGGGAATTCAGGCCGTCCGTCATAAAAGGTTAAGCCGCTTGCGCCAACAAATAGGTGTTGTGCAGGCCAGATTTGCCCTTGATCACCATATCGGCGCGCTTTTCAAAGGTGTATCGATGTTTGGCCAAATAGAAATTTGATTCGGAAACCTGAATTCGTCCGGGCAAACCGTGGGACTCCATGCGGGCGGCCATATTCACCGAATCGCCCCACACGTCAAAAACCTGCCGCGATTGCCCGATGACGCCGGCCACCAAGTCACCGGAAGCGATGCCAATTCGCAACTGGATGCCTGGCATATCTTTTACCGAAGCCATCATATTGCAAGCCAGGGCAATCAGATCAGTTGCGTGCGTCAGTCGCCCTTGCGGGGCACCCGCAACAACCATATAGGCATCACCTATCGTTTTAATTTTGGTCAGGCCACTGCGTTCAACACAGGCATCAAACCGACTGAAAACGTCGGTCAGTAGGCTGACCAATTCTTCAGGCGACATATGGGCCGCCATTCGGCTGAAACTGACGATGTCTGCGAACAGAATGGAACACTGTTCGTGGCGCTCGGCATAGGCCTCGCCATTGCTGAGGAGGCGCTCGGCAACCGACTCGGGGAACATACCGCTGACCATGGAAACAAAGCGATTGTTTGCATTCTGCAAATAACGCTCCATTCGGGCAACGTCGCCGACAAAGATGTGCACCAGGAAATAGAGCACGGTCATCGCAAAGAAATTGTTCGCCCAAGCGCCTGCCCCTCTCACCTCGTCGGCGACGGCATATCGCGTGACGACACCGATATCAGGTATAGCAAACAGCACAAATGCGAGCAGGCAGAGCATCGGCAAACCAAACCGCACCCAGACCGGCTCTTGTTTTGCAACCAGGTAGGCTGCCACGCCCAACACGATAAAAAAATGATGCACTGACCTGGGAACCCGTTCACTGGGCAAGTCAAGGAATGCAGCCATCATGACAAAAACCACCAAGAGGCTAAGGATGGTGACCATCGCCGCTTCACGCAATCGCCCTTTTCGCAGAAGTTGAACGCCTGCACCGCCGATAACAACCAAAACCAACTCACCCATCGCGACAAGCCAGTCTTGCCTAAGCGCGAAAAACATACCGTAGGCAACGCCCAGCACCATCAGAAAACCACCAGCCACTGTCACCATCGCCCGTACTCGCCGCAGGTGGGTAACCTGCGGGTCGTGCAGCGACATGTAGGCCAGGGCCGCTGTTTCAGACACTATTCCCGCCGATCCATTGCACCCTTGAACTCAGGCCCAAGCTTGAAGATGCCACTGACGCGGGCAATCGTCACCTCTCCAGACGAAATCAGCCCCTGCATGAAAACCATGGTGCGGGTGACCCGCAATACCTGGGCCTCGCCTTGCACCCAGGCGCCGAGTTTGGCCGAGGCCATGTAGTCGATTTGCAGGCTGATGGTGGGCAAAAAGCGGCCTTTGGCGGCTTCGCAGTGCACGTGGGCCGAGATGGGGCACAACATGTCGGCGAAGGTGGCGATCATGCCGCCGTGGCAAATGCCCATGGGGTTGGTGTGGCGCTGCTCCACCATAAACCCGGCTTGCAATTTGCCTTCATTCAGGCGCGTGTACAGCGGCCCATTGGCACCGATGAAGCCGTCACCAAAATGTCTTGGTTTGAAGCCTTTTGGGATTATATTGTCTAAAATAGGTTGATCCATACTCTACTAAGAATAGCTAATTATGCAATTTATACGTTAACAATAACTCATTTTTTCAAAAATATATTCAAGAAAATGGTTATTGAGGCCTCAGACGCAGCAACTGCCCGTCGCTGCTGTCGGTGAGCACATAGAGTAGCCCATCTGGGCCCTGGCGTACGTCGCGAATGCGCTCGCGTTGAGTCTCCAGCAAGCGGGTTTCACGCACCACTTTGCCTTTGAAGGGTTCGCTTAATTCAATGCGGTTCAAAAAGCCGAATTTGAGTGAGCCGACAAACAGGTTGCCCACCCAGGCTTTGCCATACCGTTCGCTGGTCAAAAACGCCATGCCCGAAGGCGCAATAGAAGGCACCCAGTAGTGCAAGGGCTGCTCCAGCCCCGCTTTGGCGCTGATGCCATCGCCAATTTTGCCGCCGCCGTAGTTTTCGCCATAGGTGATAACCGGCCAGCCATAGTTCAGGCCCGGTTTGGGCAGGTTGATCTCGTCGCCGCCTTGCGGGCCGTGTTCGGTGGTCCACAGCGTTCCATTGGGGGCCAGCGCAGCGCCTTGCAGGTTGCGGTGGCCGTAGCTCCAGATTTCTGGCAACGCACCTGCAGGTGCCGCAGCCGGGTTGTTGAACGGATTGCTGGCTGGGACGCTGCCGTCTTTGCCAATTCGCACCACCTTGCCATGGTGGTTATCAAGCGTCTGGGCATCGTCTTTACGGGTGTAACGGTCGCCCAACGTTAAAAACAACAGGCCGTCGGGTTTGCCGTCGGTGCGGCTTTCAACGATGCGGCAACCAAAATGCAGGTTGCTGGCCACTTTGGGGCTTTGGCTGAAGATGATCTTGAAGTCTTCGAGCCGGGTGGCATCGTTGCTAAGCCGGGCGCGGGCCAGCGCGGTGCTGTTGGTGGCTGAGGCGCCGCCAGCCCCGGCTTCTGAAAAGCAGAAAAAGAGCGTGCGGTTGCGGGCAAAGTCGGCGTCCAGCAGCAGATCCAGCAAACCACCCTGGCGGCCTGCCACCACGGCGGGCACACCCAAGATGGGCGGGCCCAACGTGCCGATGCCATTGGCACCCGGGGTTACCACGCGCAGGCGCCCTGGGCGCTCTGTTACCAAAAACTGGCCGTTAGGCAAAAACGCCACGGCCCAAGGGTTTTCAAGCCCCTTGGCGACCGTTTCCACCTTGATGTCCGGAGCCGTTTGGCTGGCTACAGGGCGTATTAACAAATATAAAACACACAATATTACTACTGAATAAATAGCTGATTGTGCAATTTTTATGTTAACAATTGTCATTTTTTACTTAAGGAAATTTTAAAAAATAAATAAAACACCGTTTGCGGGGCACGTTGAAGCAGCCTTCAAATCAGATCCCGTGGATCATTGAAGTGCGCTTCGACGTCAGAGGGCAACAGTTGGATGCTGGCGCGCAGCCCCGGTACGGCGCTCATCAAGG
>JANOWY010000471.1:0-7229 GCA_031418135.1 Rhodoferax sp. | reverse complement strand
CCTCCACCAGCAGCGAGGTGGCCAAAATTTTGTTGCGCGGGCTGTACAGCAGGTTGGCGCGCGGCACATGGGTGGCGCACACCGGTTTGCATTTGCCACAGCGCAGGCAGTCTTTCACCGAATCGGCAATGGCGCCAATGTCGCTTTGCTGCATGATGAGCGATTCATGGCCCATCAGGCCGAAAGATGGCGTGTAAGCACGGGTCAAATCGGCTGCGAAGCGCGGGTTGACTGCAGTGCCAACACCTGCTGTGTTGCGCAGCAGCTTGCCCTTGTTGAAGCGCCCTTCCGGGTCAATCCGTGCTTTGTAATCGGCAAACGGCTGCAACTCTTCGTCGCTCAGATACTCCAGCTTGGTGATGCCAATGCCGTGTTCGCCGCTGATGACACCATCCAGCGAACGCGCCAGCGCCATGATGCGTTTGACCGCGCCGTGGGCTGATTGCAGCATGGCGTAATCATCGCTGTTGACGGGAATATTGGTGTGCACATTGCCATCACCCGCGTGCATGTGCAGGGCAATCCACACCCGGCCTTTGAGCACCTGCTTGTGTACGGCCACACATTCGGCCAAGATGGGCGCAAACGCAGCGCCGCTGAAGATGCCCGCCAGTTGCGCCTTAAGTTGCGTCTTCCAGCTGGCCCGAAGCGTGTGGTTTTGCAGTTGCGGGAAGAGCGCATCCACATTCTCAAGCCACCCCGCCCACTGGGTTTTGACCTGTGCAACCAGCGCCAATGCCTGTGTGACGCGCTCGGCCAGCAGGTCAGGCGAGGCAATTTCATTCACGTCGTCGTGTTTGCCCAGCGGCAAATTGCCACGCTGCAAAAACGCCTCCAGGGCATCACACAACTTCAGCTTGTTTTGCAGCGAGAGCTCGATGTTGATGCGTTCAATGCCATCGGTGTATTCGGCCATGCGCGGCAAAGGGATTACCACGTCTTCATTGATCTTGAAGGCGTTGGTGTGTTTGCTGATGGCCGCCGTGCGTTTGCGGTCAAGCCAGAATTTTTTGCGGGCTTCGGGGCTGATGGCGATGAAGCCTTCGCCACTGCGCGAATTGGCGATGCGTACCACTTCAGAGGTAGCGCGGGCCACGGCATCGGCATCGTCACCCGCAATGTCGCCAAACAGAACCATCTTGGGCAAATCAGAACCATTGGTATTTTGGTGCGCGCGTTTGGATTTGGTGGCGTACCCCACGGCTTTCAAATAGCGGTCGTCCAGGTGCTCCAGACCGGCCAGCACCACGCCGCTGCGCTTTTGCTCGGCAAACATGAAATCCTTGATTTCTACAATGCTGGGCACCGCGTTTTTGGCTTCGCCAAAAAACTCCAGGCAGACCGTGCGGGTGTGCGCGGGCATGCGGTGCACCACCCAGCGACAGCTGGTGATGAGGCCATCGCAGCCCTCTTTTTGAATGCCAGGCAGGCCGCTCAAAAACTTGTCGGTCACGTCTTTACCGAGGCCTTCTTTGCGAAAGCTTTTGCCGGGAATGTCCAGGCGCTCAATACGCTCAAGCGTTTTGCCGTCGGCCTGGTAGTAGTTCAGCTCAAAACTGGCCAGCTCGGCATCATGAATCTTGCCCATGTTGTGGTTCAGGCGAACCACTTCGAGCCATTTGGCTTGCGGCGTCACCATGCGCCAAGAGGCCAGGTTGTCCAGCGCCGTGCCCCACAAAACGGCCTTTTTGCCGCCCGCGTTCATGGCCACATTGCCACCCACGCAACTGGCTTCGGCCGAGGTAGGGTCTACCGCAAAAACAAAACCGCCGCGTTCTGCTGCATCAGCCACGCGCTGGGTTACCACCCCGGCTTCGCTCCAAATCGTCGGAATCGGCTGCGTCAGGCCCGGCAGCGCCATCATCTCCACCTCGGTCATGGCCTCCAGCTTCTCGGTGTTGATGACGGCCGATTTCCAGCTCAACGGCACCGCACCGCCGGTGTAACCCGTGCCGCCGCCGCGCGGAATGATGGTCAGCCCCAGCTCGATGCAGCCTTTGACCAGGCCGGCCATTTCAGCTTCTGTATCCGGGGTAAGCACCACAAACGGGTATTCAACCCGCCAGTCAGTCGCGTCGGTCACGTGCGAAACCCGCGAGAGGCCATCAAACTTGATGTTGTCTTTGGCGGTGTATTTGTGCAGCAGCGATTTGGTTTTGCGGCGCAGCGCGGCCACTTTGTCAAAGGCCTCGTCAAAACGCAAAACGGCGGCATTGGCGGCTGCCAGCAGTTCGGCCACCAGGGCATCACGCTCCAGCGAACCTGCCACCGCAGCCTGCGGCGTGCGGCGCTTTTGCACCTCGGCCAGGCGGTGTTTCAGCGCTTCGACCAGCTGGCGGCGGCGTTTGGGGTTGTCCAGCAGATCGTCTTGCAGATACGGGTTGCGCTGCACCACCCAGATATCGCCCAGCACCTCATACAACATGCGGGCACTGCGCCCGGTGCGGCGCTCACCGCGCAGTTGCAGCACCAGGTCCCACGCACTGGCCCCCAGCAGCCGCATGACGATTTCGCGGTCTGAAAACGAGGTGTAGTTGTAGGGGATTTCGCGAATGCGCTCGGTCGGCGGCGCTGCCTCGGCAGCGGCATCTTCGGGGGCAAACAAAGCGGGGTTTAGCGGTGCGTTCATTAGGGGCGATTTTACCGCAGTGCAGCATTTTTGAGGTTTTTCGGGTGCTTTGGCGGGACGCAGCGCAACGGCCAACTCGGTTCAAACTTCCCCCGCTCGCTTTGGCGGGACGCAGCGCAAGAGGCAGCCCCAGGCGGATGCGGGAGGTCAAGAAGGAGACGCGCCCTTTGTCAATGGCAAGGCGAAGCGGTCTATCCCGCGTCGGGTGACACGGACGCATCCGCCTGGGGCTGCCTCTTGTGCGTCGACCCAAAGCAAACAGCTGGGACTACACCTACCTGGGTGTTGTCCCCTGCGCGCCTACCCAAAGCAAACGGTTGGGACTGCAGCGACCTGGGTGTTGTCCCCTTTGCGTCTACCCAAAGTGAATAGACTTGTAACAAGACCCACGCAAAACTCAGGTAAACCCCATTGCTCCCCATCTGTGCCGTGGGTTGTAATCATTCAGTCATGCAGTTGTCATAAGCACTGCGTACCGTTTAGACCTTTACATCAGGAGTCCTCATGAAAATCAAGTTAGCAGCCACTGTTTTGGCCGGTTTCCTCAGCCTGGGCGCCCAGGCGCAAACCGAAATCCAGTGGTGGCATTCGATGGGCGGCGCACTCGGTGAATGGGTGAATGACCTGGCCAAAGACTTCAACGCCAGCCAGAAAGAATACAAAGTGGTGCCCACTTTCAAGGGCACCTATGACGAATCGATGGCGGTGGCCATTGCCGCTTTCCGCGCCGGTAATGCGCCGCACATTTTGCAGGTGTTTGAAGTGGGCACCGCCACCATGATGGCCAGCAAACAGGCCATCGTGCCGGTGGGCGAAGTGATGAAGAAAGCCGGTGTGCGCTTTGACTCCAACGATTACGTGCCCGCCGTGGCCGGTTATTACACCGCGCCCAATGGCCAGATGCTGAGCTTTCCTTTCAACAGCTCCACCACCGTGCTGCACTACAACAAAGACGCCTTCAAGGCCGCCGGGCTGGACACCGAAAAACCCCCCAGCACCTGGCCCGAAGTGGCGCTGGCTGCTGCCAAGCTCAAGGCCAGCGGCCACAAATGCCCCTTTACCAGCAGCTGGATGAGCTGGACGCAGCTTGAATCTTTCAGCGCCTGGCACAACACCGAGTTCGCCACCAAGGGCAATGGCATGCGCGGCATCGACGCCCGCCTGTCGTTCAACACGCCGCTGCACGTGCGCCACATCGAAAACCTGGCCAATATGGCCAAATCGGGTCTGATGGTTTACAAGGGCCGTGGCAACTTGGCCGATGCCACCTTTGTTTCGGGCGAGTGCGCCATGGTCACGGGTTCCAGCGCGCTGTATGGCAGCGTGAAGCGCAATGCCAAGTTCACCGGCGGGATTGGCGCTTTGCCCTACTACCCCGATGTACCCGGCGCTCCGCAAAACACCGTCATCGGTGGTGCCAGCTTGTGGGTGATGTCGGGCAAGAAAGATGCTGAATACAAAGGCGTAGCGCAGTTTTTGGCACGCCTTTCCGTGGCTGAAGAAGCCGCCAAGAGCCATCAGCGTACCGGCTACCTGCCGTTGACCAAGGCTTCGTATGAGCTGACCAGCAAATCAAGCTTCTACAAAGACAACCCAGGCACCGACGTTTCGGTTACCCAGATGATCCGCAAAACGACAGACAAGTCGCGCGGCATCCGCTTGGGCAACTTTGTGCAGATTCGGGCCATTAACGACGAAGAGCTGGAACAAGTCTGGGCCGGTAAAAAATCGGTGAAAGAGGCGCTGGACACTGCTGTAAAACGTGGCAATGAACAGTTGGAGAAGTTCCAGAAGGCCAACAGCAAGGGTTGAAACTCCGCCACAATTGTCTAAAATAATTATCTAGTAACAATCACTCAAGTAAAATTGGGCGATTGTTAACAATATAATTGCATTGTAAGCTACAATAATCATACTAGTAATGTATGAATAATGTACTTTTTTTTGTAAAATTTGATCTTCACGACATAAATGGCAGTTGAAAAACGGGTACTGTTCCGCTCAACCTGGCTGCCATGGGTGCTGATTGCCCCGCAAATGGCGGTGGTGTTGGTGTTTTTTTTCTGGCCAGCGGGTAACGCGGTATACCAAAGCCTGCTGAACCAGGATGCGTTTGGCACCAGCAGCGAATTCGTCGGGCTCGACAACTTCCGCGCCCTGTTTGCAGACGAATCCTACCTGGCCTCGTTCAAAACCACGGCGGTCTTCTCCATTTTGGTAGCCAGCATCGGGCTCTGTACCGCGTTGTTGCTGGCCGTGATGGCAGACCGGGTCACCCGCGGCTCGGGCCTGTACCGCACTTTGCTCATCTGGCCCTATGCTGTGGCACCGGTTATTGCGGGCGTTTTGTGGGTGTTCATGTTTGTCTCGCCCATGGGTGTCATCTCGTACGGCCTGCAATTTATTGGCATCAAATGGGACCACTTGCTCAATGCCAACCACGCCATGACACTCATCGTGATTGCCGCTGTGTGGAAACAAATCTCCTACAACTTCCTGTTCTTTCTGGCCGGGCTGCAGTCCATCCCAAAATCGCTGATTGAAGCGGCGGCGATTGACGGCGCTTCGCCCGCCCGGCGCTTCTGGACGATCGTCTTCCCCCTGCTCTCGCCCACCACGTTTTTCCTGTTGGTCATCAACATCATCTATGCGTTTTTTGACACCTTCGCCATCGTCGATGCCGCCACCCACGGCGGCCCGGGCAAAGACACGGCCATATTGGTCTACAAGGTCTATTTCGACGGCTTCAAGGCGATGGACATCGGCGGCTCTGCCGCGCAATCGGTAGTGTTGATGTTTATCGTGATTGCATTGACGGTCGTGCAATTTAAATTCGTCGAAAACAAGGTGAATTACTGATCATGATCGAGCGTCGTCCGGTTGCCACCTTCATCTCCCACGCGGTGCTCATTCTGGGCGTGCTGGTGGTTGCGTTCCCGCTGTATCTGGCGTGGGTTGCCTCGACCCAATCGCCCAGCCAGATCGCCCAATCCAACCCGATTTCGCTGATACCGGGGGCCAGTTTTTTCGACACCTACAAACTCGCGCTGTTTGGCGGCGAAAACAGCCAGGGCAGCAAGTTTCCGCCCGCGCTACCCATGATGGGTATTAGCCTCATCAGCGCATTGGTCATCACCGTCGGCAAAATTTCGATCTCGCTGCTGTCGGCGTTTGCCATCGTGTACTTTCGCTTCCCCATGCGCAACGTGGTGTTCTGGATGATATTTGTCACTCTCATGCTGCCGGTAGAGGTGCGTATCGGCCCCACCTACAAAGTGGTGTCAGACCTGGGTATGCTCAACAGCTACGCCGGGTTGACCATCCCGTTGATTGCCTCGGCCACCGCCACTTTTTTGTTTCGCCAGTTCTTCCTCACTGTGCCCGACGAACTGGTGGAAGCCGCGCGCATTGACGGTGCCAGCCCCATGCGTTTCTTTTGGGACGTGTTGCTGCCGCTCTCCAAAACCAGCATCGCCGCGCTGTTTGTCATCCAGTTCATCTACGGCTGGAACCAGTACCTGTGGCCGCTGTTGGTGACCACCGAAGAAACCATGTACCCGGTGGTGCTGGGCATCAAACGTCTGCTCGGCGGCGAGGCCTACACCGAATGGAACGTGCTGATGGCCACCGCCATTTTGGCCATGCTGCCGCCGGCCCTGGTGGTGATGCTGATGCAGAAATGGTTTGTCAAAGGGTTGGTCGACACAGAAAAGTAGACAAGAAGTTATGGCATCCATCACACTCAAAAACGTCATCAAACGCTACGGCAAGGGGCCCAGCGCCAACCAGGTGATTCATGGTGTCAATGCCGACATCAAAGACGGCGAATTCGTCGTCATCGTCGGGCCTTCGGGCTGCGGCAAATCCACCTTATTGCGCATGGTGGCCGGGCTGGAAGAAATCTCTGAAGGCGACATCTCCATCGGCCCGCGCGTGGTGAACAAACTTGAACCCAGCGAGCGCGACATCGCCATGGTGTTCCAGAACTATGCGCTGTACCCGCACATGAGCGTGTTTGAGAACATGGCTTACGGCCTCAAAATCGCCAAAGTGCCGGTGGACGAGATCAAAACCCGGGTCGACAAAGCCGCCAAAATCCTCGAACTCGGCGCGTTGTTGCAGCGCAAGCCGCGCGAGTTTTCAGGCGGGCAGCGCCAGCGCGTGGCCATGGGCCGCGCCATCGTGCGCCAGCCCCAGGTTTTTTTGTTTGACGAGCCGCTCTCCAACCTGGATGCCAAGCTGCGTGCCCAAACCCGGCTCGAGATTCAAAAGTTGCACCGCGAACTGGGGATCACCAGCCTCTTCGTCACCCACGACCAGGTTGAAGCCATGACACTGGCCGAACGCATGATGGTGATGAACGCCGGGCGCATGGAGCAGTTTGGCACGCCCGATGAGGTCTATTCACGCCCGGCCACCACCTTTGTCGCCAGCTTTATCGGCTCGCCGCCCATGAACTTGCTCAAAAACGCGCCCAACCAGGCCCACGGCGGGCCAGCAGGCGCACTGTTTGGCATACGCCCCGAGCACCTGGACCAAACAGAAACCGGCTGGCCCATCCAGACCGAAGCCATCGAAACCCTGGGTGCCGAACGCCTGG
>JANOWY010000470.1:0-12088 GCA_031418135.1 Rhodoferax sp. | reverse complement strand
TGCGGCCAAAAAAATGTTTGCACGCTGGGAGCCGCAGGTGCTGCATGATTACATTGAGCACGGCATGGTGACCCCCGATGCCGGCGAAAAATGCACGCTGGCCTTTTCCCGTGAAATCGAAACCGCGATTTACAACACCCTTCCCGACAACCTGGACCGGTTGCTCAAACGCCACCCGCTCAAATGCCCGGTGGCTTTTGTGGGCGGCACGTTTTCAAAAGAGATGAAACAGGTCGGCATGGAGATGACGCAAAAGCTGGTAAACGGGCGCATCAGCATGATCGACGGCGGCCATTTGTTCCCCATGGAACACCCGTTGCAGAGTGCTGCGGCGTTGGAGCAGGCTATTTTATCTTTTTCTTTAAATAGTTAAAAAGAAAAATTGATTATTGTTAAATTATTTATTGAATAGTTAGCTGCTTTATATATAGTAAATTATATTTTTAATAATACAAATATACTACAAAATTTTCTAAACAGACCATTTTACAAGCCCTGACCAGGCCGTGGCCAGCACCACCAGGCCGAAACCAATGCGGTACCAGGCAAACCCCACAAAGCTGTGGGTCGAGATGAACTTCAGCAGCCACTTGATACACCACCAGGCGCTGATGAACGACACCACCAAGCCGACGCCAAACATCGGCACATCGGCCAACGACAGCATCGCCCGCTCCTTGTACAGGCTGTAGACGCCCGCGCCAATCAGCGTGGGTATAGCCAGGTAAAACGAAAAATCGGTAGCCGCCTTGCGCGACATGCCCAAAAACATGCCGCCAATGATGGTGGCACCGCTGCGGCTGGTGCCGGGGATCATCGCCAGGCACTGGATCAGCCCGACTTTCAGCGCGTCTTGCCAGGTCATCTGCTCCACTTCGGCGATGCGCGGCCCGGACCTGGGCAGCGGTTGCCCAGCCATGAAAGCCATGGTGGAGGTGGTGTCTACCGCATGCTGGCGTTTGTAACGCGCCTCGGCCCACAAAATGATGAACCCACCAATGATGAAAGTGCTGGCGACCACCACCGGGTTGAACAAATTGGCCTTGATGGCTTTGCCGAAAAGCAGGCCCAAAATAACGGCTGGGATAAAGGCGATCAGCACATTCAGCGCAAACTGCTGCGCCTGTTTGTCGGTGGGCAGCGCCACCAGCGTGGAGCGAATCTTCTGCCAATAGACCAGGATGACGGCAAAGATCGCGCCGGTCTGGATGGCGATGTCAAACACCTTGGCCTTTTCGTCGTCAAACCCCAGCAGCGCACCGGCCAAAATGAGGTGGCCAGTGGATGAAATGGGCAAAAACTCGGTGAGCCCTTCCACCACGCCCATCACGGCGGCTTTGATTAGCAAAGTGATATCCACAGAGGTTCCTTCTCGCAACAGTTTGGGGCCGGGTCGGTCTTGTTCGCCAGCAGGCCATTGACGCTATCGGCCCCGATCTTTATTCGGGTTAATTCTTGCCCTGCATTATCGGCCACCGTGTTTCAAAAAAGCAGCTCTACACCCAAGGTGGCAGGTTCACGGCGCAGCGGCTTCGGCGACGTTCAGCAGCGCAAGAGGCAGTCCAAGGCGGCTGCGGGAGGTAAAAAAAGGAGACGCGCCCGCCGTCAATTGCAAGGCAAACGTCTGTTTGACGCGTCGGGTGACACGTACGCAGCCGCCTTGGGCTGCCTCTTGTGCGCCCGCCGAAGACCACAGCGTGACTTTGGGCTGCCTCTTGCGCGTCAACCCAGCGCGCTACCGCTTGAGGTGCCCAACCTGCCGCCACCATTCGCGCCCCGCCAACGCATTTCGCGCCTTGAACAGTGCAACTCGTCGCAAACCACTGGAAGCCAGGGCGAGCCGCTGGAATAGTCCATCCCATCGACACCCAAGGAGCACCCCATGGCACAACTCACCCCTCTCATCGCCGTTCACGCCACCGCTGCCATTTTGGCCGTGCTCACCGGCCCCGTTGCCCTGTGGGGCCGGCTGGGCCAGCGCCAGCGCCCCCGCTTGCACCGCGCTTTTGGTTATGCCTGGGTGACGCTGATGCTGGTCACCGCCATTTCAGCCTTGTTCATCACCGGCACGGTGGGGCCACTGTGGAACGGTTTCAGCTGGATTCACCTGCTGGTACCGGTTGTATTTTTGGGTTTGTTCGGCGCATTCTGGTTTTTGCTGCGCGGCAATGTCCGCGGGCATCGCAAATCAATGGTCGGCCTGTATGTCGGCGCGTGCCTGGTGGCGGGTGGTTTTACCCTGCTGCCTGGCCGGTTGTTAGGTTCAATTATATTTGGCTGAACAATTTACTCAGACAATTATCGGAATATTTTTCACATAGCAATTGCACAATACGCTACATAAAAAATACAAATATTAACTATTTTTAATTCTATATTTACACAAAATCATGATTATTCAACTAATTTCAGACCAACCCCAGGTAGTTTTCCAAATCCTCCAACGCACACCCGTCTGGGTGTGGGGCCTGCTGGCCATCTTGCTGGCGCTGGGCATCAGCCAACTGCGCAGCCGCCAAGTGGGTTTGCGCCGCGTCTTCATCATGCCGTTGGGCATGCTGGTGTTCGGTGTGAGCGGCATCCTGGCGGATTTGGGCCACAACGCGCAGGGCGGCATCAGCGCTGCGCCGTTGCTGGCCTGGGCGCTGGCCGCCAGTGCCACTGCGTTGTTGCTCGCCCCGTTTGCACCGCCGGCAGGCACGCGGCTTGATGCCAGCGCCAACACCTTTCACCTGCCGGGCAGCGCCCAACCGCTGGCGCTCATCATCGGCATCTTTCTGACCAAATACATCGTGGGCATTGAACTGGGCATTCAACCCGGCCTGCGCCACGACCTGGGGTTTGCCGTGCCGGTCAGTTTGCTTTACGGTGTTTTCAACGGCCTGTTTGTGGCCCGGGCCCTGCGCCTGTGGCGCATGCGCTCCACCCACATGCCCGTGCAATCCTTCGGCGGGTTGCAGCGCCTGATCACCCAGCGTGACCCTTGGTAGGCCGCCACACGAAACCCGGCCACTCACCCACGCTTGCGATTACCCGAGCATTGGCAAACCCTGTCATCAACACCAAGTCCTAAAATGAACCAAACCCTGTCCCCCATGACCGCACCCACCCCCCAAACCCTGCTGACCCCCGACGAAATCGACCGCCTGGCGCGCAAACGCGCCGGTGCCAAACTGGGCTGGTACATCCATGCGGGTGTGTATCTGGCGGTCAACCTGGTCTTGTTTTTGCTGGCTTCTGAAGCCGTGGCACTGGGCCGGCGCCCCTGGAACATCTACCCGGCGCTGGGCTGGGGCCTGGGCCTGGCCTTGCACGGCATTTCGGTTTTTGTGCTGGGAGCGGGCAGTGGTTTGCGTGAGCGCATGGTGCAACGCGAAAAAGAGGCGCTGCAAAATCGCCAAAACGGGCGCTGAATCAGCCGTTGAATCAGCAAGCTGCGCCGGCATGACCCCGACCCTCAAAATCGACTGGCTTGACAAACTGCAACTGTGCCTGCAAACGCTGGCCTTTTGCCTGGTGATCGCCACCGTGCAATACATCTTTCAGCCGCAAAAACCGTATGAGGTGCCCGCGGTGTATTCGCTGCTGATTGGCACCATCACCTGGGCCCTGATGGATTTTGGCCGCCATTTTTTCCCTTCCAGCGCAATCACCGGCTGGCCGCAAGGTGCCGCCGCGCTGGCCCTGCCAGTGGGTGCCATCGTTGCCGGGTACGGCGTGGGCACTGCGCTGGCTGATGCCTGGTTTGGCTGGTCTTCGTGGGATGGCAACGCTGCCTCGCAGTTGCGGGTGTCACTGCTCATTACCGCGCTGGCGGGCGTTTCATGCACTTATTATTTTTACAACCGGGGCAAACAAAACTATTTGCAAAGCCAGATGGCACTGGCCAGCCAGCAAGCCGCTGAAGCGCGGCTGAAGCTGCTCGAAACCCAGATCGAACCGCACATGCTGTTCAACACCCTGGCCAATTTGCGCGCACTGATCAGCACCGACCCCGATCGTGCGCTGACCATGCTGGACCACCTGAACAACTACCTGCGCGCCACGCTCACGGCTTCGCGCACCACTCCAGGCCATGCCAGCCACACCTTGCAAACCGAGTTTGACCGCCTGCGCGACTATATGGAACTGATGGCCGTTCGAATGGGCCCGCGGCTGCGGTATGTGCTTGATTTGCCGCCCGGTCTTGCCCGCCTGCCGCTGCCCGCCCTGCTGCTGCAACCCATCGTTGAAAACAGCATCAAACATGGCCTGGAACCGAGCCGGCCGGGCGGCGAGATACGGGTCAGCGCGCAGCTGGTCAACCAGCAATTGCAGCTGCAGGTTTCAGATACCGGGGTTGGCTTGGCCCCTGGCCAAGACACCGCCGCCTGTGGTTTTGGTCTGACCCAGGTGCGGGAACGCCTGCACGGCCTGTATGGCGACTCGTTCCGCTTCGACATGCAGGCGCAACTGCCGCACGGGCTGGTGACAACGCTGGTGCTGCCAGCGCCAGCAGCCCAAACCCCTTGAGCATGAACCAGCGCCCCACCGCCCTGATTGCAGAAGACGAGCCGCTGCTGGCCGCCGCCCTGCAAGCCGAGCTGAAGCGGGCCTGGCCCGAACTGGATGTGGTGGCCACCGCAGGCGACGGTGAAGCCGCCGTGGAGCTCAGCCTGCGGCTGCTGCCCGACGTGCTTTTTTTTGATATCCAGATGCCGGGCATGACCGGGCTTGATGCAGCCTTTGCCCTGGCCGACGCCTGGCCTGCCAACAAACCTTTTGCAGCACTGGTTTTTGTCACCGCGTTTGACCAATTTGCGGTGCAGGCCTTTGAAGCCCAGGCGGTTGACTACCTGCTCAAACCGGTGCAAAGCGCCCGGCTGGTCAAAACGGCCGACAAACTTCGGGCGCAACTGGCCGCCCGCAACGCGGCACCCGTGCCCGAAACCGATACGGCCACCAACGCCACCACGGCGCTGGCAATGGAAGCCACCTGGGCGCAGTTGCGGGCGCTGGCGCAAGCGCTGCCGCTGCCGGTTGCCACTTCAACCGCCTTTGCTGGCACCTCCAATCCGCCAAATCAGACAGGGCCGCTCACCCAGCCACCCGGTTACCTCAGCGTCATCGCGGCTTCGGTGGGCAACACGGTTCACATGGTGCCGGTGCACGAGGTGGTGTGGTTTGAAGCCGCCGACAAATACATCCGCGTGCTGACGGCCCAGCGTGAATACCTGATCCGCACCCCGCTGAAGGAACTTCTGGCGCAGCTGGATCTCCAACAGTTTTGGCAGGTGCACCGGGGCAGCGTGGTGCAGGCCAGCCAGATTGAGCAAGTGAACCGGGATGAAGCAGGCAAGCTGTGGCTGCAATTGCGCAGCAGGCCCGAAAAAATTGCTGTCAGCCGCCTGTGGGCTCACCTGTTCAAGGCCATGTAATTCCAAGGGCAAACTGAGGATTTCCTCACGGTACAAAGGCTGTACAAAGTCTTAAACTGCGTGTAGCACGGGCCAACTGCCGCCGTTGCATCCAATTCATGTCCATTTGCTCATTGCCCATCACTTGCACACAAGCTTGCCGTGTGCAGCCGCGCATGGGGCCGAAGCCCCGGTTTTGGCTGCGCCTGCGGTTCTGGTTTCAGCCGTTCGCCCCGTTGTTGCTGGCGGCATTGGCGCTGGCTGCATCGGGGGCAAACGCACAAACCAAATTCGCCATCACGGGTTACAAGGTGTTGGGCAATACGCTGCTGGATCCGGCCCGCTTGGGCCTGACTACCCAGGCGCACACCGGGCCACAGAGTGATTTTGAAACCATCCAGCAGGCCGTGGAAGCGCTGGAGAAGGCTTACAGCCATGCCGGTTTTGGTTCCGTCAAAGTCGAAGTGCCTGAGCAGGAGCTTGAATCGGGCGTGGTGACGCTGCAAGTGGTCGAAGGCAAGTTGGGTGAAGTGGTGGTCGAAGACAGCCCGTTTTTTGATGCCGCCAACATTCGCCTTTCACTGCCTGCCTTGCGTGCCGGCGAGACCACCAACACCGACGAACTGAACCGCAACCTGATGCTGGCCAACGACAGCGGTGCCAAAAACACCAGTGTTACTTTCAAACGCAATGCGGTCACGGGTTTGTCAGATGCCATCGTGAAAGTCACCGCTGAAGACCCCGAACGCTGGTTGGCCTTGCTGGACAACACCGGCAGCGAAAGCACCGGCAAGTACCGCCTGGGCATGGTCTACCAGCACGCCAACCTGTTCAACCGCGATCACGCGCTTTCGCTGCAAATGATGTCCAGCCCCGGCCACTGGAGCCAGGTTGGCATTCTGGGTTTGGGTTACCGCATTCCGTTGTATGGCGTGGGTGGCGCGGTTGATTTAAGCGCCAGTTACTCCACGGTGGATTCCGGCAAGGTCACCCAACCCGCGGGTGGGCACGATTTGGCCATTTCGGGCGGTGGCCGCACCTATGGGGCCAAATACACCCACTATTTGGACGGCAGCGCCAATTGGCAGCACCGCGTCAGCCTGGGGCTGGATCGGCGCGAATTTGGCAATTCGGTCACGCTGACCGGTGTGGCTGGTGGCAGCCTGGTGCCCGATTTGTCGACGACGCCGTTGAGCCTGGGTTACCAAGGCAGCTGGCGCGACCCGGAGCGCGATTTTTCAGCCAACCTCACCGCCACCAAAAATCTGCCGGGGTTGGTGAACCCGGCCAACGGCAGCACGGCCGATTTCAACCAGCCCGGTGGCCGCACCGGCGCCATTGCCGACTTCAGTGCGTTCAAGTACAGCCTGAGTTACACCGAACGCTGGGCTTCTCAATGGAGCCTCAAGGCCGCCCTGTCGGGCCAAACCAGCCGCGACCTGCTGATTGCCGCCGAGCAGTTTGGCGTGGGCGGCAATGATTCGGTGCGCGGTTATGGCGAGCGCGAAATCGCCGGCGACCAAGGCCTGCGCCTGGGCCTGGAAGTATGGGCCGCGCCAATCGACGCGGGCACCTGGCGGCTGGTGCCGCTGGCGTTTGCCGACAGCGCACAAGTTTCACGCAACCAGCCCGCTGCCGGCGAGATACCCGAACAGGTGATTGCCAGTGCTGGCCTGGGCCTGCGCGCCATTTGGGGCCGCAGCATGAGCTTGCGGGTGGACTGGGGCCATGCCCTGCGCAACACGGCCGGGGGCACCGGCACACAAGCCGGTGCGCAGCGATTGCACGCCACCCTCATCTGGAATTTTCAATAAAGGGGCCACACCATGACCAGCCCTTCACGCAGAAACCCCCGCACCATTCGCGCGCCCCAAACCAGTATGGCCCGCGTTGCCGCACCGCATCGGGCTGCGTGGCGGTATGCGCGCACCGCATCGCCGTTGCTGATGCGTTTGTTGGCACGCCTGTGGCACTGGCTCGATGCGGTGCTCCAACCCGCTTGGCGGGCGCTCAAGTTGCGCCGTTTGGCCGGGGCTTTGGCGCTGTCGGGCCTGGCCAGCTTGGCGGGCATGATGGCGGGTTCGATCAACCTCGCACAGGCCCAGGTCAAGGGCACGCCGCAGGTCATCAACGGGCAGGCCAACTTTTTGCAAAACGGCAAAACGCTCACCATCACCAATACGCCGGGCACCATCATCAACTGGCAGCAGTTCAACATTGGGCGCGATGAACTAACCCGTTTCATCCAGCAAAACGCCGCCAGCCAGGTGCTCAACCGCGTCGTTGGGGTGAACCCATCCGAGATTTTGGGCAAGCTGCAATCCAACGGCCGGGTGTTTTTGGTCAACCCCAATGGCATTGTGTTTGGTGCTGGCTCCCAAGTCGATGTAGCCGGCCTGGTGGCTTCCACGCTCAAACTCTCGAACGAAGATTTTCTGAGCAACCGGCTGCGGTTTGGCGACACGCCAGGCGCAGGCGCGGTGCGCAATGAAGGCAGTATCCGCACGTCGTTGGGCGGCGAAGTGCTGTTGGTGGCCCCGCGCGTTGAAAACTCGGGCTTGATCTTTGCGCCAGAAGGCAAAATTTTGCTGGCCGCCGGGCGCAGCGTGGAAGTGGCCGATATCGACAAACCGTCGATCCGGGTGGAGATCAGCAACAGCAGCGAAGAGGCGGTGAACCTGGGCACCCTGATGGCCAAACACATCTCCATTTACGGGGGGTTGGTCAAAAACAGCGGGCGCATTCAGGCCAGTTCCGCCATCATTGGCGAAAACGGCAAAGTGGTTTTGCGCGGCAAGGCCAAGGTAGAACTCACGCCTACCAGCGACATTGAGGCCACCGGTGCCAGCGCCAAAGGGGCCGGCACCACGGGCGGTGAAATCGACATCTCGGCTGAAAATTCACTCGGGCTCAACGGCGGCGGCGAAGTGGTGGTGCAGGGGCGGCTGTCGGTGAAACCGCTGCTGGAGTCCAATATTTCATCTTACAGAGATATTGAAGAGCAAAAAAAGGCTATTGTTCAAATAAATAATACACAATTAGATATTGAAAAAATAGCAAATTCGGGTCTTTTTTATAATAATTCATCAGTAAAATTAAAAAATTCAGATTTTTCAGGAGTTGCACTTCGGCTCCCGCCGGGTTACAGGGGCGTGACACAGCATGCCCGCCCGGCCTTACCCAGCGATGCGGGCAACCCCGGTGCCGCCACTGACACGCTGGGCCTGTCGGGCCCGGTGCCGGATGTGGCGCAAGGGGCATTCCCGGTGCCTGCGCCAGCGCCCAGCGCCGCGAACCCGGGCGCAGCTGCGACAGACTTGGCCAACCCGGCAACTGCAGCGGGCCTGGCGGCTGCGCCCCGCCCGCAACCACTGCCGCAAGATGCCCCATCACCCAATCAGCAGCCAGCCATGCCCAATACACCGCTGCCCTTGGGCAATGGCAGCGGAAGCGGCAGCAACGGGCAAGGCCTAGGCGGCAACATCCGCGTCAGTGCCCGGGGCCGGGTCACCGTGGGCGACGATGCCATTCTGGATGCCAGTGGCCCCTTAGGTGGCGGCAGTATTCAGGTGGGTGGTGGCTGGCAGGGGCTGAACCCCAATATCATCACCAGCGATTTCACCTACATCGCCAAAACCGCCACGCTGTATGCCAATGCCGATTTGAAAGGTAACGGTGGCTTGGTGGTGGTCTGGGCAAACGACACGGCGCAGATTTTAGGCAAAGTGGCCGCGCGCGGTGGGGCGCTGGGTGGTGATGGCGGCAGCATCGAGACTTCAGGCAAAAAACACCTTGATATTGCGGGCGGATGGATTGCAGATGCCTCGGCGGGCCGCTTTGCAGACGGCACACGCGGCAAAGCGGGGCTTTGGTTGCTCGACCCGAACAATTTGGTGGTGCAGAACGCCGGGCCCGATTCGCCGACCTTGAGCATTGCCCTTGGCCCGCCGACCACCGCTATTGCAACTGGCGCCGATTCGTCCATCGTAACGGTCAGCACCATCCAGTCTGCACTGAACGCAGGTATCAACGTCACACTCACTACCAGTGCGGGTGGCGCGCAATTGGGCGACATCACGCTCGCCAACGCCATCACCACCAACAGCGCCACCGATGTATCGCTGACGCTGACGGCCCACAACAACATCAACCTGAATGCAAACCTCAGCGCGACGGGTGCGGGCAAGCTGAATCTGGTGCTCAATGCCAATTCGGATGCGGTTGGTGGTGGCAGCGCAAGCCTGGGTTCATCGGCGATTTTGACGCTTCAAGGCGGACAGATCTCGTCTGGCAACGCCACGGCGCTCACGACCAGCGGCGGAACGCTCAGCCAGGTGGTTTTATCAACCGGCCTGAACATCAATGGAACCACCAACCTTGTCGGCGGCCTGACGCTTAACGGCGCAACCGTGACGATCACCAACAACGTCCTGCAGTACATTGGCACCCAAGCCATTACGGGCACTGGCAACATTGTTTTTGCCGGCACGGCGACCAGCAGCCTGTACAGCAACAACGCGGGCTCGACACTGACCATTGGCGCTGGCGTCACATTGAGCGCAGTTGGCAGCAGTGGCACCGCACGATTGGGCTACTACGCTGGCGACACGATTCAGCTGCAAGGCAGCCTGAACGCCAACACCGCCAAAACGTGGGCAACGGCGACGTTGAACAATTCAGGAACCATCAACGTCAGTGCGGGCATCTTCAATTTGGGTGTGGCCGGCAGTGGTGTTGCCACCTGGAGCAACACGGGCACCATCAATGCCAGTGGCGGCACGCTGAATCTTGACGGCAGCTTTACCCGCGCCGATGTGATCAGCGGGCTCATCAACCAAACCGGCGCCGCGGTGGTCAATCTTACGGGCCAACTCAACCTGGGCGGGGGCACACTGAACCTGTCCAGCTTGGGCCTCTCCAGCTTGAACATTGCCCGCAGCGGCAGCAGTGTTGCCATTCTGGGCACGACGGGCAATCAGCTCACCGCGAATGCGGGCTTTAACCTCACCTGGTCTTCAGGCACCCTGAACGGGGTGAACCTGGGCACCAACACCACGCTCTCGGGCACGGGCTACATCTCCAACAATCTCACCCTCTCCAATGGCGCGGTGTTCAAATTAGCCAACAATGCCAATTTGCAGTACAGCGGCAATAACGCCATCTTGGGTGCGGGGACGATTGACTTTGCGGGCAGCAATGCCCAGCTCTATCGCCAAAGCACCAACACCAGTTTGACCATCGGCTCAGGCATCACCGTACAGGCCACGGGTACCAACACCTCCAATGTCTGGCTGGGCTTTTACTCGGATGAGACCATCACGCTGCAAGCGGGCGCGGTCTGGAATGTCAACAACGCCGCCAAGACCTGGTACACCGGCAACATCGTCAACCAGGGCACGCTGAATGTCTCGGCCGGTGGGTTGTATCTGGGACCGTATTCGGGCAACGGCACGGCTTCCAACAACGGCGGCACGATCAACCTCTCGGGTGGCTTTGTCACGCTGGGGTACAACAATGGCGACACCTTCTTGGCTACCGATCTGGGAACCATCACCCAGACCGGCGGCACAGCCTATGTCAACGGCACGCTGAACCTGGGGGGCAACACCATCAACCTCTCCACGGTGGGGCTGACCGGGCTGAACCTGAACAGCGGCGGCACCATTTTGGGCACCAGCGGCAACTTGCTCACGGGCAACCCCGGCTTCACTCTTGCCTGGGCCGGGGGCACGATGAATGGCGTGAACCTGGGGGTCAACGCCAATGTCTCGGGCACCAGTTATTTCAGCAACAACCTGAACCTGGTCGGTGGTGTGACAGTGGCCATTGGCAACAACGCCAATTTGCAGTACGTGGGCAACTCCAGCATCACCGGCGCGGGCACCATCGATTTGTCGGGCACCAGCGCACAGCTGTACCGCTACAGCACCAACACCGGCTTGACCATTGGCTCAGGCATCACCGTACAGGCCACGGGGGCGACCGCCACCAGTGCCTGGCTGGGTTATTACTCGGATGAGACCATCACGCTGCAAGCGGGCGCGGTCTGGAATGTCAACAACGCCGCCAAGACCTGGTACACCGGCAATTTCAGCAATCAAGGTGCCATCAATGTAGGCGCAGGCACATTGAATCTGGGGGCCTACTCGGGGGTGGCAACCTGGAGCAGTACTAGCCCGATCAATTTAAGTGGCGGTTCTTTAAACTTGACCGACAACTTCAGCGCGGCAAGTTTGGCCACCGTCAACAAGACGGGTGGAAGTCTGACGCTTTCTGGCAGTTTGAACAACACTGGCAATACGCTGGACGTCGCCTCGTTGGCAGGCGGCATTTTCAGTGGCACAGTATCAGGTGGCACCATCATCAGCAGCAATGGGCAAGCCCTTGTAGCCACGAGTACGCCCACCCTGGATGGTGTCATCCTGGGCAATGCCGGCAACCTGAACCTGACCATCAACGGTGGCCTGTATGTCAAGAACGGCATCACACTGGCCAATGGGGCCACCATCGACAAGGGCAACGGCATCTGGTACTGGAACACCACCGGTGCACAAGCCCTTGCGGTGGCCGGGGGCGGCAATGCCACCCTCAACAGCTCGGGCGGTTATCACTACGCCGGGTACGGCGCAACCGGCCAGACCCTCACCTTCGCCGCCGGGCTGACCCAACAGGGCAACATCAGCGTCTATGAC
>JANOWY010000469.1:0-4706 GCA_031418135.1 Rhodoferax sp. | reverse complement strand
CATCGCCACGCAAATTGTGGTGGAGCGCCAATTGCAGGCCCAAGGCATCAGCAGCCATTACATGGGCCCAACGACTGCTGAGGCACGCAAGAATTTTTTGGCCAAAGTGTGGGAATGGAAGGAAAAAAGCGGCGCCACCATCACCAACCAGATGCGCCGGGTAGGCGCCAGTGTGGACTGGAGCCGCGAATACTTCACCATGGACGAGAAGTTGTCCAAAACCGTCACCGACACCTTTGTGCGTCTGTACGAGCAAGGTCTGATTTACCGGGGCAAACGCTTGGTGAACTGGGACCCGGTGCTGCAAAGCGCGGTGAGTGATCTGGAGGTTGAGCACGTCGAATCCGACGGCAAGATGCACTACATCCGCTACCCGTTTGTGGATGGCCCGCAATTGATCGATGGCGTGGCGCAATCGGGCATGACCATTGCCACCACCCGGCCCGAAACCATGATGGCCGACGGCGCCCTGTGCGTGCACCCCGACGACGACCGCTACCGCCACCTGGTGGGCAAATGGGTGCAGTTGCCGCTGTGCGACCGCAACATCCCCATCATTGCGGATGATTTTGTGGACCGCAGCTTTGGCTCGGGTTGCGTCAAGATCACCGGGGCGCACGATTTCAACGACTATGCCTGCGCCCAGCGCCACAACCTTCCGCTGATCACCATCTTCACGCTGGATGCCCATATCAATGAAAACGGGCCGGCAGCCTACCAGGGCCTGAACCGTTACGCCGCCCGCAAGGCCTTTTTGGCGGATTTGCAGGCGGGTGATTACGTGATCGAGATCAAGCCGCACAAGATGCAGTCACCCATTTGCGCCCGTACGGGCGAGGTGATTGAGCCCATGCTGACCGACCAATGGTTTGTAGCCTTGGGCAAAGCCAGCCCGCAAGACCCCACTGGCAAATCCATCGCGCAAAAAGCCATCGACGCGGTGCAAAGCGGCGAGGTGAAGTTTGTGCCCGAAAACTGGGTGAACACCTACAACCAGTGGATGAACAACATTCAGGATTGGTGCATCAGCCGCCAACTGTGGTGGGGGCACCAGATTCCGGCCTGGTACGACGAAGACGGCAACGTGATCGTGGCGCGCAACGAGGCCGAGGCGCAGGCCAAGGCACCTGGGCAGACCCTGCGCCGCGACCCGGATGTGCTGGATACCTGGTATTCCTCGGCCCTGGTGCCCTTCAGCACGGTGCAAGGCAGCAAAGAAGATTTTGATCTCTACCTGCCCTCCAGCGTGCTCGTCACCGGCTACGAAATCATCTTCTTCTGGGTCGCCCGGATGATCATGATGACGACACACTTCACCGGCAAGGTGCCCTTCAAAACCGTCTACATCCACGGCATGGTGCGCGACTCTGAGGGCAAGAAGATGAGCAAATCCGAGGGCAATGTGATTGACCCGGTGGATTTGATCGACGGCGTGGATATCGAGACGCTGGTGCAAAAATCAACCGTGGGCTTGCGCAAGCCAGAAACCGCGCCCAAGGTGGCTGCCCGCGTGCGCAAAGAGTTCCCGCAGGGCATGCCTGCCTATGGCGCCGATGCGCTGCGTTTCACCATGGCGAGTTACGCCTCCTTGGGCCGCAACATCAACTTCGACACCAAACGCTGCGAGGGTTACCGCAATTTCTGCAACAAACTCTGGAACGCCACCCGATTCGTGTTGATGAACTGCGAAGGTGCCGATTGCGGTCTGGAAGACCACACCAAGACGCAATGTGCGCCGGCCATCACCGATGCGCAGGGCAACATCACCAGCGCCGCCGGGCCTTTCCACGGTTATTTGCGCTTTAGCCAGGCAGATCGCTGGGTCAGCTCCAAACTGCAGCAAGTCGAAGCCGAGGTGGCGCAAGGGTTTGCCGATTTCCGGCTGGACAACGTGGCCAACACGATCTACGACTTTGTCTGGAACGAGTTTTGTGATTGGTATCTGGAGATTGCCAAGGTGCAAATCCAGACCGGCACCGATGCCGAAAAGCGGGCCACGCGCCGCACGCTGATTCGCACGCTGGAGGCGATTTTGCGGCTGGCCCACCCGGTCATACCGTTCATCACCGAAGGGCTGTGGCAAAAAGTCAGTGTGGTGGCGGGTTTGCCGGGCGAATCCGTGAGTATTGCGCGTTACCCCGAGGCGCAACCGGGCAAGATTGACCCGGTAGCCATTGCCCATGTGGCCAAGCTGAAATCGCTGGTGGATGCCTGCCGCACCTTGCGCAGCGAGATGAATGTGTCGCCCGCCACCAAGTTGCCTTTGTATGTGTTGACGACGACCGCCGCCGAAGCCGCATTCATGCGGCAATCGTCAGCCGTGTTGCAGGCCTTGGCCAAACTCAGCGAGGTGAAGGTGTTTGAAGACGAGGCCGCCTGGCAAACCGCCGCCGCCGCCGCCCCGGTGGCGATGGTGGGCGAGGCCCGCCTGTGCCTGCACATGCAAGTGGACGTAGCCGCCGAAAAAATCCGGTTGGGCAAAGAAGTAACACGGCTCGAAGGCGAAATCGTCAAGGCCAACAACAAGTTGGCAAACGAGGCCTTTGTAGCCAAAGCACCTCCGGCGGTGCTGGCGCAAGAGCAAAAACGCCTGGCTGACTTTGCGTCAACCCTGGCCAAATTGCAGGATCAGCTGCACCGGCTGGAAAAATAACACGCGATTCTTGAGGGCCTAAAGAGTTACCTCGCTGACGAGCGCGCACGAGACAGCCCAAGGCGGCTGCGTACGTGTCACCCGACGCGGGAAAGAGCGCTGTACCTTGCAATTGACACAGGGCGCGTCTCCTTCTTGACCTCCCGCATCCGTCTTGGGCCGCCTCGTGCGCTTGAGGTTGTTGTGGGTGCGGTTGCCATTCCACGCAACGCCAATCCAATGCCCGCCACCCCCCAAAGCAGTGCAGCATCCAGGGCGGCTACGGGAGGTCAAGGAGGAACCGCGCTCGCCGTGCTGGCAAGGCGAACGGCGCTTCAAACGCGGTGGGGGACACGTACGCAGCCGCCCTGGGTGTTGCGCTGCTGAACGTCGTAGAGGGAACCGAACTCGAATCAGCCGCCCTGGGTGTTGCGCTGCTGCTCGCCGCCAAGTGCGCGGATGAAGTTTGACTAACGCCGCTTCATCACATGGATGAAATCGGCGCCTGCGGTTTGCTGGTCCAGCAGCTCGTTGCCGGTTTGGCGGGCGAAGGCCTGAAAATCTCGCACCGAGCCTGAATCAGTGGCCACCACCCTTAGCAGTTGGCCACTGGTCATGCCGGACAGGGCTTTTTTGGCCTTCAAGATGGGCAACGGGCAATTGAGGCCACGGGTGTCAAGCTCGATGTCGATGTTCATGGGTTCTTCCGGGTTCGGGTCAGGTCAATGGGTTACAGATCGGTAGCCGAGATTGACAACGATGGGCAACAAGTTTGCAGTGATTTTAAGCAGTTCGCGGATACACAGCACCAGAGCGCTCTAAAACACGTTTAACGACGTTCATTCAGGTTCTACTGCGCTCATCCGCGCCGGCTCCAATCGACAAACTGCGGCACATGGCCCCGGCTTTTGAGCCAATCGGCCAGGGCATAACCGGTGCCGGCCGGCCAGCATTTCACCTCGTCAGGGCTGTAAAGCTTCCAGTCCACCAGCTCGGGTGACAGCTTCACCTCGCCACTACACACCGCATGGTAGGCAATGATGATCTGGTTCATGCGCTGAAAATCGTACACGCCGATCAGGTTGAGCTCATGCGTTTTCAGCGAGGTTTCTTCCGTGATTTCACGCTCAATGCCGCCGGTGGGGGTTTCGCCGGCCTCCATAAAACCGGTGATCAGCGCATAGGTTTTGGTGGGCCAGGCGGCATTGCGGGCCAGCAAAATTTGACCGTTGTATTCGATCACCGCCGCCAGCACGGGCGTGGGGTTGTTCCAGTGCGTAAAGCCACAATCAATACAACGCAAGCGTTCGACCGTGCCACCGTCTTCCAGGCTGGCGATCATTTCCAAGGGGTGTGCGCACTGCGGGCAAAATTTAAATTTTGTTGACATTTTATCTATTTAAATACAATTCAATAAAATAAACATTCAATTAATAAACATTTTTTATATATTAATAATAGCTTTTTATTTAATTAATACGTGAACAATAACTCATTTTTAAAATAATATGTATTATAAAATAGTTATTTAAGCTGGAAACACCCCCGTTGACAGATACCGATCGCCCCGGTCACACACCACAAACACGATGGTTGCACCTTGCACGCTGGCCGCCACTTGTTGCGCCACCCAGCAAGCACCGGCCGCTGAAATACCGGCAAAGATGCCCTCTTCGCGTGCCATGCGCCGCGCCATCTCTTCAGCGTCTTTTTGGCTCACGTAAATGAGTTCGTCTACGGTGCTGGGGTCATAAATCTTGGGCAGGTATTCGGTCGGCCATTTGCGGATGCCCGGAATGCGCGAACCCTCGGAAGGTTGCGCGCCGATGATGCGCACGCCCGGGTTCTTTTCTTTCAAAAATTTGGATACCCCGGTGATGGTGCCGGTAGTGCCCATCGCACTCACAAAATGCGTGATGCGCCCGCCGGTTTGCTCCCACAGCTCGGGCCCGGTGGTTTCGTAATGGGCCAGCGGGTTATCGGGGTTGGCAAACTGGTCCAGAACCCGGCCTTTGCCTTCTTCAACCATTTTGGCGGCCAGGTCGCGTGAATACTCCATACCGCCACTTTTGGG
>JANOWY010000468.1:0-1515 GCA_031418135.1 Rhodoferax sp. | reverse complement strand
CACAGTCATTTCCGGCCGGTCGATGGCGAGTTTGACGACTATGTGGCCCGGCCCAAACCCAATGGTTACCAATCGCTGCACACCATCGTGCGAGACGGCGAGGGCAGGGCGCTGGAGATACAGATCCGCACCCAGGCCATGCACGACCATGCTGAAAAGGGCGTGGCTGCGCACTGGGCCTACAAAGAGGCCGGCATCAAGGGTTATGCCGGCGTAACGGCCAGCAGCGACTACGACGCCAAGATTGCCGTACTGCGCGAGTTGCTGGCCTGGGAGCGCGACATGGCGGGCAAAGCGCCCAATCAAGCGCCCGGCCAAGCCCCCGGGCAAGCCGAATCAGCCGTGCTGGACGACCGCATCTATGTGCTGACGCCCGATGCCGCCATCGTTGAGCTCACCCAAGGCGCCACGCCCATCGACTTTGCCTACGCTGTGCACACCGACCTGGGCCACCGCTGCCGGGGCGCCCGGATTGACGGCGTGATGGTGCCGCTGAACACCGCGCTGAAAAACGGCCAAACGGTAGCGGTAACCGTGGCCAAAGAAGGCGGCCCTTCACGGGATTGGCTCAACGCTGAGCTGGGCTTTTTGGCATCGCAACGCTCGCGCGCCAAGGTGCGCGCCTGGTTCAACGCCTTGGCCATGCATGAAACCGTGGCCAAGGGCCGCGAAGCGGTTGAAAAGCTGCTGCAGCGTGAAGGCAAAACGGCCATCAAGCTCGATGACTTGGCGGTGCAACTGGGCTTCAGCGCCGCCGATGATTTGTTTGAAGTGGTGGGCAAAGACGAGTTCTCACTGCGCAACATCGAAATGGTGCTGCGCCCGCCCGAGCCGGTGGTGGCCGACGATGCCCCCATTCTGAAAAAATCGCGCAGCCAAGATGCCGCCAGCAAGGGCGGGCTGTTGGTGGTGGGGGTCGATTCACTCATGACGCAGTTGGCC
Source organism: Rhodoferax sp. (assembly GCA_031418135.1). Taxonomy (GTDB): domain Bacteria; phylum Pseudomonadota; class Gammaproteobacteria; order Burkholderiales; family Burkholderiaceae_C; genus JANYCG01. The sequence goes on along the minus strand of JANOWY010000468.1, from coordinate 573 downwards.
AAGTGCTGCAAGCCCGCGCCGCCCGATGCGATTGTGGGGTTTGTCACGCGTGGCAAAGGCGTGAGCGTGCACCGCAGTGATTGCAGCAACCTGGCCGAGATGATCGCCCGCAATGGCGAACGCGTGATAGACGTGCAATGGGGCAACCCCAAATCGGCCGACGTGGCACAGCAACCCTTGTACCCGGTCGATATCAGCGTAGAAGCCGCCGACCGCCAGGGTCTGCTGCGCGACATTTCCGAAGTGTTCACCAAAGAAAAAATGAACGTGGTGGGTGTGCAAACCCAGTCCATCAAAGGCACCGCGTGGATGACTTTCACCGTGGAAGTGGCCGATGCCGGCAAACTGCAAAAAGTGCTGGCTATGGTGGCCGAATTTGAAGGCGTGCGGTCAGCCAGAAGGCGGTAATAGATGCAAATATTGTTCTTTTTTGCTATGTTTAACATAGCTAATAGTGCAATTGATATGTGAACAATTACAGGTAATTTTTTAGGGATTTTGTGGAAACTACTTTTTTATGGCACGACTACGAAACCTGGGGCACCAACCCCCGGCGTGATCGCCCCGCGCAGT
>JANOWY010000467.1:0-5023 GCA_031418135.1 Rhodoferax sp. | reverse complement strand
CCGGTGAGCATGTAGGGCAACACAGCGGGGAAGAGGATCTTGGTCATCACCTTCCATTCACTCAAATTCAGCACCCGCGCTACGTTCAAATAGTCTTGCGGCACGCGTTGCACACCTACAGCGGTGTTGATGATCATGGGCCAAATGGAGCAGATAAAAATCGTCCAGATTGCCGCCGGGTTGGCTCCTTTGAACACCAGCAAACCGATGGGCAACCAGGCCAACGGGGACACCGGCCGCAGCAGGCTGATCAGCGGGTTGAACATGCGGCTCAAGGTGTTGAAGCGGCCAATCAAAAACCCCGCCGGAATGCCCACCAACGCGGCCATGCCAAAACCCACCGCCACCCGCTCCAGCGACATCAGAATGTTCCAGCCAATGCCCTGGTCGTTCGGCCCTTTGCGATAAAACGGATCGCTGAACACCTGCACCGCTTGCTTGAAGGTTTCCAGCGGCGATGGAATGCTGCTGCCCGAGGTGACGGACACCAGTGCCCAGATGCCAACCAGCAGCAGCAAACCGCCCAACGGCGGAGCGACCGAAGCCATCACCGATGACATGAAGGCCGACACAGCTTGGCCCCAGCGGCTGCGCCAGCCGGTTGCAGCCAGCGCGGTAACCGGCTGGGTGGTGCGCAGGGCAGGCGGTTGCACGGGCAACGCCGCCTGCTCAAGGGGTGCCTTGGCGGCGGCTGGCGCGGCGGAGGGTTCGGGGGCCGGACCAGGTCCCCAGGGTCCATGAAAAACGGCACTGACCATGGTGTTCTCCTTGATGAATGAGATGCGATGAGAAGGGATGAGGCGGGTAATGACGGGGAGCTACGGGTGGCGAGAAGGAGAGGAATGAACGGTGGAATCGCTCAGGCCGCAGCGCTGCCGATCTTGAACCCATCGGCGTATTTCTTGGGATCCTTGCCATCCCAAACCACACCGTCCATCAGTCTGGAGCTGCGCATCAAGTCTTTTGGCACCGGCGTTTTGGAGGCGGTTGCGGCCTGTTTGTAAAGGTCAATCTGGTTGATCTGTTTGGCCACGGCCAGGTAGTCAGGGTGGTCCTTGATCAAGCCCCAGCGCTTGTGCTGCGTCAGGAACCACATGCCATCGGACAGGTAAGGGAAATTCACGCCGCCGTCGTTGTAGAACTTCATGTAGTTCGGGTCGTCCCAGGTTTTGCCCATGCCGTTTTGGTAACGCCCCAAAATGCGCTGGTTGATGGCGTCCACGCTGGTGTTGACATAGGATTTGTCGGCGATGGTTTCGGCCATCTTGTTTTTGTTGGCCAAACCGGCGTCAATCCATTTGCCCGCTTCCAGAATGGCAGCCGTCACGGCGCGTGCCGTGTTGGGGTATTTCTTGACGAAATCGCCGGTGGTGCCGAGCACTTTTTCGGGGTGGTCTTTCCAGATGTCCTGGGTGGTGATGGCCGTGACGCCAATGCCGTCAATGATGGCGCGGTGGTTCCAGGGTTCGCCCACGCAGTAGCCGTCCATGTTGCCAACGCGCATGTTGGCCACCATCTGCGGCGGCGGCACTGTGATGACCTTGGCGTCCTTGATCGGGTTGATGCCGTTGGCCGCCATCCAGTAGTACAGCCACATGGCGTGGGTGCCGGTCGGGAACGTCTGGGCAAAGGTGTATTCGCGTTTTTCAGCAGCCATCAGTTTGGCCAGGCCGGGGCCGTCCACCGCACCCTTGTCGGCGAGTTTTTTGGACAGCGTGATGGCCTGGCCGTTGTTGTTCAGCGTCATCAGCACGGCCATGTCCTTTTTGGGGCCGCTCACGCCCAGGTGCACGCCGTAAATCAGACCATATAAAACGTGGGCAAAGTCGAGCTCACCGGTGACCAGCTTGTCACGCACGCCGGCCCAGCTGGCTTCCTTGGTCGGGATGATCTTCACGCCATATTTTTTGTCGATGCCCAGCACCGAGGCCATCACCACGCTGGCGCAGTCGGTCAGCGGGATGAAGCCGATCTTGACCTCCTCCTTCTCCGGCTTGTCGGAGCCCTGGGCATACACGGTGGCCCGCAGGGCGGGCTCGATGACCAATGCGCCAGCGGCAGCGCTTTGCAACAGGGTGCGACGGCTCATGGTGGGTTGCTTCGATGGGTTCGATGCAGTGTTCTTGACGGTGCTTGCGAGGTGTAAGGCGTTGTCTGTCATGGTGAGCTCCAGTGATACGAAAAACACAAAAATAAAAAAGGCGTCCACATCAGGTCATCCGGCGTTTTGGAAACGCGGTAAACCTCATGGGGACGCCTTTGTCCTGGAATGAACATCCCATCCGCCGTTGGAGGGGCTGTGTCACGTGACCTTCAATGGTCTTGTTTTGAATATTGCAATCGCCGTGCCAACTTTTTGGGCGCTTGGTTGGTCATTCTTTCCGGCAAAAATAGCCCAGTAGGCAGTCAATTGCTATGTTTTCAGTAGCTAATTATGCAAATAATACGTTAACAATTGGCACTAATTTCCTGAAGTTTCTACGGCATGCACGTATTTTGTGCGCTGCACCAATTTGAGCCGGAAGTGGCCAGGTTCATGCGAGCAAATCGGCCACGTCGAGCATTCGCTGGGCCACTTCCACCAACTTGAGGTTTTTGCTCATGGCGGTTTTGCGCAGGCGCTCATAGGCTTCGGTTTCACTCAACGATTGGCGTTGCATCAGCAAGCCTTTGGCCCGGTCAATCACTTTGCGGTCACTCAGCTGCGATTTGGCACTGGCCAACTCGCCCAGCAGCGCTTGTTCATGTTCAAAACGGGCCATGGCCACGTCCAGAATGGGGCGAATGCGCTGGGCCGACAAACCCGCCACGATGTAGGCCGAAACCCCGGCGGCGACCGCATGGCGCACATCCGAGGTGTCATCGTCATTGGTGAACATGACAATTGGACGGCGTTCGTCCCGGGTGGCCAGCACCACGTGTTCGAGCGCATCGCGGGCATCACTTTCAGCATCCAGGATGATCATGTCAGGCTGCAACTGCCGAATGCGATCGGCCAAGAACGCGTCGGCAGGCAGCACCGCCACCAGGTTGTAGCCGTTTTCCAGCAAACCGATGCGCAAATGGCGTGAGCGCTCTGCCAACGCGACCGCCAGCTCGTCACTGGCATCCTCCGACACCAGATCTGGTGCCACCACCACAATCCGCAATGATTCTTTCATGCCCTGACGCGACGCAAGTTTCAGGCCAGCCGAGTGCATGTCGGGTGCATGATAGGCAGGGGATGTGGGCCCTTCACCTTAAACTTGTGCGTTATGACGATCATGCACCCTCAAAATCAGCCTTGCAGGCGTTTTTCGCCGTCTGCTTCGGCGTGGAGGTTCAAGCCGTGCTGATTCTGGGCATCGAATCCTCCTGCGATGAAACCGGCGTGGCGCTGGTGGCTTCTCAAGCCAAGGCTGCACCCCAATTGCTGGCGCACGCCTTGTACAGCCAGATCGAGATGCACCAGGCGTATGGCGGCGTGGTGCCCGAGCTGGCCAGCCGTGATCACATTCGCCGGGTGCTGCCGCTCACCCGGCAAGTGTTGCTTGAATCAGGGCGCGAACTGGCAGACATAGATGTCGTGGCGTTCACGCGCGGCCCCGGTTTGGCTGGTGCTCTTTTGGTGGGGTCTGGTGTGGCCTGCGCCCTCGGCGCATCGTTGGGCAAACCGGTGTTGGGGGTGCATCACCTGGAAGGGCATTTGCTGTCGCCCTTTTTAAGTGCAGATCCACCTGAATTCCCCTTTGTGGCGCTGTTGGTATCAGGCGGTCACACCCAATTGATGCGGGTGGATGGGGTAGGGCGCTACCAACTGCTGGGCGAAACGATTGACGATGCGGCTGGCGAAGCCTTTGACAAATCCGCCAAACTGATGGGCTTGGGTTACCCCGGCGGCCCTGCGCTGGCCCGCATGGCCGAAGGGGGCGATGCGAAAGCTTTTAAGTTGCCGCGCCCGTTGCTGCACAGTGGCACCCTGGATTTTTCGTTCGCGGGGCTCAAAACGGCGGTGATGGTGCAGGCGCAAAAATTGGGGAGCGAACTCGAGGCGCGCAAGGTCGACTTGGCGGCATCGGTTGAAGCGGCGATTGTTGAGGTGTTGCTGAAAAAATCGCTCAAAGCGCTGGAAGCTACCGGCTTGAACCGGTTGGTGGTGGCGGGCGGCGTTGGTGCCAACCGGCAGTTGCGCCAGCAGCTCGATGCTGCCTGCGCGAGGCTGGGCGTTCGGGTGCATTACCCCGAGCTGCACTTTTGTTCTGACAATGGTGCCATGATTGCCATGGCGGCGGCGATGCGCCTGCAATCGGGCCTGCAAAGCGCCAACACGGCTTACGCTTTTGACGTGAAGCCGCGTTGGGGGTTAGATCAGATCAACTCGGTTGCGTTGACTTGAGTTCGTCAGCGCAACCGATTGCCGAACCGCTTATTGAACCGGTTATTGAACAGCCAGTTCGGCCACCGGGCTGACGACGACTTTTTTGGCCAGTTTAAGGGTCAAAACGCCGTTGTCCAGCTTGGCTTCGGAGCCTGTCGGGTCAATGTCTTGCGGCAGTTCGTAAGCCGCTTTGTACTGGCGTGGCGCACCCTCTTTGCTGTTGATGCGAACCACAGCGCCTTCGATGCCAATGGCCAACTGGTCTTTGGCGATGCCAGGCACATCGAACGTGAGGGTGAAGGATTTGTCGTCCTGTTCAAAATTGCCGGCGTTTAGGCGCGTGGCAAGCAGGGTGTCGTCCAGGTAGCGCTCCAGTGAGCGGCCGTTGGGGCTATAGGCAGAAGCGAAGGGGTGGCGACGCAGATTTGGCAGGGTGGTGGTAGCGAAGAACATGGAAAACTCCTGTTGAACTTGCGGCTTGCACCATGCTTGCCGCATGCTTCCAATCTGTAGCTGGTCCAGGGCTTTTCAAGTGAAATAATGCTTATTTATTATTCAATCTAGGGCCTTGAAATTCGCTTGGCCGTCGCAATGGGGAGCGTGGGCCAATCCGTTGGGCCTGCCGGGTTATAATCCCATGGTTTTGCACCTTGTAGCCATGCAACA
>JANOWY010000466.1:0-2571 GCA_031418135.1 Rhodoferax sp. | reverse complement strand
ACCGGGCTGTCTTGCACATCGGCTTGCAGCTTGAGCAAACCCGGTTTCACTCTGGTTGGACAAAGGCAAACAGCAGTGGGCCGACAGCACGGGTGGTGCCAGTTGCCAAAGTTGCCACGTCACGCCAGCCAGCCTGCGCCTGGCGGTGCCTGCTTTCCCCCGGCTCACCGCCACAGCAGCGGGCCAAAAACTCATTAACCTGGAAGACCAGATCGTGGCCTGCCGCACCCGCGCGGGCCGCACCAGCGCACGGCTGGAAGATGACGACGTGTTGTCGTTAAGCGCCTTGCTGCACAACGAGGCCAAGGGTTTGCCGATCAACGTGCAGCCAGTGCGCGAGCAAATGCATGCCTGGTCGGCGCGGCTTGAAAACGGCACCGCCTTGTTTGCGCAGCGCATGGGCCGCATCAACCTGGCCTGCGTGCATTGCCACGAACAAAACGTGGGCAAACAAATGCGGGTGGATGTGATCAGCCCGGGGCAGCCCACCGGGTTTCCGCTGTACCGCATGAGCTGGCAAAAAATCGGCTCGATGGATAGGCGGCTTCGCGCCTGTTATTCAGGCGTGCAAGCGGTGATACCGCCGCCCGGCGCGCCCGAACTGCGCGACCTGGAGCTCTATTTGAAAGTGCGGGCCAATGGCATGCCGCTGGAAGGGCCGTCGATACGGCGTTAAAGCGCCGTGTTTGCAGCCAAAGTGATTAAATAACTATTAACCCTAATATTATTTATAAAATAAAGCCTATTGTTAACGTATGAATTGCACAATAAGCTACATTAAATATAGTAAAAATGAAGTAATTTAGTACTATATTTTGTTTTATGAAAAATTGTAGCCTAATTTTCTAAGCGGCAAATCCCGCGCTGGTTTGCCAGTGGCAGCCATCAGCGCATTCAAAACCGCCGGGGCCACCACACAAATGGTGGGTTCGCCCACCCCACCCCAAAAATCAAAGGTGGGCACCACCACGGTTTCTACCACCGGCATTTGGGCCAATCGCAGGAGCGGGTAGGTATCAAAATTGACCTCCTTGATACGCCCTTTTTCAACCGAGTTTTCGCCATAGAACAAGGCCGTAAGCCCGTAGGCCACCCCGCCTTGCACCTGCGCCGCAATTTGCTGCGGGTTGACGGCGTGGCCGCAGTTGGTGGCCAGCACCATGCGGTGCACTTTGAGTGTGTTGTTCGGCCCGACCGACACCTCGGCCACGGCAGCTGAATTACTGCCATACCCCTTGAACTGCGCAATGCCGCGAAACACACCCGCAGGCAAGGGCTTGCCCCAGCCCGCCTTCTCGGCAGCGGCGTTCAGCACGGCCAGGTGTTTGGGGTGGTTGTGCATCAGCGCCCGGCGGAAATCGAGTGAATCCTTGCCGCTGGTTTTGGCGGCTTCACGGGCCACTTCTTCCATAAAACATTCGAGGTACACCGCGTTCTGGTTGGTGTTCACCCCGCGCCAGGTGCCTACCGGCACGTGGGTGTTGCGAATGGCGTATTCGGTCAGCAGGTTGGGAATGGTGTAGCCCATTTGCGCGTCGCCCGGCTGCACGTACAGGCCTTGCAACTGGCGCTCGTCTTTGCCGTCGCGGATGCCCTGCGGGTTGACCCAGGCGTTGATCGATTGGCCGCTGGAGCGCAGCTGCAAACCGACCAGGTTGCCTTGCGCGTCCAGCCCGGCAGACATCTGGCACTGCGAGAGCGGGCGATAAAAATCATGCGCGATGTCTTCTTCGCGGCTCCACAGCAGCTTGACCGGTACGCCGGGGAATTCGCGGGCGATCAGCGCCGCCTGGCGTACGTAATCCTGGTTACCGCCGCGCCGGCCAAAACCGCCGCCCAAATCCATTTTGTAAACCTCACATTTATCCAGCGGCAAACCAGTGGCAGCGGCCAACGCCGCGTGTGAGGCTTCGCCGTTCTGGGTGGGCACCCACACTTCAGCGCGCTCGGGGGTAACCCGTGCGGTGGCGTTCATGGGCTCCATGCAGGCGTGGGCGAGGAAGGGTGTGCTGTAGGTGGCTTCGATTTTTTTGGCAGCCCCGGAAATCGCCTTGAGCGCGTCGCCCTCTTTGCGGCCGGCGTAGTCGCCCGGGGCGCTCAGGCCTTCCTTCAGGTGCGCGGCAATCGTGGCACTCGACACGTTGGCGTTCGCGCCTTCATTCCACACAATCGGCAATGCGGCCAGCGCGGTTTTGGCGCGCCACCAGTTGTCGGCCACCACCGCCACCGCGGTGGTGCCCACCCGCACCACGCCTTTGATGCCCCGCATGGTTTTCACTTGGCTGTCGTCAAAACTCACCACCGTGCCGCCGAAAACCGGGCAATCGATGATGGCGGCGCTCAGCATGCCGGGCAGTTTGACATCGACCCCAAACACCTTGCTACCGTCGAGCTTGTCGAGCGTGTCGATGCGCGGCAAGGGCTGGCCAGCGAGCTTCCAGGTGCGCGGGTTTTTGAGTGTGATGCTTTTGAAATCAGGCACGGGCAATTGCGAAGCGGCTGCGGCCACCGCACCATAAGGGGTGCGCCGGTTGCTGGCAGCGTGGGTGATGACGCTGTTGGCCGTGGTCA
>JANOWY010000465.1:0-1682 GCA_031418135.1 Rhodoferax sp. | reverse complement strand
CTACCCCTGCAAGGTTGAAGGCGACCCCGGCACCAGCGTGGTGTTTGTCGAAGACTTCCCGCGCGAGAGCGGCCGCGCCAGGTTTGTGCCCGCCGACATCATCCCCGCCAACGAGCGCCCCGATGCCGATTACCCGCTGGTACTGATCACCGGGCGGCAACTGGAGCACTGGCACACCGGCAGCATGACGCGCCGCGCCAGCGTACTGGATGCCATCGAACCCGACCCGGTAGCCCTGGTGCACCCGCTCGATTTGGAAGCCCTGGGTGGCCAACCCGGCGACGTGATCACCCTGGCTTCGCGCCGCGGTGAAGTGACGTTGTATGCGCGGGCCGATGACGCATCGCCACGGGGAGCCATCTTCGTACCCTTCTGTTACTACGAAGCCGCCATCAACAAACTGACCAACGCCGCGCTGGATCCGTTTGCCAAGATCCCCGAGTTCAAATACTGCGCCATCAAGGCCACGCTGGGCGGCAACGCGCCGGTGGGGACGAGTTATGGGGGTGGTCAGATACTCAATTATTTAAATTGAATGATTATCATTTTAAATAATGCAATTTTATTAACGTTTTAATTGCATAATAAGCTATACTAAATATAGTAATTTTGATTATTTTAGATAGTTTTATTTTTTAAATTCACTAATATATAGAATTTTAGTGTCTGATCAGAGGTCAACCCATCCCTAAAAAAGGTGACGGGTTCCTCTGCAAATCGGCTATCCTGCCCTTTCCGCGCGCCTCTGCAGCGCGTGGCAGAAAGGGTGTCCGATGTCAGAACTTGCCGTGCCGCCTCAGGTGACTCCCACACCGCAACCGGCTCCCAAAACCATCGCCGAGCTACCCGGCCCGCCCGGTTGGCCGTTGGTCGGCAACACCTTGTCCATCGAACGCAGCCAGTTCCATTTGCAGCTAGAGGCCTGGCAGCGCACCTACGGCAACATGTACCGCATCAGCCTGGGTGGCAATACCATTGTGGTGGTGGCAGATCCGGCGCTCATCGCGCAGGCGCTGCGGGCCCGGCCCGAAATATTTGGCCGCACGGCGCGGCTGGTACGGGTCACTGCCGAAGCCGGCTTCAATGGCATCTTTACCGCCAATGGTGACGATTGGCGGCGGCAGCGGCCACTCATCATGGCCAGTTTTGACCCTGGCCACAACCGCAAGTATTTCCCTTCGCTGGTGAAGGTAACGCAACGCTTCGCCGGGCGTTGGCAACGCGCCGCAGCGCGCCAAGAGCCGATTGATTTGCAGGGTGATTTGATGCGCTTCACGGTCGATGTGATTTCGGGCCTGGCTTTCGGGGCTGACATCAACACCTTGGAGAAGGGCGACGATGTCATCCAGCAGCACTTGGACCAAATTTTGCCCACGATCTTCAAGCGCGTGCTCTCGCCCATCGCCTACTGGCGGCACTTTAAGTTGCCCGAAGACCGCGCGGTCGATGCCCACCTGTTGGCTTTGCAGCAAGCGGTGAACGGTTTTATTGAGGACGCACGCCAGCGCCTGCTGGCCAACCCGGCCCTGCGCGATGCGCCAGAGAACATGATCGAAGCCATGATTGTGGCGCGCGACAAACCCGGCAGCCCGCTGACCGACGCCGATGTATCGGGCAATGTGCTCACCATGCTGCTGGCCGGTGAAGACACCACCGCCAACACGCTGGCGTGGATGATCTAC
>JANOWY010000464.1:0-1690 GCA_031418135.1 Rhodoferax sp. | reverse complement strand
TACCTTGCCTTCGCGCGAGTTGCGGGTGGCGGCCGATCTGGCTTCGGCCCTGCTGAACAAGGCGTTGAACGCATTTGCCCGGCTCGACACCACAGCGGCGGTCTCCATTCTGAAAGAAGACGACCAGATCGACCAGGAGTTTGACGGCTTTGTGCGCAAACTCATCACCTACATGATGGAAGACCCCCGCATGATTTCGCCCAGCCTGGATTTGTTGTTCCTGGCCAAAGCGATTGAACGCATTGGTGACCATGCCAAAAACATCGCCGAGTTCATTATCTATGTGGTGAAGGGCGAAGACGTGCGCCATGTGCCGATGGAGCACATTGAATCGGTGGTGCGTTAGCATTTGCTTCTCAGGATTTTGAATGCGCAATTTGCCTGCTGTATTGATCGTTGAAGACGAGCCCGCCATCGCTGAATTGATGGCCGTCAACCTGCGCCACAACGGCTTTCGCACCACCTGGGCGATGGACAGCGTGACCGCCCAAAAAGAGCTCGACGCCGTGTTGCCCGACGTGATTCTGCTGGACTGGATGTTGCCCGGTGAAAGTGGCCTCTCTCTGGCCAAACGCTGGCGTACCCACAGCCGCACCAAAGCGGTTCCCATCATCATGGTGACGGCCCGCAGTGATGAGGCAGACCGTGTGAACGGGCTGGATGGGGGTGCTGACGACTACATCACCAAACCCTTCTCCACCAAAGAGCTGCTGGCCCGCGTGCGCGCCGTATTGCGTCGCCGCGCGCCCGAGCAGGCCGGTGGCGTGGTGGCAATTGCCGGCCTGGCGCTCGATGGTGCCACGCACCGGGTCACCTTCAACGAGCAGGCCTTGAAGATTGGCCCCACTGAATTCCGCCTGCTGCAATACCTGATGAGCAAACCCGAACGCGTGCACAGCCGGGCGCAGTTGCTCGACCAGGTGTGGGGTGACCACGTCTTTATTGAAGAACGCACGGTGGACGTGCATGTCAAGCGCCTGCGCGAGGCCCTTGGCGATGCCGGCGTGTTGGTGGAAACCGTGCGCGGCGCAGGTTACCGGGTAACAGGTCAGCCTGCCGCTTGACCTCGCCCCTATGGTAGCGTCGCGTGCAATGTAATCATTGGTGAAGGCAACCAACACGTGAGGCTGTTCTATTTACTGGCGTGTCAGGTCAGCTGCGGGCTGCTGGGTTGGTGGCTTGCAGGGTTGGCTGCGGCGAGGGCTCCGCTGCACGGCGCATGGATTGGTGGCTTGGCTGGTTCCATGCTCTGGTTGTTGCTGGATGCAAGGGGCTACGCCGGTTTGCTGGGATGGCTGCGCCAGGGGGACACAAAATCCGAGGTGAAACTGGTCGGCGTGTGGCGCGGTGTGTATGAGCGGGTGCGCAAATTGCTGCGTGACCGCGAGCGTGTGGCGCAAGACAGCGACAACCGGTTGCAGCAATTTCTGGAGGCCTTGCAGGCTTCGCCCAATGGCGTCGTGCTGTTGGACACCCAAAACGCGATCGAGTGGTTTAACCAAACTGCCAGCACCCACTTTGGTTTCCAGACCGGCCGCGACCTGATGCAGCACATTGGCAACCTGGTGCGTGACCCCGGTTTTGCCAATTACCTGGCTGAACGGGATTTCGGCAAAAGCCTGGTGATGCCAGGGCACGCCGCTACGGCGTCGCACCCGGTGCGGATTTCACTGCAAATTCACCCCTACCG
>JANOWY010000463.1:0-1958 GCA_031418135.1 Rhodoferax sp. | reverse complement strand
TTGATGACATCTTGCTCCGAAAACACCAGCATGTCGCGGATGCCCTTGCGCACCCGGTAGGCGCTGCCATCGGGCTCGGCGGTGAAGTAACGGGCCAGGCGCTCCGGCGTGATGTCGGCGGCAATGCTGGCCGGGTACAGGCCAGCGCGGGCCGTGGCAATGGCGCGGCTGTCAATATCGATGGCGAACACCTGCACCTTGCAGGAGGAGCGCAGCCGTTCTACCTGTTCTTGCAGCAAGATGGCGATGGAATAGGCTTCTTCGCCGGTAGAACACCCGGTTGACCAGGCCCGCACCACCGCACCGGCGTGTTTGCCCTCAAAGAGTTTGGGAATGACCTGCTCTTCCAAAGCCTTGAAGGCCTCCGGGTCGCGGAAAAAGTTGGTCACGCCAATCAGCAAATCGCAAAAAAGCGCCTCTACCTCGACTGGCGATTGCTGCAGGAAACGCACGTAGTCTTCCACGCCATTGATCTGGTGCACTGCCATGCGCCGCTCGATGCGGCGGTTGATGGTGCTGGGCTTGTACTGCGAGAAATCATGGCCGGTTTGGGCCCGCAGCAAGATGAAGATTTTTTTGAGCGCGCTGTCTGATTTGGGAACCTCGGCCAGCACTTGCCGCACCGCACGGCCAAAAACGTGCGTCACATAGGCAATCAGTTGCGCCGCCATTTCAGCCGGTGGCAACTGGTAATCGACCAAACCGGTGGCGATGGCGCTGCGTGGCATGCCGGCATATTCGGTCGAGGCCGGGTTTTGCGCCATCACCATGCCGCCTTCGCCCTTGATGGCCCGCACCCCCAGCGTGCCGTCGCTGCCGGTGCCCGACAGCACGATGCCAATCGCCCGGTCATGCTGGTCCTGCGCCAGTGAGCGGAACAAAAAATCCACCGGCAAACGATGACCCCGTGGCGCAGAGGGCTCCAACAGGTGCAGCGTGCCGTTGAGAAAAGCCATGTCGCGGTTGGGCGGAATGATGTAGGCGCAGTTGACCTGCACCGCCATGCCGTCTTCCACCTCAAACACCTGCATGCGGGTGTGCCGCTGCACCAGTGCGCTCAATATGCTGTCGTGGTCTGGGGCCAGGTGCTGTACCAGCACAAACGCCATGCCAGGGTCTGCGCCAGCCGGCATACCCGTAAAGAACGCCTCAAAAGCGGCCAGACCACCGGCTGAGGCACCAATGCCCACAATGGGAAAACCTTGGGGGGCTGTATCGACGGCAAGCGGGGCAGCTTCGGGTACTGCACCGACCGGTGGTGGCATGGGTTTGGTTTTTCTTTGAGGCATCAGAGTGCTATGATTATTATATCTGATTGTGGCATATCCACTCTACGAATGACCACTTTTTTCTTAAGGAAGTGTAGCGCCTAAGCAAGGGCGGCTTGCGTGAAGAATTCAACGGTATTTCGGCCAGCTGCTTTGGCCTGGTACATGGCGGCATCCGCCTTTTTGAGCAATTCGGCCCCGGTTTCAGCGCCGCCCTTGAACGCCAACGCGCCGATGCTGGGGGTGTTGCTGTACGACTGGCCCGCCAGGTCATACGGCAAGCGCAGCGAACCCAAAATTTTCTCGGCCACGTGGCGGGCTTGCAGCACGGCCTCATCCGGCAGGTGGCTCAGGGCTTTGAGCAGCACCACGAATTCGTCGCCGCCCAGGCGTGCCACCGTGTCGCCTTCGCGCACGCAGGCCAACAGCCGGGTGGCCACCTGGCCCAGCAACAGGTCACCCATGTCGTGGCCCAAGGTGTCGTTGAGCAGCTTGAATTTGTCCAGATCCATGAACATCACCGCGCAGAATTCACCGTTGCGTTGTGAGGCCAGCATAGCCTGGCTGAGCCGGTCCATCAGCAGGCGGCGGTTGGGCAGGCCGGTCAGCACGTCGTGCATGGCCATCGATTCCAGTGTGGCCACCGATGCCTTGAGTTGTTGGTACAACAGACGCACTTCCAGCATGTTG
>JANOWY010000462.1:0-5026 GCA_031418135.1 Rhodoferax sp. | reverse complement strand
CATCAACCTCACCTGGAGACATCATGTCCATCAGCAAAACCGTCCGTTACAGCGCAGTATTTTTAGCCGGTGCAGCCTTGGCCTTTACCGCCAGTGCGCAAACCATCCTCAAGTTCAGCCATACCGACCAGCAGCAGGGCGCACGCCAAGCCGCCGCCCAGGTGTTTGCCAAAAAAGTAGAGGAATACACCCAAGGGCGATACAAGGTGCAAGTGTTTTGTTGTTCTCAGTTGGGCAATGACCCCAAGAACATTGAGCAATTGGGCCTGGGTGGTATCGACTTCACCGTTTCAGGCACAGGTTCTTACGCTACGTTTGTACCCACCTTGAATCTCACGTTCATGCCATTCATCATTGATTCGTATGCCCAGGGCTGGAAGTTTTACGACGAATCCAAATGGCTAAAAGCCCAGTTCGACAAAGCACCGCCCAAAGGGTTTCGGTTTTTGGCCACCTGGGAAGCGGGCTTTAGAAACATGACAACCAAAGACCCGCTGAACTCGCCCGCTGATGCCAAAGGCAAAAAGTTGCGTACCTTTCCCAATGAAATGATGCGCTGGCAATTGGAGGCCATGGGTTTTGGCATTCAAATCATGCCGCTGCCTGAAGTTTATTTGGCTATTCAGCAAGGTGCAGTTGCAGGGCAAGAGAACCCGATTGACACCATTGCTTCCAACAAATTTTATGAGGTTGCGCCTCACGTGACGCTCACCAACCACGTCTACAGCCCGATCCCTTTGGCCGTCTCCGAGAAGACCTGGGTGAAGCTATCGCCTGCTGACCAAGCGGCAATTACCCGCGCGGCGCAAGAGGTTGCACCGTGGCAGCGCAATCTGATCCGTGACAGCGACGAAGCTACCTTGGCCGACATGGCGAGCAAAGGTGCCAAGATTAACCGCAAGCCTGATATTGCCGCGTTTCGCAAATCGGTAGAACCCGTCTATGCCAAAGCCCGCGAGAAATACGGTGCCGATGTGGACCAGGTTCTGGCCGAAACGGCGGCCATTCGGAAAGCCGTTAAGTAAGGCAATAGTTCAAGCCCTTGACAGCCATGACCCCTATTGATCCCCTTCCATTGGCTGCGTCCGGCCTCGACAACGTGCCTGCGCAAACCCCAATGCCTTTGCCCACTGTTTTGGCATGGTTGGCGCGTGCAGTGGACATCAGTGTCATCGCCATCGGTGCCGTGCTGATTGGATTGGTGTTTGCCAACGTGGTACTGCATGCCTTTGCCAAAGACTTTGCCTGGTTGACCGAACTGGGTGAGTTTCTGATGGTCTGGGTTACGTTTTTAGGTGGAGTTGCAGCGGCACAGCGTGGCACCCACATGGTCATTGGTGAATTTTTGGACAAGCTGGACTCTAAAAAACGGCGATGGGCAGATGCCGCTGTACAAGCCTTTTGCCTGATGGTGCTGGTGGTGTTGTTGTTTTACGGCTTGCGCATCATGGCAAGCGGTTGGGACAACGTGCTCACAACGCTGGAGTGGCCTATGGCCTGGCAGTACATGCCCCTGCCGCTGGGTGCGGGGCTGATGCTGATTTTTGTCGGATGGGATTTCGTACAAATTCTCCGAGGTGTACCCCGGGAACTGCGCTATGCATCCTGAGAAACCTGTTTTTGCACAGTTTCGACCAAGGATTTGTGCCGTGGTTCGCGTTAATTTAGAGGGCTGATCATGTTGGCACTTGTCATTTTTGGTGTTTTTTTTGGGCTTGCTCTGGCGGGTATTCCGCTCATGTTTGCGTTGCTCGCCACCACCGCCGGCATTGTGGTGGCCTATGGCATGCAGTACCCGCTTGAAAGCGTGTTTCTGTCTTTCATTGGCGGGGTGGAGCCGTTTATCCTGATTGCCGTGCCTTTGTTTGTTTTTACGGGTGAACTGTTGGCTCAAGGTGGTGTCGGCAAACGAATTGTCGAATTCGCCAATGTGCTCTTTGGTTGGTTGCCGGGTGGGTTGGGTGTGGTGACCGTGGTCTCATGTCTTCTCTTTGGCGGGGTGTCCGGGTCGGCCATCGCAGACACCGCCGCCATCGGTTCGTTGGTTATTCCGGCCATGTTGGCACGCGGCTATTCACGCGGATTTGCTGCAGCTTTGGTTTCTGTTGCAGGAACACTGGCCCTGCTGATGCCGTTGTCTATCCCGTTTTTGGTCTATGCCTTTGTGTCCGGAGTCTCGATGCGCACCCTGTCAATGGCGGGGCTGGTTCCCGCTTTTTTGTCAGCGGCAGCACTGATCGCCGTGTGCATGTGGCACGGCAAGAAAAGCGGAGTTGACAAAGGCGGCAAGATGGCATCCGGTAGGGAAATCTGGCGTGCGGGCGTTGCCGCAGGCCCCGCGTTGCTGATGCCTGTATTCATTGTGGGCGGAATTTGGTCTGGCTACTTCACGCCTACTGAAGCGGCAGCGGTTGCGGTGATGTATGGTCTGGCCGTCTCACTCTTTTTTTACGAAGACCTGAAACTCAAAGAAATTCCGGACTTGCTTCTCAAGGCTTTCATGACCAGTGCCACGGTGATGCTGGTGATTGGCGCTACTGGCGCGCTGGCCTGGCTCATCACCGCTGAGCAAGTGGCACAACAGATGGCGAATTGGGTGTCGTCGGTGGCGCATGTGAAGTGGGTATTTTTGCTGATGCTGAACCTGGCTTTGCTGCTTCTGGGTATCTTCATCGAACCGTTGCCGGCCCTGCTAATGGCCGCCCCGCTTTTTATTCCGCTGGCCATGGCATTCAAGATTGACCTGGTTCACATGGGCGTGATCATGACCGCCAACCTTGCCATCGCGTTGTACACACCACCGGTGGGTGGCACGCTGTTCGTGGCTGCCAAACTCGCCCACGCCAACATAGGCGAGATCACGCGCCATTTGTGGCTCATGATGGTGGCAACTTTCAGCGTTGTGATCTTGATTACCTATGTTCCGGGTCTGACCAGCTGGTTGCCGCGCTTTTTGGCATCGATGGGGTAGTGTCATGTACGTCGTAACTGTTCTTTTCAAAATTCATCTATCGCACCATCACGACTTCATGAGGGCCATGCATGCCAATGCGCAGACCTCTCTGGCAACCGAGTCCGGCTGTAAACAGTTTGACGTGTGCGAAGGCGAGCCGGGCGGTGGCGTGGTTTTTTTGTATGAGGTATACGACAGCAAGGACGATTTCGCAGCACACCTTGCCGCGCCGCATTTTGTGCAATTCAATGCCAAAACTACACCTTGGGTAGCGCACAAGCAAGTACAAACCTTTTACCGGCATACGGCGCCTGGCATAGACAGCCAGGCGTAAGCGGGTTTCACCCCACCACAAACGGCACCCGCAAAAACCCCCGAAACCGCGCCCGCATTCCGCGCTGTGGCAACTCAGTCAAGCGGTAATTCGGGAAGCGCCGCAAAAACCGTCCAATGGCGATTTCGCCTTCCAGGCGGGCCAGGCTGAGGCCCGCACATTGGTGAACGCCGAAACCAAAGGCCAAGTGCCGGTTGGGCGGTTTGCCTTGGGTGGTGTCACCGCGTGTCACGTCGAGCTGGTTGGGGTTTTCAAATACGGCGGGGTCGCGGTTGGCGGCGCCTATGCACAGGGTAAGCAGGCTGCCAGCGGGCAATTCGACGCCGCCCACCGTGCAAGCGCGCACGGCGCGGCGGTTGCTGAGTTGGTTGGAAGACTCAAAACGTAAAAACTCGTCTACCTCTAAAGATAAATCGGCATTTTGTTCAATTAATACATTAACTGTATGCTCTAATTTAGATAGTAATTTTGAGCGTTCTCTGGGCCATTCCTGCATGAGAACCAAGGCGTTTCCAATCAGGTTGGTGGTGGTTTCATGGCCTGCGTTGAGGATGAACACGCAGTTTTGCAGCAACTCGGCCTCAGACAATTGCAAATCGCCTTCGCCCTGAATCAGCCGCGTCAGCACATCGTGCTGCGGGTTGCCCGGGTGGCGGCGGCGATGCGCGGTGAGCGCTTTCAGGTAGGCGGTGAAATCAGTCACTGCCTGGTTGCCAGCTGCTTCTTGTTGCGGTGTGAGTTTGGGCTCCAGTGCACCCAAAATCGCCAGCGACCATCCGCGCAACGGTGCACGTTCGGCCACCGGCACGCCCAGCAGGTTGCCGATCACCTCCACCGGGATGGCACAGGCGAAATCTTCGATCAAATCTCCGCCACCTTGGCTGGCGATGTTGTCGAGCAGGCGGTCTACCAGCGCGGTAAGGGCGGGTGCCATGCTGTCGATGGCTCGCCGGGTCAGTGCGCCCATGATGAGTTTGCGTACCCGCGAATGCAGCGGTGGGTCGTTGAAGACCAGGCTGGTGGTGTGGTGCTGGAACAGCGGCGCCGGGTTGGCGCTGGTGAAGGGTGCCACGTTGTATTTGGCACCGAACTCCAGCTGTTTGTCGGAGCTGAAGGTGGCCGCGTCGCGGTATACCGCCACCAGGTCGGCATGGCGGGTTAAAAAATAGGAGCCGTCGGGCATGCGGCGCACGGGTTGGTGGGTGCGCAGCCAGTCGTAAACGGGGTAGGGGTTGGCGTAAAAATCGGGCGGCAAATCACGCAGGTCAAACGCTGCGGCAATTTGTTGGGCGCGGGCTGGAATAACGGACGACGTAGCAGCAATCGGTTGCTGCCCGCTCATGCCTGAACCTCGTTTGCCAGCATGCGCTGCTCGAACTCGGGCGCAGGCAGAGGCTTGGAATGCAGGTAACCCTGCCACTGGTCGCAACCCATTTCGCGCAAGGCCGCCATTTGCTCGGGTGTCTCGACACCCTCGGCAACCACTTGCATCTGCATGCTGTGTGAAAGCGCAACGATGGCGCGCACGATGGTTGCGTCATTCTCCTGGGCCAGCATGTTGCCCACAAACGATTGGTCAATCTTGATGGTGTCTACCTTGAAGTCGCGCAGATAGCTCAACGACGAATAGCCGGTGCCGAAATCGTCAATGGCGATGCGCACGCCCAGATCAGATATCTCGCGCAAAATTTCAATCGTCTCGCTGGCATTGCGCAGCAGCACGTTTTCAGTGATTTCAA
>JANOWY010000461.1:0-5781 GCA_031418135.1 Rhodoferax sp. | reverse complement strand
GGTGGTGCTGGTTGGGCATTCAAAAAACAGTCTGAATGCCCCGGCTGTTAATCGGGCTGACTGGCCGAACCGGGCGGAATCAACGTTTTAACCCGCCGCAAAACGCTACGCCCATCCCCGCTCAGAGCGAACTGACAAATTTGACCAGCACCTCGCGCTCGCTGGCGGTCATGGCCAACACTTTCTGGCGCGACCCCATCGCTTCACCGCCGTGCCACAAAATGGCTTCCAGCACGCCACGCGCCCGGCCATCGTGCAGCAAAAAGGAGTGGCCATTCACCTCGGGAATCAGGCCAATTCCCCATAGAGGCGGTGTGCGCCAAAGGTTCGCCAGCCCACCAGCGCCAACCGTGCCCCGCGAGCCACTGGCGCCACGCGAGCCATTTGCGCGCCGGTCTGCAAGGTTTGAGCCCATGTCGTGCAGCAGCAAATCGGTGTAGGGGTAGATACGCTGGCGGCTCAGTGCCGGCCCATAACCCTTGGCCGTGGTGTAGGCCGGCCGGTGGCAGGCGCTGCATTGGGCCTGGGCGAACAACGCCTGGCCGCGGCGCACGTCCAGGTTGTCCATGTCGCGGCGTGCCGGCACGGCCAATGTGGCCTGGTAGGCGACAACTTTACCAAACGTGTCGTTGTCGATTTCAACTGGGGAAACCTCTGCCAACGAGCCGCCCTTGTCTGCTTTGCCGCCGTTAGCCCCGTTGCCGCCTGTGTCACCCGTCGCACCTTTGTTGCGTTGTGCCCGCAGGCAGTCCAACTGCGCTGGCATGCAGTCTTCTCGCGCAAAGTGTTCCGAGGTGATGCCCATATCGGCCTGGAACGCCGCAGCCGTTTGATGTTGCAGCGAACCGGTGCTGGCTTTCCAGCCAAACCGGCCCACCACCTCGCCGCCAAACGGATCAAATACGCGGCTGACGATGCCTTTGATGGCATCCGGGCGGCGGGCTTGGTCACGTGCGTTTTGTTCAATATCGCCCTCGGAGATCGCGTCCAGCAAACCCACGCCGGTCAGGTGGGGTGCAATGCGCGGGCTGACCATCGTTTGCGCATCCAAGGGGCCGTAGGCAAGTTGCGAGAAGTGATAGTGCGGCTGGCGCAGGCTGTAAGCGGTGCCGTCGTCAAAGCGCCCCGGCTTCTCGGCATACCGGATATGGACCGCGCCTTCGGGCCGCACACCTGGCACGGCTGAATTTGAAAATTGCCGGCCATAACGCGGTTCCGGCTGTGGCTTGCCGTTCGCACCCGGCACAGCCAGCCGAAACACCAGCGCAAAGGGCTGCACCGGAATAAAGCGGCGATGCATGTCGCCCGCCGCGTGGGGTGCACCCCGGCCATCCAGGCTGTGGCAGCCGCTGCAAGAGCGCTCATTGAAATGCGGCCCCAGGCCCAAACCAACAGCCGTATTGCCCGCTGTGCTGCCCGCTGTGTTGGATCGCGGTGCGGCAAACCAATCTCGCCTGAATATCAAGCTGCCGCTGTCAAAATTGGCCCGCGATTCAGCATCCAGATTAGCTGCCGGGAACGAAAAGGCCTGGCGGCCTTGGGTGGCCAGGGTGGTGTCGCCACCAGGCCGCGCCTCTTGGGCATCACCGCCAGGCCGATTGGCGTTGGGCTGTTGCGAAGCGACAGTTGTGCAAAAAAGCAGCGCTGCAAAGTGCAGCGCTCGGCATTGACGGGCTTGCCAGGTGATCCAAAGGCAGGCAAGCGGGTTCATTCGTTTGGTTTCAGATGGCTGGCGGGTAGGCCCAATTGTGCCGTTCCCCTTGCGCATGGCAACACCAGGCGAAAAGCGCGTCGTAGATCACCATGCCGTGGCGCAGCATGGCGTGGTCGTCGCTGAAATTGCGTGAAAGGCCCAGTGAAATCGCCAGCAATCCGGCTGCTTGCGGTGCCAATTCCAGCCGGCCTGTGTCAGCAGCCCGCACAATCACGGCGAGATCTTGCAAGCCTTTGGCAGCTACGCCGGGTTGCGTCAGCAACTGGTGCTTTTTGATGAAGGCATCGAAACTGCAATCGTCGCCCACATGCGTGTATTCGACTCCCGGTACGTCATAGGGCGTGGCACCGGTCTCGTGTGCCACCCGCATCACAGCATCAGCGGGCACGTAAAGGAACTCGGGCGCGGGATCAATGAAGCGGGCAATCAGCCAGGGGCAGGCGATGCGGTCAATCTTGGGGCGTTCACGGGTGATCCATTTCATGATGAGCCCCCAGACTTGGTCAACACTGCGACCGGCAAACCCGCTTTGCGCCATTCTTCAATGCCGCCGGTCAAATGCCGCGCGTCGCGTCCGAGCGCGCGCAGGCACACCGCCAGCGCCTGGCTGAGTTCATGGCCATAAGCGCAATACACCACGATGGGCTGGCCGGGTGCGGTGGCAGCGACCTGGTCTTTCCAATCCATCCACAGCGCCGGGTTATGCCATTGGCCGCCGCTGATTTCATCGGCCTCGGCGGCGCGTTTCACGTCTCGGCGCACGTCGATCAGCAGGTGTTCAAAGCCTGCTTTGCGCCACAGCGCGAGTTCTTTGATTTGGATGTCACTCATGTCGTTCTCCTGGGGGTGGTGGTTGAGGGTAGCGGTGAGGGTGGGGGAAAAAGTGGTGGAAAGGGGGGAGTCAACAGGCAGTTGCATCTGCGCTTTCGCCTGCAAAATTACCCGCTGCTCGGTGGCATTGAGCCGGCCCGGCGGGCGCTGTGGGTATAAGTGGGCACGGCGCTCACAGGCCTGCGCCATTTGGCGGGCCAAACGCCGCCAAATCACCAACATTAAAAAAAACAGGGGCATCACATCTCCTGGGTCAAAACAGCCATTTCAGGGCCAAACCCATCAAAGCGCAGGCGGCAATCAGCTTGATTACCCCGACTTTGAAGCGAAATAGCGCCACTGCCGCTGCCACCGTGATGGCCGCAGAGACGACATCAAAGCGCCCTGCAAAACCTTGCGGCCACCACACGTGATAGGCGAAAAACAAGGTGAGGTTGACGATGACGCCCACCACCGCGGCGGTGATGGCCGTGAGCGGCGCGGTGAACTTCAAATTGCCGTGGGTGGTTTCGATGAATGGGCCACCGGCCAGAATAAAGATGAAAGAGGGCAGGAAGGTGAAATACGTCACCACCGTCGCGGCTGCCGCACCGGCCAAAAACAGCGATTCGGGCCCGAAGATTTGTTTGGCCCAGCCGCCCACAAAACCCACAAACGCCACCACCATGATCAGCGGGCCAGGCGTGGTTTCGCCCAACGCCAAGCCGTCGATCATTTGGCTGCCGGTAAGCCATTGAAACTGGTCTACCGCGCCTTGGTAGACATAAGGCAACACGGCATAGGCGCCTCCAAAGGTGAGCAGGGCCGCTTTGGTGAAAAACCAGGCCATTTGGGTCAGAACACCCTGGGCGCCAACGGCCCACAGCAGCAGGGTAAACGCAGCGCCCCACAACAGCAGGCCCGCAACCACCACGCGCAGCAGCTTGGCTTTGCTGAACAGGGCGTGCGCCGGTGTGGGGGTTTCGTCGTCAATCAGGGCCGGGCCGAAACCGGCCTTGGCCGCACCATGGCCGCCACCCAAGGCGAACAATGTGGGGCGGTACTTGCTGCCAAAGAATCCGATCAGCCCGGCGCTCAAAACGATCAGGGGGAAGGGCAGGTTGAGCGCAAAAATGGCCGCAAACGAAGCCACCGCAATGGCCCACATCCAGTGGTTCTTCAAGGCGCGGCTGCCAATGCGGTGGGCGGCATGCAACACCAGGGCGGTCACCGCCGGTTTGATGCCGTAAAACAAACCGGCCACGATGGGCAAGCTGCCAAACGCCAAATAAATCCACGACAGTGCAATCAGGATGAACAGCGAAGGCAACACAAACAGCGTGCCCGCCACAATGCCGCCCCAGGTGCGGTGCATCAGCCAGCCGATGTAGATGGCCAATTGCTGTGCTTCGGGGCCCGGTAACAGCATGCAGTAGTTCAGCGCGTGCAAAAAGCGCTTTTCACTGATCCAGCGTTTTTGTTCCACCAACTCGGTGTGCATGATGGCAATCTGCCCGGCCGGGCCACCAAAACTGATGAAGCCCAGTTTGAGCCAGTACCAGAAGGCCTGGGCGAAGCTGACCGGGCCTGGAGCTGTTATGACCAATGTAACGGCCACGGCCGGTGATTCGGCGGTGCCTGCCGAAGCGGCAGAACGCGAAGGGGGCAGGTCGGCGGGGTTCATGTTTTGTCCTCATCGGCAGGTTTGTGGCGGCCTGCATTGGCGTACAGGGCATCAAAAATGGCATGGCTGGCCGTCAGCAAGGCATCGTCATCGGCGTGCAATTCACGCAAGCCAGCCAGAATGGCTTCGAGCCCGGCGGCTTGGTCGACCGGGATTCCACCGGCATCCAGGTAGTGAACCACCCGCGCCAAAGACTCAAGCCGCGTATCGGTCTGCAGGCCAAAACTGGCCATCAGCACTTCAAAACTCACGCGTTCGTTCCCCTGCGTGCCGACATGGGTGAAACGTGCACCGTCGTAGTCAAAACCCAGCACGCCTTTGGCCGGTTTGCTGGCATCGCGCAGCCAGACGAACTGCGCTTTGGGATCAATGAAACGCTGGATCAGCCAGGCGCTGGCCAAGCGGTCTACCCAGGGCCGGGCTCGGGTGGCCCAGCGTTTGCCCTGGAATTTGCCTGCATTCAATCGCGGAATGGCCGTGTTGACAGCCTGCGGTTCACCTTTGGAGAAGTGCCGGTCCAGTTCGGCTCTGAGCTGCTGCAAAACGGCCTCTGCCTGCAGGGCGGCAGCACCGGGGTAATAGTCGCAACGCTTGATGTCTTGCAGGGCTTCTGCGGTGCTTCGGACGCGGCGACGCGCCTCGTTCTCGCTCAGGGAAGGCAGCGCGGACAAGGCCTGCACAAGATCACGTGCCAGCAAATGCCATGCCGCGTAGGCATCGCTGCGATCAAATTGGGCCAGGATTTCGGCTTTTTGAACGTCACTTTTGGGCGCAAGTGCCATCACCTGGGCACTGCCACCGTTCTGCTGTACCTCCAGCGCGAGTTGCTCCAACTGGGCTGCATGCGTATCAGGCAACACATAAGCGCCGTCACGCAGTGCAACGCACCCCAGTGCTTTCAAGGCGCGCCAAATACGCAGCCTTACCGCATTGGGCTGGGTAGGCAGGGTGACGAGTAACAAGGAAAACATATGTAGCTTATATTTCAATTTATGTATCAAGTATTACACAAAATAGTTTGTTGTCAAGCGATTGTTGGAACGGCTTGCCGGTTGATGGCGAGTTTGAGCCGTAGAGCCCGTCAGCAGGCCAAGGCACTTAAAATCAGGGGCTATGCAAAACACTCAAACAATCTCTGGGCCGGCCGTCAAACCCGCTTGCCCCAATTTTTCATCCGGCCCCTGCGCCAAGCGGCCGGGCTACGACGTGGCCAAACTTGACCTGAGCACCCTGGGCCGTTCGCACCGTTCAGCGTTGGGCAAAAAGGCGCTGGCCCTGGCCTGTTCTGAAACCGCGCGAATTTTGGGTCTGCCCGAGGGTTATCGGGTTGCCGTTGTGCCGGGCTCCGACACCGGTGCCATTGAGATGGCGATGTGGTCCATGCTGGGCGCACGCGGTGTTGATGTGCTGGAGTGGGAATCCTTCAGCGCGGGCTGGGTGACCGACATCGTCAAACAGCTCAAATTGCCCAATGTGAACGTGCGTCAGGCTGGCTACGGCGATATCACCGATTTTGCTCAGGTTGATTTCAACAATGACGTGGTGTTTGTCTGGAATGGCACGACCAGCGGTG
>JANOWY010000460.1:0-6682 GCA_031418135.1 Rhodoferax sp. | reverse complement strand
AAAGAATCGGCCAGCACGGTGATGCGCCCATCGTGCTCGGTGCGGGTCACGCGGCGCGCGAGGTGCTCGCAGGTGAGCAGGCGACCCTGGCGGTCACGCGTGTTGCCATTGCCCATGTGGGAGGGTTTGCGAAACGGTGAGGTGAGGCCGGTTTCTTCATCCCACTTGTACATCACGTTACCGGGCACATCGCTCCACACCAGTTGGCGCATATCACCCACCCACACCGGGCCTTCGGCCCAGCGAAAACCATGCGCTAGGCGCTCGATTTTGGCCAGCGGCAAGCGGTATTTGTCGAACGCTGAGTCAACGCTGATGATGGCTGGATCGGGCACGCGTGAGCTGGGTATAAATTCGTTCATAATTATGTTTTTAACAAATTTAGGTATAAATATAGATATAAATTAATATATTAATAGTAGCTAATTATGCAATAAATACGTCAACAAATTGGATAAAATTTATAAACATATTTTTAGATATAAATAAAGTTTCATAAATCGGAGTGTCTCCCATCAATCTCCGGCCTTCCACCGCCCCGCGAGGTTCTTCAGCAATTGTGCCGTAGCCGCCAACCGGCGGTTTTGAATTTCCAGTGCCGTGCGTTCGGCGGCAAGTTCTGTTGTTTGCGCACTCACCACATTGAGGTAACTGACGGTGCCCGCCTTGTACTGGTTGTTGCTGATCTCCAGCGAGCGCCGGGCGGCCTGCAGGGCATCACTTTGCAAGACGGATTCTTCTTGCAGGCTGGAGGTGGCTACCAAGTTGTCTTCCACTTCCTGCAGGGCGGTCAGCACGGTTTGCCGGTAATTGGCTGCCGACTGCTCCAGCGCGGCTTTGGCCGAGTCGGTGGTGGCCTGGCGGGCACCGCCATCAAACAGGCCCAGCAAGACCGACGTGCCCAGCGACCAAAACAGGTTGGGCGTGTTGATGAGTTCCACAATTTCTGGCCCCCGAAACCCTGCGTTGGCCGAGAGCGATATTTGCGGGAAGAACGCCGTTTGCGCCACACCGACCTGGGCGTTGGCGGCTGCTGCACGGGCTGCCGCGGCGGCAATATCTGGCCGGCGTTCCAACAACTGGCTGGGCAACTGCACGGGGATAGGCGGCGCGGCGGGCAAACGGGCGGTGCGTGCCACATCAACAGCCGCGGCGGGTTTGCCCAGCAGGGTGGCCAGGGCGTTTTCGAGCTGGGCGCGGCTGCTGTTTGAATCGATGAGCTGGACCTGGGTGGAACGCAGCTGGGTGGTGGCCTGGGCCACATCCAGCGCCGACACAATGCCCGCGTTGTAGCGGTTTTGCGTGAGTTCAAGCGAACGCTGGTAGGCGACGACTGATCGCTCCAGCAACGCGGCCTGGCTTTCAGCATGGCGCATAGACAAATAGGTTTGGGTCAATGCCGCCTGCACTGACAGGCGCGCCGCCGCCAGATCCGCTTCGCTCGCTTGCAAGCGGGCTTGCGCACTTTCAACGCCACCGGCCAGGCGGCCCCACAGATCCAGCTCCCAACTGGCGTTGACGGCGAGCGAGTTGGCGGTGGTTGGCACGGTGCCACCGGTGTTGACACCGTGGTTGATACCTGCACTGACACCGACCACCGGCAACTGGCTGGCCCGGCTGCTGCCCAAGGCGGCGCGGGCTGCCGCGAGTTGTGCGGCATTGCTTTTCAGCGTTTCGTTGCCCACCACCACTTGCGTTTGCAAATCATTGAGCACCGGGTCGTTGAAAAGCTGCCACCACGCATCCGGCACCGCGGGCACCTGCGCGTTGGCGGTTTTCCAGAGTGACGAGGCCTTGAAAGCGGCGGGCACCGGCATTTCTGGTTTTTGAAAATGCTCGGGGGCTGCGCACGCCACCAGGCCCAAGATGCCGATCCAGCAGGCCGCAACACGGATTGACCCAAGTACCGGCTGGAGCCGCGCAACGGATGCCTGGCGAGGCGCTGGCAAATGAAAAGTCAGGGTCATGTAGAACCTTCTGGCATTGGGGCGGCAGCATGAGGCAGGGTCGGCGAAGCCGCAGGCTTGAACCACCCGAGCAGGCGGTTGGCCAGCCCGGCGCTGCCCGTGCGCAATTGGTCCATCAGCAAATAGACGACCGGCGTGGTGTACAGCGTCAGCACCTGGCTGAGGATGAGCCCGCCCACCACGGCAATGCCCAGGGGTTGGCGCAGCTCGGCGCCGTCTCCCGCGCCCACCAGGGACGGCACGGCCAGCGGTATGGCCCCAAAAATCGCCGCTATTGAGGTCATCAGGATGGGCCTGAAGCGCAGCTGGGCCGCCTGGTAAATGGCCTGTGCGGCATTCAGGTGGCCATGGCGCTGGCGTTCAATGGCGAAGTCGATCATCATGATGGCGTTTTTCTTGACGATGCCGATCAGCAAAATGACCCCGATGAAGGCGATGATGGATAGCTCGGTGTTGAACCATTGCAGGGCCAACAAAGCACCAATGCCCGCTGACGGCAGCGTGCTCAGGATGGTGATGGGGTGAATCAGGCTCTCATACAAGATGCCCAGCACCAGGTAGATGGTGACCAAGGCGGCGAGGATCAGCATGGGTTGGCTTTCCAGCGATTTGGCAAAGGCCCGCGCCGTGCCTTGGAAGGTGCCGCGCACCGACACCGGCACGCCCAATTCAGCCACCGCGTTTTCAATGGCAGCGGTAGCTTCCGAGAGTGACACATTGGGTGACAGGTTGAAGCTGATGGTCGAAGCCGGTGTGCCGCTTTGGTGGTTGACCGACAGCGGTGTGTTGGTGAGTTCCAGCCGCGCAAAACTGGAAAGCGGAATGCGCTCGCCCAGGGCATTCATGAAAAACAGGTTGCGCAGGGTTTCCGGGCTTTGTAGGTGTTCGGGGGCGAGCTCCATCACCACCCGGTACTGGTTGAGCGGGTTGTAGATCACACCCACCTGGCGCTGGCCAAAGGCGTTGTTCAGGGTGGTGTCAATATTGCGCATCGACAGGCCCAAGCGGGTAGCGGCATCGCGGTCTACCACCAGCGAGGTCTGCAAGCCCCGGTCCTGCTGGTCGGTGTTCACGTCGACAATTTCTGGCAGGGCCATCATGGCGCGGCGGATGCGGGGGTCCCATAGCCGCAACTCTTCCAGGTTGTCCCCTTGCAGCGTGTATTGGTAGGCGGCGTTTGATTGCCGCCCGCCGATGCGGATGTCTTGCACCGGAATCATGAACAAATTGGCCCCAGCCTCTTTGGAGAGTTTGGCCCGCAACCGTGTTACCACTTGCTCGGCGCTGGCGTCGCGGTCTTTGAGGGGTTTGAGCGACATGAATATCTGCGCTGAATTGCGCTGTGAGCCGCCGGTGAACCCGGTCACATGCTCCACTGCCGGATCGGCCCGCACGATGGCCAAAAAACGATCCAGGCGCTGCTGCATGGCCTGGAACGAGGTGGCCTGGTCAGCCTGAATAAAACCAATCACCCGGCCGGTGTCTTGCTGCGGAAAGAATCCTTTGGCAATGCTGCCGTACAAATGGAAGTTCAGCGCAATCACGCTGAAAAAGACCATCAGCGTTACCCACTTGAGGCGCAGCGCCCAGGCCAATGACCAACGATAGCCGCGCATGAACCAGCGACCAAACGCATCGCTCCAGCGGGCCAGGCGCGACGGCACCTGGGCGGTCGCGGGCTGCATCAACCGGGCGCACATCATCGGTGTGGTGGTGAGCGAGACCACCATCGACACCAAAATGGCCGACGACAGCACTACGCCAAACTCGCGGAAAAACCGGCCCACAATGCCGCCCATCAACAGCACCGGAATGAAGACGGCAATCAAAGAGAGGCTGATCGACACCACCGTGAAGCCGATCTCGCGGGCCCCCAAAATCGATGCCTCCAGCGCGGATTTGCCGCGTTCCATGTGCCGGCGGATGTTCTCCAGCACCACGATGGCATCGTCCACTACAAAACCGGTGGCTACCGTGAGCGCCATCAGCGAGAGGTTGTTCAGGCTGTAACCGCACAGGTACATCACCACAAACGTGCCACACAACGAAACCGGCACGGCCACCGCCGGAATCAGCGCCACACGCCAGGAGCGCAGAAACAAAAGCACCACCAGCACTACCAAGGCGATGGCGATGGCCAAGGCGCGTTCCATCTCGCGCAGGCTGGCGCGAATGGTGGGGGTGCGGTCCATCACCACTTCGACGTTGATGGCGCTGGGAATGGATGCCTGCAATTGCGGCAGCAAGGCGCGCACCTTGTCGACCGCCTCGATGATGTTGGCGTTGGGTGCCTTGTTCAATATCAGCAGAATGGAAGGTTTGCCATTGGCCACACCGTAATTGCGGATGTCTTGCACCGAATCGAGCACTTCGCCCACATCGGCCAACCGTACGGCCGCGCCATTGCGGTACCGCAGGATGATGTCGGTGTAGTCGGCTGCAACCCGGGCCTGGTCATTCGCGCCCACCTGCCAGGTGCGGGTGGCATCTTCCACAAAACCCTTGGGTCGGTTGGCATTGTTGCTGCTGACAGCGATACGCACGTCTTCCAGCGAGAGGCCATTGGCTGCCAGCCGGTTGGGGTCCAGCTCGACCCGCACAGCGGGCAGGGCACCGCCACCGATGCTGACCTGGCCAATGCCGTCCACCTGCGCCAGCCGCTGCGCCAGTACAGTGGAGGCCGCGTCGTACATCTGCCCGCGGGTGAGCGTGTCTGATGTCAGGGCGATGATCATCACCGGCGAATCGGCCGGGTTTACCTTGCGGTAGGTGGGGTTGTTGGGCAGGCCTGAGGGCAACAAGGCACGGGATGCGTTGATGGCGGCCTGTACGTCGCGCGCCGCACCGTTGATATCGCGGCTCAGGTCAAACTGCAGGATCACCCGGCTGTTGCCCAATGACGAAGATGACGTG
Organism: Rhodoferax sp.; assembly: GCA_031418135.1. Lineage (GTDB taxonomy): Bacteria > Pseudomonadota > Gammaproteobacteria > Burkholderiales > Burkholderiaceae_C > JANYCG01. The sequence goes on along the minus strand of JANOWY010000460.1, from coordinate 1,802 downwards.
ATCTCTGTGACGCCGGCAATTGCCCCCAAGGCGCGTTCCAGCGGCGTGGCCACCGTGGCGGCCATGGTGTCAGGGCTGGCCCCCGGCATGCTGGCCGACACCGCAATGGTCGGGAAATCCACCTGTGGCAAGGGCGACACCGGCAGCAGGAAAAAGCTGATCACACCGGCCAGCGCAATGCCTAAAGTTGCCAGCGTGGTGGCAACCGGGCGGTGAATGAACGGCGTCGAAAAACTCACGGCAAGCCACCCGTTGCAGGCAGCTCCGCTGCAGCCCGTTTGCCTGTCGCGCTCCAGCGCTCTGCCAAAGAGGCAAAACCCAGGTAAATAACCGGCGTTGTGAACAGGGTGAGCAACTGGCTGACGATGAGGCCACCGACCATGGTCACCCCCAGCGGCTGACGCAGCTCACTGCCCACACCGGTTCCCAGCATCAGCGGCAAGGCGCCCAGCAATGCGGCCAGGGTGGTCATCAAAATCGGGCGAAAACGTAGCAGGCAGGCCTGGTGAATCGCCTCGTGCGGGTTCAGGCCTTGCTCGCGTTGCGCATCCAGCGCAAAGTCGATCATCATGATGGCATTCTTTTTCACGATGCCAATCAGCAGCACGATACCAATCACGGCGATCACGTCCAGCTCCAGCCGTGCCACCAGCAGGGCTAGCAAGGCGCCCAGCGCGGCGGAGGGCAGGGTGGACAAAATCGTGATGGGATGGATATAACTCTCATACAGCACCCCCAGCACGATGTACATGGTGACGATGGCCGCCAAAATCAGCAGCAGGGTATTGGAGAGCGATGCCTGAAACGCCAGCGCTGCGCCCTGAAAGCTGGTTTCGATGCTGGCTGGCAGGTTCAGCGCGACCACCTCGCCTTTGATGGCCTGAACCGACTCGCCCAGCGAGACACCCGGCGCGGTGTTGAAGGAAACCGTGGCCGAGGGGAACTGCGCCACGTGGTTGACGCTGAGCGCCATCGGGCGTTCCACAATACGCGCCACACTGGAAAGCGGAATCTGCTTGCCGGTGTTGGTGGGCACGTACAGGCTGGCCAACGCCTGTGGGCCCGTTTTGAACTGGGGTGCCACTTCCAGCACCACCCGGTATTGGTTGGATTGCGTGAAGATGGTGGAGATGAGGCGTTGCCCGAACGCGTTGTAGAGCATGTTGTCGATGCCGGCCACCGTCACACCCAAACGGCCTGCGGCGGCGCGGTCAATCTCGACATGGGCTTGCAGGCCCTTGTCCTGCAAATCGCTGGTGACATCAACCAGTTGTGACAGATTGCGCAGCCGCTCCAACAAGGCGGTGGTGGCGGTGTTGAGCTCGCCGTCATTGGGGCTGGACATCAAAAATTGGTATTGCGTTTTGGCAACCCGGTCTTCAATGCTCAGGTCTTGCACCGGCTGCAAATACAGCTCAATGCCGGGCACTTTGCGGGTCGACTCAATGATGCGGCGCATCACCTTGGCGATATCGCGCGAATCGGCATCGCGCTCTGCTTTGGCTTTCAGGTTAATCAGCAAGCGCCCCGCATTCAGGGTGGCGTTGGTGCCATCGACCCCAATAAAGCTGGAGAGGCTTTGCACGGCAGGGTCTTTGAGGATGACCTCGGCCAGCGCCTGTTGGTGTTCGGCCATGGCCCCAAACGAGGTCGCCTGCGAGGCTTCGGTGATGCCCTGAATGGCCCCGGTATCTTGCAGAGGAAAAAACCCTTTGGGCACCACAAAATAAAGCCCGGCCGTTAGCGCCACCGTGATGGCAAACACCAACAGGGTGGCGGCTTGGCGGTCCAGCACCCAGGTC
>JANOWY010000459.1:0-3254 GCA_031418135.1 Rhodoferax sp. | reverse complement strand
GCATCGGGAGTTGGTTTGCGCCGCGCCTCAGGCGCACAATGCACTGCAACGAGGGCCATCGGCACGGTGCTGAGCGGCCTGATGAATAGGGCAATGCATGAATGAACGAATCACGCTGTTGATGGCGCAATTGGCGGCTGTTGAAGACGAATTGACGACCGCTCTTCATGAACAGGAAAGCCGGATCTTTTTCCAGATCAAAGGCAAACGGGTGGAGTTCGAGCGTTCGGTGCGGGAGGCACACCGGACGCTCAAAATGAATTTCTTTCGCTGGCTGGTGACCAACCGGCCGCAAAACCTGATCACTGGGCCGATTATTTACGGCATGATTTTTCCGCTACTGATGCTGGATTTTTTTGTCAGCTTCTACCAGTGGGCGTGTTTCCCGATTTATGGCATTGTGAAAGTCAAACGAGGCGATTACATCGTCTTTGACCGGCATCACCTGGATTACCTCAACTTCATCGAGAAATTTCACTGTACCTACTGCGAATACGGCAACGGCCTGATGAGTTACATGGCCGAAATTTTGGCCCGTACGGAGGAGTATTTTTGCCCCATCAAACATGCCCGAAAGTTGTTGGGCACACATGCACGGTACAAGCGGTTTTTGGCCTACGGTGAAGCTGGCGGGCCCGGCGACTACGAAAAAAAACTGGAAGCTTACCGTGTGGGGCTGGGCAAACCCAATGCGTCAAAAGATGCCCCGAAAGAGTAGCGCAAACCTTCCAGGCAATGAAAAAAAGCTTTACTCAGCCCTGTTGTTGCTGGGTTTGCACCGCCACGGTGACTTCCAGGTGCTCCACAAAACCGCCCTCGCGCATGCCACGCACCGGGCAGGCATCGAGGTAATCGCGGCCAACCGCCAGGCGGCAATGGAATTCGCTGGCAAACACTTCATTCGTCACGTCAACGCTGATCCAACGGTTGCCTAACCATAAATCGACCCAGGCATGGCTGGCAGCAGCGCGGCTGTTGCCGGGTTCGACATAACCACTGACATAACGCGCTGCCACGCCGAGTGAGCGGCAGGCGGCGATCATCACATGGGCATGGTCTTGGCAAACGCCGCGAGCCCCTTCAAAAGCCTGCTGCGCAGTGCTGGTGACATCGGTGCTGCCCGCTGTGTAAGGCATGGCAGTGCAGATCATTTTGGCCAGGGCCAGGGCATCCCACTCGGTGTGCAGCCCACCGGGCAAGGTTTTTTGGGCCAGCGCGTCAAGTCGGGGGAAGCTGAGGGTTAACGGCGTTGCCACCCGGTAGGAAATGGCTGGCACACCCTGGCCACTGGCATCAGCGCCCAACACGCCGCTGACCAGCGGCTCGGTATCAACTGTGCCCTGCACCACCAGCGCCATCTCTTTTTTGGGTGTTGCCAGCACGTGGGTATAGCACAGGTTGCCAAATGCGTCGGTGAATGCCGTGAGTTTGCCCGGTGCAATAACGCGCCACTCCACCACCCGCTGGTGCACCTCGGAACGGGGCCACAGGCGCAGCAGCTGGATGAGGTTTTTAGGCGCGTCGTCGTACCGATAAAGCGTTTTGTGTTGAATGATCAGGCGCATTACAAATCTCAATCAGGCAGCCAAAAAGTCTTGTCCAATACCCGCGCCAATGGCGTTAATACTGCCCAAAAACTGGGTGAGGTAGGCATGCAGGCCTTGCTGGAGGATGTCGTCAATGTGCGTGAACTGGATTTGTGCCCGCAACAAACCGGCCTTTCGTTCGGTTTGGGCACTGCGCTTGTTGGCCAGTTTTTCGAGGTGATTGCACAGCGAATTGACGGCCGCCAGCAGCGAGCGTGGCATATCGGGCCGCAAAATCAACAGCTCGGCTACCCGCGCTGGGGTGATGGTGTCGCGGTAGGTTTTGCGGTAGATCTCGAAGCCCGACACGCTTCGCAAAATGGCCGCCCAGTGGTAGTACTCGCCTTTGGCATCCCAGTCTTTGAGTTCAGCGGCGGCACCTTCGTAAAACTTCACGTCCAGCAGACGAGCCACGTTGTCGGCCCGCTCCAGCGCCGTGCCTACGGCTACAAACCGGTAGGCATCGTCGCGCGGCATGGTGCCGGCGGTAACGCCGCGGGTGAGGTGAGAGCGGTGTTTGACCCAGCCAAAAAAAGCCGGTTTGTCCTGCATCCAGGCATCGTTTTGCAGGCGCGGCTGTAATTCAAGCCACGTGACGTTGATGGTTTCCCATAACTCGGTGGTGATGGCACCGCGTACCGCCCGTGCGTTCTCGCGTGCTGAGTACAGCGCGTTTTGAATGCTGGAGCTGTTCTCGGAATCAGCCACCATAAAGCGCAATACCGAGTCGCTATTCATCGGCACCTTGCGTTTGGCAAAGGCTGGTTCCAGTTCCGAGATTGCCAGGACAGCCCGCGCCGCCTGGTTGTGTTGCGACTCATTTCGCCCACCGGCCAGCAAGCTGCTTTGCAGATGAATATCGAGCATTCGGGCGGTGTTTTCAGCACGTTCGGTGTATCGCGCCATCCAGTAAAGGTGGTCAGCAGTGGAACTCAGCATGCGGCCCCCGATGCAGTGGTTGTCTGGCTTTGTGATTGGCTTTGTGATTGGCTTTGTGATTGGCTTTGTGATTGGCTTTGTGATTGGCTTTGTGACTGACCTTGCACCTGGCTGGCAGACCCAGCGGCGGTGGCTGGCGGGTTGCGAGTTTCCAGAACCCAAGTGTCTTTGGTGCCGCCACCTTGCGACGAGTTGACCACCAGCGAACCTTCTTCCAGTGCCACGCGGCACAAGCCGCCGGGTACCAGGCGAATGTCTTTGCCACTCAACACATAGGGCCGCAGGTCGATGTGACGCGGCGCAATGCCGCTGTTCACATAGGTCGGGCAGGTTGACAAGGCCAGCGTAGGTTGGGCAATGTACCCTTCGGGTTTGGCCAACAGGCGCGCCCGGAAATCGTCGATCTGCGCCTGGCTGGCCGCGGGCCCGACCAGCATGCCATAACCCCCGGCACCGTGTACTTCTTTCACGACCAATTTGGACAAGTTAGCCAGAACATAAGAGAGTTCGGCCGGTTTGCGGCACTGGTAGGTGGGCACGTTGTTCAAAATCGGGTCTTCGCCCAGGTAGTACTTGATGACTTCAGGGATGAACGGGTAGGTCGATTTGTCATCGGCAATGCCGGTACCCACCGCGTTCGTTACCGTAACCCGACCGGCGCGATACACCGACATCAAGCCGGGCACACCCAATGTTGAATCGGCGCGGAACACCAGGGGGTCCAGAAAA
>JANOWY010000458.1:0-7636 GCA_031418135.1 Rhodoferax sp. | reverse complement strand
CTGCTCTTTGCGCGCCACCCACCACCAGGTTATCCACAAAGCACCTCCTAACAGCAGGCCGGGCACGATGCCGGCCAGAAACAGCTTGGAGATGGACACATTGGCGGCTACGCCAAATATCACGAAACCAATCGACGGCGGAATGATGGGCGCGATGATGGCGCTAGCGGCCAGCAGACCGGCCGAGCGGGCCTTGTCGTGCCCTGCAGCCACCATCATGGGTAGCAGCAGAGCCGACAAGGCGGCTGCATCCGCCACAGCAGAGCCAGACAGCGCCGCCATCATCAAGGCGGATGTGATGGCCACGTAACCCAAACCGCCCCGGATGTGCCCCACCAGGGCCAGCGCAAACGCGACGATGCGTTTGGACAGGCCGCCAGCGTTCATGATTTCACCCGCCAGCATGAAGAACGGCACCGCCAGCAACGGGAAGCTGTTGGCGCCTTCAATGACGTTTTGCGCCAGGATCTGCGCATCAAACATGTTCATGTGCCACATCAGCGCGGCACCACACAGCAACAGTGAAAAAGCAATGGGAACGCCCAGCATCATGGCGGCGAGCAGCGAACCCAGAAAGACGGCGATGGTCATGGCAATGTATCGGTTTTTGTTATGGTTTAGTGTTGGCCATGGGGCACTTCTTCGGATTCCGTGAAGCCGACCAGCTGGCTGTCTGGCACCTGGCCGGTCACCAGCAGCCAAAAATGAGACAACAGCACCAAGCCGCCCAGCACCGCAAACACCAGTCCGGTAGCGTAGAAAAAGCCCATCGAGACCTCCATCACCGCGCTGGTGGACGTGAGGTTGACTTTGGTTTGCTCCCACGAACCAGCGAAAACCAGCCAGCAGATGTACAGCATCAAGACATAACTGAGGCCCAGGCAAAAACGCTTGCCTTTGACGGGCAGGCGCGAGACCAGGGTGTCGGTTCCCAGGTGGGCACGTTCATTCAGCGCGACAACTGCACCGAGGAAAGTCATCCACACAAACAGCCAGCGCGACAGCTCTTCCGAGAGCGTGAAGCCGGAGTTGAAGCCGTAACGCATCACCACATTGCCGAACACCAGCAGAACCATCAGGGCCAGGGCCACCACCATCAGCAAGTTGAGCAGCCTGCAATAGTGGTCAATGAATCGTTTCAGCATGGTTGTCTCCTACGTTTTTTGCGATTGTCGATAATGTACTAACTAGTTAGTTTTATAAATATTAGTGAAAACCCTTAATTTGCCACTTATTGGCCACACGGGCCCGGCGATGCCTACTTGCTTACAAACCGCACCACCATCTCAACGATGTTGTCGCGCCGCGCCGCCAGCGCTTTGGCGGTTTGTGTGTCTTTTTTGAAAATGAGCCCAAACGTGTGCTGGTTGGAAACATTGAAAAACGTCAGCGCCGAAATGGATTTGTGAATATCGACCGGATCAAGCTGGGCCCGGAAAACGCCCTGCGCTACACCGCGTTCATACAGTTTGCGAATGCCATCGATGGCGGTCACGTTGAGCTGCTGGATGATTTTGCTTTGCGCCAGGTACGCACCGCGCTGCATGTTCTCGCTCATCACCAGACGGATGTAGGCCTCGTTGCCGTGGTGGTGGTCGAAGGTGAACCCGACCAGTTTACGCAACGCTTCTTCGGGCGGCAGGTCTTCCAGATGCAATTCGGCTTCGATGGTGCGCATCTCGCGATATGACTCCTCCAGCACGGCCAGGTACAGGCCCTCCTTGCTGCCAAAGTAGTAATAGATCATGCGTTTGCTGGTTTGGGTCGCCGCCGCGATCTCGTCGATGCGCCCACCCGCCAGGCCTTTTTCGCTGAACTCCGCATGGGCCACCCGCAAAATCCCGGCCATGGTGCGTTGCGGGTCGTTGGTCCGCGATGGCGGCGCTTTGCTGCCCGACTCTTGGGCCACCTTGGGTACCGATTTGGCTACCGGTTTGGACGCCAGCTTGGCCAGTGGCTTGGCTAAAGCCCTCGGCGCGGATTTACCCGATGCACCAGCTTTAGCCGTCGCCAACTTTTTTGAATGTACTAACTGGTTCATTCATAAAGTATAGGCGCAACGACAAGCTGTGATGATTCAGGGCACTTCTAGAAATTCAATTCTGGGGATGCAGTGCAAGGCGCAAACCACAGACATACTTCAGTATGGCGAGGATTTGCAACGCCGCAATGCGCCCCAAAATTGGATTTGTAGAAGTGCCCGTTAGAAATGGAATCAGGTGAAGCGGATACCCAGGGAACCCAGCGGCCCGTAGTCGGCGGCGATCACATCCCCCGGCGCAATGCTGATGGGCCGGGTGAAGGAGCCCGCCAACACAATTTGACCTTTCTTCAGGCCGCCGCCATGCAGGGCCAGCTTGTTCACCAGCCAGGCGATGCCGCCCGCCGGATGGCCCATCACTGCCGCAGACACGCCGCTTTCTTCAATGATGCCGTTTTTGGACAAGGTGGCACCAATCCAGCGGATGTCCACATCAAACGGACGCACCAAGCGGCCACCCATCACCATGGCACCAGCGGCGGCGTTGTCGGCAATGGTGTCGACAATCTGGCGTGGCACTTGGGTGCGGTAGGCGATCAGTTCCAACGCCGGGGTGACAAATTCGGTGGCCCGCATCACGTCGGCCACGGTACAGCCCGCGCCCGCCAGGTCTTGCCCCATGATGAAGGCCAGCTCGACCTCCAGCCGCGGGTTGACGTATTTGGCGGTTTCAATCTGCGCGCCGTCGGCGATCAACATGTCGTTGGTGAGGTAGCCGTAATCGGGCTCGGTGAAGTTGCTGGCCATTTGCATGGCGCGTGAGGTCAGACCGATCTTGCGGCCCACCAGCGTGGCACCGTCCTTGATGCGTCGCTCCAGCCAAAGCTGCTGAATCGCATAGGCATCGGCCAGCTCGATGTTCGCGTAGGTTTGGCTGAGTTGCGGAATGATGCGCCGCTCGTTGTCGGCGGCATACAGGGCATCGGCAGCCTGTTGGCGGGTCTTTTTGTTCAGCATGGTGTCTCCAAAATCATTTGATGGGGGGTCTGGGCAGTCTTGATTCGCCCGGCGTCATCTTGAAAACAAAGTCCAGGTTATACCAAGGCCCGGCCAGGTTTGGCCGGTCGGTCGGTGGTGTCTCGTGCCGCACGAACTGGCCGGTCAACGTGGGTGTTACGCCAAACTGTACGTCGGTGGCGAGGTTGGGGTCGTCATGTGCGTAAACCTGCGAGATCAGTGTTTCAAAGTCAGGTTTGACCACCAGAGCGTGGATGTGGGCGGGGCGCATGGCGTGCCGGTTTTGCGCTTTCAGCAAGGGGCCGACTACGCCGTCGGTGGGAATCGGGTAACCGATGGGTTTGATGCTCCAAAACCCAAAGCGGCCCTGCGCATCGGTGGTGAACTTGCCGCGCAGGTTCATTTCGGCATGGCCTTTGGCTCTGGCTTCGGGCTGGTTCTCATACAAACCGCTGTCGTCGCAGTGCCAGACATCGACTTCTGCACCGGCCACAGGCGCTCCTACATCATCTACCACTTGGGCTTGTACCCGCATGGGCGTACCTGCCGTGGGGCTGCGTACGATGGACGCGCCATTGGCCGTGCGGGGAGAGTACATGCGCCAAAAAGGCCCCAGCAGGTTGTGGGTGGTTCCTTTGCCGTCCGGGTCGTGGTTTTGCAGGCAGACCAGGCTGGAAACGCCCAGCGAACCCGCCATGAGCACCACTTCATTGTGGGCATCGTTGCTCAGGTGGCCCATGCGCACCAAGAGCGCGGTGGCGGCGCGGAATTCGGGTTCCGTCAGGCGCGTTTCCTTCACAAAACCATGCAGGTGGCTGACCAGCGACACCATGATCTCGCGCAGACGGGCATCGGGTGTCTGCTGCATCACGGCCAGCACGCTACGGGTGAGCTCGTCGGTGGTTTGGGTCATGCTGCGCGTCTTGATGCCACAAGCTGCGGCGTCATTCCATTTCTAAATCATTAGTGTAGTAGGCGTGCCGACGAAGACAGTGCTTCAGCACGGCTAGGAGGCACAACGACCTACAGTGATGATTTAAAAATGGAATCATTCAAGCGGCACGGTGATGGCGGCTATTACCGCCGCCGTATCGGGCCGTACACCGCGCCACCAGTCAAAGGCCTCGGCGGCTTGCTCGGCCAGCATGCCAACGCCGTCGGCAATGGTTTTCACGCCCGCGTTATGGGCCAGGCGCAGGAAGGGCGTGAGACCCTTGCCATAGGCCAATTCGTAAGCCAGGCTGCAATGGCCAAAAACCGATGCCGGCACCGGTGGCAACTCACTTTTCAGGCTGGCCGAGGTGGCATTGAACACGATGTCGAACACCTGGCCTTCCAGCTCGGAATAGGTGCAGGCCTCGACCACGCCACCAGCGCCGTTGCCGATGGCGGCCAGCGCCTGGGCAGTGTCCAGGTGCCGGTTGGCGATCACCAGCAAGGCCGGCTTTTCAGCTAAAAAGGGCAACAAAGCCCCACGGGCGGCCCCCCCTGCGCCCAACATCAGGATGCGTTTGCCCGCCATGGGTTTCTTGAGGTTGTGCACTACATCGCGCACCAGGCCGACACCGTCAAAGTTTTCGGCAACGACGCGGCTGCCGTCAAACTTCATGCAGTTGGCCGCCCCGGCCAGTTGGGCGCGTTTCGAGCGTTCGGTGGCGTAGGCAAAAGCCTCCAGCTTGAACGGCGCGGTGATGTTCAGCCCGCGCCCGCCGCGCGCGCGAAAGGCATCCACGTCGGCGGCAAAGTTATTGCCTTCGATCTTTCCGTATTCCATATCCTGTCCAGTTGCCTCGGCGAACATGCCATGGATCAGGGGCGATTTGCTTTGGGCAATCGGATTGCCGATGACGCTGTACTGGTCAGCCATTGTTTTGAATTCTCAGGTTGGGGAAGACGGCGATTATCCGCGTGTCGCCAAGTCAGCAACTGCGGGCTCGGCATACAACACGCCGTCTTTCACCAAGGTGTCAATTTCATCACCGGACAGCCCCAACCCACCGGCGATCTCGCGGTTGTGCTGCCCCAAGAGTGGCGCAACGCCGCTGGGCGTGGTGTCGCATTCTGAAAACCTGAACGGCAGGTTGGGCAACTTCACCTTGCCCAAAATCGGATGGTCTTGCTCCACCACCATGCCGCGCGCCAGGGTTTGCGGGTCGGCCATTACCTTGTCGATGGTTTGTACGGGTGCGGCAGGAATGCCAGCGGCATCGAGCTGATCACAACAATGCTGCACACTGCTTTGCGCCAAACACCAGGCGCGCACGCGGGCCAGGATGTCGTCGCGGTGGGCATTGCGCTCGGTCTGGTTCCAGTGGCCAACCTGGGCCGCATAGGCCTCACCGCCCATCAATGTGGCCAGGGCCTTCCAGGTGTCAGCCATCTGCGCAGCAATCACCAAATAGCCGTCTTTGGCGGTGAAGGTGCCATACACCGTGCTGGTTGGCAAATCGTGCCCGGTTTGCACGGGCATTGCCCCGTTCAGCAGGTAGCCCTGGGCGGCGTAGTCATGCATGCTGACCATGCAGTCGTGCAGGGCGATGTCAATGTGTTGCCCGCGCCCGCTGCCCACGCGGCCCAGCAGCGCGGCGCAAATGGCGGCCACGCCGTGCATGCCGGCGTACATGTCGGCGATGGGCATGCGGAACAGCGTGGGCGCTTCGCCGGGCATACCCAGGAGCGACTGCGCGCCGCTGCGGGCCTCGGCGATCAGGCCAAAACCGGGGCGTTGTGAATCAGGCCCGGTATGGCCAAAGGCGCTGACCGAGCAATAAACCAGCTGGGGGTTGCGCTGGGAGAGCTCGTCATAGCCCAAGCCCAGCCGGTTCAGCGCGCCAGGGCGGTAGTTTTCGACAAACACGTCTGCCGTATCGGTGAGCTGGTGCATCAGCGCCAGGCCACGTTTGTCGCGCAGGTTGATGCACAGGCCCTTTTTGCCCATGTTTTGCTGCAAAAAATAGCCGCTGACACCCTGAATGAGGGTGGGGGTGGTGCGACCCGCGTCGCCTTCAGTGGGCCGCTCGACCTTGATGACATCAGCGCCCATTGCGCTCAGGCAACGCGACATGTGCGGCCCCGCGAGAAAGTGGCTGTAGTCAATCACGCGGATTCCCTTGAGCGGAAGGTCTTGCTTTTTCTCCATCACAGTATTTTCTTTAATATAATTGACTTATTGTTAACGTAATAATTGCACAATTAGCTATTTAAAATATAACAAATAATTATATATTTTGTTATTTTATTTAACAAAATAATGGTTTTTACAATTGTGGCCGCCTCGGAATCATCAGCCTGTGTTCGCCTTTTTGCACCACTTGGTCGTCCTGATTGAGCAATTCCGACGGCAACACCACGATACCCCAGCCGGGTTTGCTTTTGCTCTCACGCAGGCTGCCCACCTTGAACTTCACCCGCAGCACATCGCCAATTTTGATGGGCAGCAAAAAATCCCAGGTCCAGCCCAACGACATGCCGGGCAAGAAGCGGTATTCGCTCTGGGTTTTGAGGCCATCTGCCACCGATTGGCCCATCAGCCCATGCGCCACGCGGCAGCCGAAATGCGATTGGCGGGCGTATTCCTCATCCACATGCACAGGTGTGAAATCACCCGTGAGTTCGGCGTAGGCATCAATACGCTCAGCGGTGATGGTGTAGGTGGGGCTAACGCATTCGTCACCGACTTGCGCATCTTCCCAGTATTTTTCAGGGGTTTTGAAATCGATTTGGGGGGCTGGCATGGATTGACTTTGAAAAAAGAGGGAGGCCGAAAAAAGCCTGTTGCTAGACCAACGCGCGCGGGTTCACACGCAGCGCGGCTGCCACGCTGCCAGGTGCCGCCTGGATCAGTTCGACCGCCAGACCATCTGGCAGTTGCAGCCAGTTGCGGCCTTGCGGCAGTTCTTTCACACCGAACGCGTGGCAGGCGGTAATTGCGGCATCCAGGTCTTCCACCATCACACCAAGATGCGCCAACCATCCTGCTTCGTTAGCGGGTGGCGCGTCAAAGCCAGGCACATTGAGCAACTGCAAGCCGCCAATCGCCCAGTATTGGGCGGGGTTGGCGGGGTCACCATCAATTTCACGCACGTCCATGCCCAGTGCCTCGTAGAAAAACCGGATGTGCCAGTGGATGTCTTTCACGCGGATGGCGACATGTTCGACGTAAGATTTTTGGGTACGCCGCCTGACATTTCCTGACGTGACGGATGCTGCCGCGCGGGGCCGCCCCAAGCAAGGCGCGACCCCCTCGGGGGGCAGGGAGCCACACGAAGTGGGCGACCGTGGGGGCAAAGATTTCTCAACGCCCTTCATACAAGCCACCAGGGTTTGGTTCACCGGCGTCGCAACGCCATACTTTTGGCCCATGGCCACCACAGCGCCATTCACAAAGTCAATCTCGGTGACAGAACCGGCCTCCAGGCTTTGCAACATGGAGGCCTTGAACTCAAACGGCAGCCCCGCCGCCGCTTTGACCCACGGCGCGCGCGGGTCGGTGGTGGTGATGGCGATGCCTGCCGCCTGGGCGACCGCCATGGCTTCTGCCACCGCAGCCATGGCGCAGGCCTCTACTTCAGGCACCTGGTACAAGTGGCCGTAGGTCAGGCGGGTGATGCCACTCAGGGCACCCGTGGCCACGTTGAC
>JANOWY010000457.1:0-14709 GCA_031418135.1 Rhodoferax sp. | reverse complement strand
CTTTGACCAGCTTCAGGTTGCCCTTGAAGAGGGCCTGGTTGCCAGACAACTCATATCCAATGGCTGTTTCCATCGGGTGAACAATCGCCGCCTCGCCCGTGATGGCAGGCAGCAAACTGCGTCCGGTGATCACCTCAATCGGCTGCCCCTTGTAGCGATTGCCAGGCGCCGGAACCTGCGCCAGCTCAAGCAAGGTGGGTACGATGTCTTTGACGTGGGTGAAACTCTTCTGAATGCTGTTGATTGATGCGCCCGGCACACCGGCAATGATCAGGGGCGTTCGCAAACCGCCTTCGCCAGCGTAGAACTTGTAGGTGCTCAGAGGCGAAGCTGCAGCGCTGGCCCAACTGGGGCCGATCACGCCGTAGCCCCCTTTGCCGCCCAGCCGGTCAATATCCTGGCTGTAGTTCCAGGCGAGCCAAAGTTTGGCTTCCTGGTAGTCTGAGCCCTCGGCACCGTTGTCCGACAAAAAAACAAACACCGTGTTGTCGTACTCACCGGTTTGCTTCAGATGGGCGACCAGGCGGCCCACATGGAAGTCCATCGCGTCGGCCATGCCGGCATACACCTCCATTTTTCGCGCCTCATACCGCTTGTCGGATTCGCTCAGTTTGCTCCAGTCTGTGGTGGTTTTCATGGTGACCATCGGCGTGTCTTTGGGTATCAAACCCAGCGCTGCTGCCCGGTCGCGCCGCGCCACGCGCAGGGCGGTCCAGCCGTCCTGGTATTTGCCCCTGTACTTGTCGATGAATTCACGCGGTGCCTGCACCGGCACATGGTTGGCCTGAAAGCCGACATAGGCAAAGAAGGGTTTGCCTTCAGATGCACCCGCGCGCAAGTGTTCGATGGTTTTGTCCACGAAGTATTGCGATGAGTAATAGTCGGCTGGCATGGAAGCCGGTTTGCCGTTTTCAAACCACTCCACTTTGGCCGTGTGGGGCAAGTAGCGTTTGGCCGGCTCCCAGTTATCAGAGCCTGTATCACCCTGCACGATGGAGCGCTCGAAGCCGCGCTGGTTGGGCAGGTTGCGCGGTTCGGAGCCCACATTCCATTTGCCCGTGATGCTAGTGCGGTAGCCCGCGTCTTGAAGCAAGGTGGCAATCGTCACCACATTGGGGTTGAGCGACCCTTCGTAGCCGGGTTTGCCCACGTGTTCCAGTGGCATGGCTTCGCGCAGGTTGCCGACCCCATTGCGGTGGTTGTCTACACCGGTGAGCAACATGGAACGCGTGGGTGAGCAAGATGCCGCGACGTGGAAGCTTGAAAAACGCACGCCTTTGCGCGCCAACTCGTCCAGGTGCGGCGTGTTGATTTCGCTGCCAAAGGCACCCACGTCGCTAAAGCCCCAATCGTCGGCCACCAACAGGACGATATTGGGCCGTCCCTTGCCAGCGGCGGCCCAAGTGGTTGTGGCCGTGAGCAACGCCAGCGTCAACAGCAGAGTGAATTTTTTCATCAGTCAGACGCAGGCAGAAACTGAGGTGAAACGCACCCCATCACAGCCTTCCCTTCAAGAGTTCATCCTCCACCGCCCACAGGCGATCCTGGCCCCAGACAGCCACGTCGCCTACGCGAAACGAGGGCACGCCCCATAAACCCAGGGCAAACATTTCTTCGCGGTTTTTCTCTGCAATAGTGCGCCAGCTTTCATCTCGCAGTGCCAGTTGCACGGCGGCCCAATCCAACCCGGCGCGGGTGGCAATGGTGCGCAAGCCGGCATCGCTGCCTGCATCGATGCCCTCGGCCCAGACGCCCTGCATGAACGAACACAGGTAGGCCTGTGCACAACCCATTCGCTGCGCCAGCGGAATCAAGGCTATGCCGCGCTCGGTGGGGCGGCCCACCGGGTCATTCAGGCGGCCGAAGGGTGTGCCGCGAGCAAAGGCTTCGCGGGCCGCGTCCTGGCTGATGTAGGTCCGTTTTTCGCGGGGCACGGGCAAGCCCCGCATGACCATGGGCAACACGTAGCGAAGCCGCACTTCGGCGCCAGTCAGACGGGCCAGCTCGAACACCCGCGGTGTCACGATGGCTGAATACGGGCTGCGCAATGACACAAAAAAATCGATGGGATGCGGCGTGGCAATCTGGACTGTTTGCTTCAGGTCGGTACCGGGTGCAAACAAGTAGCCACTGCTGCCCGACCGCTGGGCACCTAGGGCCTGCAGGCGCTGCTCCAGATGGTGCAGGCGGTCGATGCCCCAATACCATTCCCCGGCATAGTAAAAAGTAGCGCCGAGGTAGTGGCCCAGCCGCGAGCGTTCGGCTTGGCCGTTTGCCAGGGCAATGGCCGCTGCCTGGGATACGCCTGCCGTAGCCGTCGGGCTGAGGGATGTATCGGCCCACAAGGCGGTGCTGAGGGGCCCGGCTAATTCGGCAAAGCTCTCATCCGCAAGTGCGGCAGCCAGGCGGTCGGTGGCCTGCTGAATGGCTGGGGCCGTGGGTTGCTGGCCATGGTCTTCAAACACCAAACCAAAACGGCGCGCCAGCAACTGTGCGTCGCGCCGGCTGTAGGCAATGAGCTTGTCGCGTTCCGGGGCAGCGCTATCCAATGGCGGGGGCACCACATGCGGCGCCAGCCGCAGGTGGTAGCGTTCCAGCAAACGCGGCAATGCCTGCGCGGCCAGGGCACTATAGGGGTCATCGACCTGGTGAAAGTAATCGAGCTGATGGGGCAATTGCTTGCGCTGGCGGCTTCGTTCAGCCTGCTCGCGCTTTTTGAGCAAGTGTTGGCGCGACAAGAGGCGTTGGCTGATGGCCGGCATGAGCAGGGTTTTCAGGGACATCTCATCTCCATATCGGGCGGGCCCGGCAATCGGTTTGCCGGGTGGCCCACGCAATGCATGAAAATTCCATACACTAGTGTATTGTTGTTCTTAATGTAGCACAGCCACCCCGATTCCAAGGCCTGACATGCTGTTTGGTGTGGTGGAGAATAGCGCAAGGCCCATCTGCGGCCCCCCTGCACCTTTTTTGATTTTTGATCTGACCCATGACACTTGCAGCCAAAAAACGCAAGCCAAAACCAACGCCCCGCCTGGGCCGGGATGATTGGCTGGATGCCGCCTTCAATGCTGTTGTCGAGGGTGGATTTGACGCGGTGCGCGTGCTCTCTTTGGCGCAAACCTTGCGGGTGACACGGGGCAGCTTTTACTGGCACTTTACGGACCATGCTGATTTGGTTGCCGCGTTGCTGGCGCGCTGGCGTGAACGCGAGCTCGATTCGGGACGCACCCTCAAATATGACACCACCCAAACAGCGCAAGCCGAGTTGGAACGCGTGCTGGATTTCGCCTTGGCCCACGCCGGTGCCGACCTGGAGAACATGCGGTTTGAACTGGCTTTGCGCGGCTTGGGGCGGCGCGATGCCACGGTGGCCGCGATGTTGGCCGAAATCGACCAGACCCGCCTCAAGTTGTTTGAACACCGCTTTGAGCGGCTGACGGGCGACTCCAAAGTGGCCGTCGATCTGGCCGCCTTGTTTTACCTGGCGATTGTGGGCAGTTACCAGGCCCTGGCCCGGCCCAACAACCCGCCAAAACTCGAAGCCTACCTGAAGGGTCTGATTGCCCAATATGTCATTGGGTCTGCCGTCAAACGGCCGACATCCTGACCATCGCGGCGAGGCGCTGGGTAATGATCTCGTTGGCTTCACGCATGATGCGGTCGATCAGCTCCTTCACGGTCGGCACATCATGGATCAACCCCGCCACCATGCCGCATGACCAAACCCCTGCGTCCATCGTGCCGTCGATCATGATTTTGGGGTAGACACCGGCCACCTGTTCGATGATGTCTTCGAACTTCAGGTTGGCTCCGAGTTCGCGTTCTTTTTCGAGCAGCCGGTCGGTAGCGGCATTGCGCAGCACGCGTTCGGTGTTGCGCAGGGAGCGCATCACCAGGCGGGTGTCGAGTTCGCTTGCGGCCACGATGGCCTGCTTGACGTTCTCATGCACGGGTGCTTCGCGGGTGGCGATAAAACGTGTGCCCATGTTGATGCCCTCGGCGCCCAGCGCCAGCGCGGCCACCAGCGAGCGCCCATCGGCCATGCCACCCGAGGCAACAAACGGAATCTTCAATTCTTCGGCAGCGCGTGGCAGCAAGATGAAGTTGGGGATGTCGTCTTCGCCCGGATGGCCGCCGCACTCAAAACCGTCCACGCTCACCGCGTCGCAGCCGATGGATTCGGCTTTGAGCGAATGGCGCACCGAGGTGCATTTGTGAATGACCTTGATACCGGCCTCATGCAAGGCAGGCAGCCATTTTTGCGGGTTGTTGCCGGCGGTTTCAACCGCTTTGATGCCGCCGTCAATGATGGCCTTGATGTAACCCGGATAGTCGGGCGAAGACACGGTGGGCAAAAACGTGAGGTTGACACCAAAAGGCTTGTCGGTCATCTCGCGGCAGCGCCGGATTTCATTGGCCAGCAGCTCCGGTGTGCGTTGGGTAAGCCCCGTAATGATGCCCAAGCCCCCTGCGTTGGAGACAGCGGCGGCCAGCTCGGCAAAGCCGACAAAGTGCATGCCGCCCTGGATGATGGGGTGCTCGATGCCAAAGAGTTCGGTGATTTTGGTTTTCATGGTGGGGGTTTGCGGGTTGCCGGGTTGGAGGTGGACGTTGAACTTGAAGAGGGGGTTGAAGTGGGCTTTGAAGAACGGGATGCTAGAGCAGTAGTTGAACGGGACTTGGGGCTGCCCGAAGCAGCGGTTGGACGCGATTTTCGGGCAGGCACCACCGTTGGGGCTTTCGCCTTGGAGACAGGCCCGCCGGGCGCGTCAGGCGCAGTGGGCCGGGCCCTTGCCCCTTCAAGTTCCTGCAACGATTCTTCGGTGTAATCCAGCATGCGTTGCAGCGATGGCACTGAACGGCGGCACGCCACAAACCCAAAACCCAGCGCATCGCCGTAGCCCGAAATGGTGATGTTCAGCGCCAGATAGTGGGTGGGTATCGACACCGGGTAGACCTCATCGAGCCGGGCCCGGTGGAGGTAAAGCGTATCGGCCGGGCCGGGCACATTGGAGATCACCACGTTGAATGGCGGGCGCTTGCGTGCATCACCCGACAACACACTGGGCCCGGCTGGCGCGAGCGACGCGGCAGCATGGGCGAGCTTTTCCAGCCGCCCCATGCCTTTGAGCCGGTTTTTGGCCAGTGTGGTGGAGGCCACGATTTTTTGCAGGCGCAGGGCCGGGTTGGGCTCGTCGGTGTTCAGGTTGGCCAGCAGCAGGGCGACCTGGTTGCCGCCCGCATCGGTTTGGCCGTGCAGCGATACCGGCACCATGGCGATCAGTGGTGCGCCAGGCAGGGCGTTTTGGGCCAGCAGATGGCGGCGCAAGACACCCGCACAGACGGCCAGGGTGACATCGTTCACGGTAGCGCCAGCAGCTTTGCCAATACTTTTGAAACGCGCCAACGAAAACGATTGGGCGGCAAACCGGCGCGAGCCCGAAATGCTGACGTTGAAGGGCGTTGGCGGGGCCTGAAAGGGTTGGGCTGCAGCATCGTTGGCGTTGCGGCGCACCAGCTCCCACAAGCCGCTGCCCAAGCCGGGCAGTATTTCACCGCCCGCACGGGCCGCGTCACTGATGGATTGAAGCAGGCGCTGGCTGGCGGTTCCCAGCGGTGCACGGGGGTGCTTGACGAGTTGCTGGGCCCACAGCGGGGACTTGATGGTTTTTTGCGTGGCCGACAGGGCGTCGGCCATGATGCGCGCGCCGGTGACGCCATCGACCAGCGCGTGGTGAATTTTGGAATAGGTGGCAAAGCGCCCGCCCGGCAAACCTTCGATCACATAGACCTCCCACAACGGGCGGTTGCGGTCCAGCAGGCTGGCGTGCAATTGCGAGACCAAAGCCAGCAGTTCACGGATGCGCCCCGGTTGCGGCAATGCCAGGTGACGCAGGTGGTAATCGAGCTCAAATTCGGTGTCGGCCTCCCAAAACCAGCGGCCCATCTTCAACACAGGCCGCTGATTGAAGGGCGCTTGGGCCGTCAGATGGGCGCGCCACGCGGTCATTAACTGGCCCACAAATCCGGGCCCCGCGCCTTTGGGTGGGGTGTACAGGTTGAGCCCGGCGATATGCATGGGCTGGCTGCGGGTCTCCATCCACATGAAGAGCGAATCGGTTGGGCTGAGGGCCTTCATGTGACTAATCTCCCTGCAAATTCTAAATATTTATCTACCATTAAATAAATTTTCAAAAAATGCAATTTATTCATATATTTATTGCACTTTGAGATACATTAATTATAATAAAAATGTATCAAATATATTTTATAAAATCACTTAAATAAAAATAATTGAACAAATAAAACGCTATGGCAGTCGCTCAATACCGGGCATTCCCCAACGCTCGCTCAGGGCATCTGCTTGGGGCCAGTACAAACGGGCGTTGAGCAAAAAGGGTTTGTTGGCCTGAACCGGCAACCAATTAGACCGCAGGGCCAAGGCCGGTGCTTCGGACTGAACCAGCAGGTCAAGCGACCCATCCGCGTTGAACACCAGCGGGTCGCGGTCGCCCAGGGCGTAGCGTTTGATCGGGTTGTCGATCAACGCGTCGTCAGCGCCATAAGCTGTGACGGACCAAAACGCGTTGACGGGCGGCAGCGCTGAGGGCCCGAAATGGATTCGGTAGCGATGGCGGCCATCCAGCGGCCGACCCTGAGAATCAACGCCCGAATTGGGGTAGGTGGCATCGGCTGGCCAGTTGGCACCCAGGCCCACCATCGCAACCACTGCGCGGGTGTTGTAGTAGGTTCCATAGTTACCCAGAATGGCTGGCGGCGTTGCCCAGCCGCGCACGGTGTCGCGTGGTTTCTTGAGTTCTCTTGCAACCGTCAAGTCGGCAATCCAGCGCCCCAGGCTCACGCTCCAGCCATCCAGCAGGCTCCATTGGGGTGGCTGGCCCGGTGCCATGCCGATACGCCCAAGCTTGACCAACATGGGGCCATCTGCAAGAGGAGGCGGGTTGTTGGCCATCAAGAGCGCGAGGCGGGTAAAGAAGGTTTGCGAAGACATCGCCGCCATCTGCATCGGCGGCGGTATGAGCTTCGCGGTTGACAGTTGCCACGCCACCGTTGACTCTGCCTTGCCGGCTTCCCAGTCGCTGAGTGATTTGAGCGTGACGCCATCTTGCAGGCGATGCACCACGCCGTAGTCAGCCGCACCATTGGTTTGGGTACGGCCAATCAGCCAGACCATTTGGGTGGGCGACTGCATCAAGGTCAACCCGGCGGGTAGTTGCCCCTGCCAGTCTGGCCCCACCAACAGGAACTTGCCGCCGTTCTTGCCGGTGGTTCGGGTTCCGGGCGCGGTGAACACGTTGGTCCAGCCATCCATGAAGGGCATGACTTCATAACGCAGCGCATTGGGAGCCATCTCGAACACCCAGGGGCCTTTGGATGTATCGATGAATGCAGTGGTGTACAACGTGTCCACGTTCGGGCGCACCACGTCTTTGAAGCTGGCATCCGGGAACTGGCGAACCCGCAGAAGCTGGTTTTCAGGCCCCACTGCCAACGCAGCATGGGCCCGCGTTACGTCGGTGATGACCAGCGGGTAGCCGTAGATGTAGGCTTCTGCGCCAAGCACGATCATTTCGGACTTGAGGTACAGCAGCACGCCGACAACGACGAGTGGCAGCATTGCCAAAAGCAGCGCGCGGCGGATGCGGCGCCACCAATGGCGGGTGCGATGCGTTGGCATGCGACTCAATTGCTCCAGTAGGTGTACTCGTCGGTGGGCAGATGTTTCTGGTTCAGCGTCTTGTCGATTTCAACCGGCATTTCCAGAAAAGACGGCCATTGCGGCGGTGGCATTTGCGCGTGGTGGGCCGCCAGCGTGGCTTTCATCTGCGCCAGCTTGTCGGGTTGTGAGGTTGCGAGGTTGTTGCGCTCGGTGGGGTCAACCGCCAGGTTGAACAGCCAATCTTTTTTGGGGCGTTCTGACACGATCAGCTTCCAGTTGTGGTCGCGCAGGGCCCGGTAAGGGCCGTCGCGCCAGAACAGGGGGCGCGCTGCCTGCTGCGTGGGTGTTGCGCTCAGGTGCGGCAGCAAGTTGACGCCGTCAATTTTGCGGTCGGTGGGCATGGCACCACCGGCAGCGGCCACCACCGTGGGCATGATGTCGATATTGGAGATCGGCTCTTTGTACTGCGTGCCCGGTGCAATATGGCCGGGCCACTTGGCCACGTAGGGCACCCGCAAGCCGCCTTCAAACTGGGTGAGCTTCCAGCCCCGGTACGGCTGGTTGACATCGGGCAAACCGATATAACCGGGCGCGCCGTTGTCGCTGGTAAAAACCACCAGCGTGTTGCTGTCAAGGCCTTCGTCTTTCAGCGTTTGCAAAACCCGCCCCACGCTGCGGTCAATCGATCGGATCATGGCGGCATAGACCCGCCGCCGGTGGTCGGTGATCTGCGGCAGGGCATCGTAGTCGGCCTTGCTGGCCTGCAGCGGGGTGTGTACGCCCCAGTGCGCCAAGTACAGGAAGAACGGCTGGTTCTTGTTGCGTTTGATCGCGTTGATGGCTTCATCGGTGTAGTAATCGGCCATGTATTTGGCGGGCTCGAACCATTTGCCGGCGTTGTAGCTCACACCAAAACGCATGTTGGGCCACAGGAATTTGTCGATGGGGTCAAAGTCTTGCTTCGAATTCACCACGTCGGGCGAATTCTCGGGCAGGTGCAGGCCGCTCTCCATGAACAGGCTCTCGTCAAAACCCTGGTTGTTGGGCCGCATCTCGGGGGTGCTGCCCAAGTGCCATTTGCCAATGTGCAGCGTGTGGTAACCGCGCGCCTTGAGCGCTTCGGCCACGGTTTGTTCTGAGGCCGGCATGCCCAGGTCATTGAAGCTTTTTGACGCTTCGGCCTTTTGCTTGTCGATGATGATGGGGTACAGGCGATTCGGGTCGGCATACAACGCGCCAGCCACACGGGCCATGGCGCCGGGCGTGGGGGTGAACTCCACGCCAAAGCGCCACGGGTAACGCCCGGTCATCAGCGCAGCACGTGACACCGTGCAAACCGCAGCCCCGGCATAACCCTGGTCAAACCGCACGCCATCCCGCGCAATCGAGTCAATATGCGGCGTGGGCACGCCTTCGGCTGTGTGGCCGCCGCCATGCGTGCTGACATCGTTGATGCCCAGGTCATCCGCCAGGATGATGATGATGTTGGGTGGGCGCTGCGCCAGCGGCAGGCTGGCAGTTTGTGGCCCGGCCATCCACGGTACCGGGCGGTTGGGGTCGCGCGGGTGGGTGAAGTCGGTGTACCAGCCCAACGAGTACTTGAAGAGGTGAATGCGGTTGAGGT
The DNA here is from genome assembly GCA_031418135.1 of Rhodoferax sp. Classification (GTDB taxonomy): domain Bacteria; phylum Pseudomonadota; class Gammaproteobacteria; order Burkholderiales; family Burkholderiaceae_C; genus JANYCG01. The sequence goes on along the minus strand of JANOWY010000457.1, from coordinate 5,401 downwards.
ACACCAAGGCCGCTATGCTGGCCAGAATCAATGCGGCAATAACCAACCGATTGCGCAGTCGCATGGTTTGTCCTCCTCAGGTGTGGGTCAGGGGCGTGCAGCCACAGTGCGCCAAAATGTCATCGGCCAGGGCCCTGTTATCCCCCTGCAGCGATGCATATTCCTGCCGCAGCCAGCGCAAACACTTGCCCTGGTAATTGACGGTTGGTTGGTGCCAGGTATGCCCATCAATAACGGCTTCAACCTGGGCAGCACCTGCCTGCAACGCACGGGCGTTGGCCAGCAACAGCGGCAGATAACAGCGGGCCACTTCGCGCAGCAGGGCCAATAACGTCGGGGGTAGCTGGTCGGGCGCCAGCCAATCAGCGTCGTCGGGTTCAAGGCCGCTCAGATCTTCCATCACGCCGGTCCAGGCCGTTACCCTGGGGGCAAGGCGCGCGGTCAATGCGCTTGGTGTGGGGTCAAAGCGGGCCAATTGAGTCAGTTGGCCGTACATCGCGAAGTCGCAAGCGCCAGGGCGCGCGCCCAGCAAGAACGGACGGGCTTGAAAATGCGCATCAAGCAGGCCTAGCAATCGTTCGTAGGCTGCTTCAATGACAGGCGATGTAACCGGGTTGGAGCCGACCACCGCCAGGCGGTCGATTTGGCGCTGCGAAAACTGCGATTTGGCCTGGCTGGCTTGCGCAGGCGGCATGCAAATGCCACGCGACTGCAGCGGCAAAATGCTGCTTGCCTTGTCGGCATCTGCTGCGAAGTGCCAGCGGTAATGGAACATCGCCTTGGTTACCCATTCATCGGCGAAATCTTCAAGCAGGCTGTCGATCAGGCGCAACACGGGGTGGCCGGGTTGAACCTGCCGTGGCGCAATGGCTTGGTCAAAACGGCGAATCAGGGGAGTTGAATCCGTGATGGCCTCCAACTGGCCTTGCGCATTGGCCAAGTAAAACGTGGGCAACAATTCAACCACAGGCTTGGGCAGACCAAGCTGCTCGGCCATTTGCGTTGTCAGCAGCCGATAGGGCAGGCGGCGATAACGCAATACGGCAAGCATCTTGCGGGTATACGGTGAGCCAGGCGCCCCTTTCAGCGCAATGGGTTGCGGTGTAAGCATGGGGTTCGTTATATCTGCTGGGTTGCCACAATGGCCACCATGGCCAAAAGTGACATGAGGGTAGCAACCAAGCCACGCACAAGATGACCCCTGCCGTAACGCCGATCAGCGCAACGCGCACTGTCATCAAACGTGAGGCCCTGCATCAGCTGCTGGCAACGGTTGAGTTCCTCGGGGCTCAAGGGTTTTCCGATGCCGCCGTACCAATACAGAAACAGCAAGTACAAGGCCACGCAGCCTGTCGCAACAAAAGCTGCGCTGCTCATGAATCAGCCCGGTTGTAATGCCGGTTGCCCGACTACCGAGAATTGTGCGGTGTTTTGCTGAAGCCAACGGGTCGATAAGGTGGCATCGTGCTGGCTCGGGTGAAAGGTGGGGGCCAGGTAATCGCGCCATTGCCCGATGTTGCCGCGAATCATGCCGTCGCGGCTGAACAAGAGTTGCCAAGCGCTGCGCCAGGTACTCCAGCGCCACAGGGCCTGATCGTGCTTGAGGTTGCGCAAAGTCTGGCGGGTCACATCACTCAAAAACATGACTGATACGGCTTTGAAAACACGCACCCGCCACAGGTGATTGCCGCTGAGGCGCTGGTACACGTCATAGGCGGTGCAGCGGTGTTCGGATTCTTCTGCGGCGTGCCACATCCACAGGGTTTTGAGGCGTTCTTCTGCGCCTTCAAAGGCTTCGGGGTGGCGCATCGTCCAGTTGGCAAAGATGGCGGTGAAGTGTTCGGTGGCGGCGGTGGCGGCCACGTGGATGCGCACATCTTTGTCGGCATTTTTGCGAAACCGCTCGGCCCCGTTGCGGGCGATCCAGTTATCAAAACCCAGCGTTTGCAAGTGCCCGTTGAACAGGTCGTGCACGCGCCGGTGCGTGGCCTCCTGGCCAATGAAACCGGCCACCTCTTTGGCAAAACTGTCGCGGTCAGCTTCAGGCAAGGCCTTCACGCCGGCACGTACTGAATCAATAAAGTACTGTTCTCCCACCGGAAAACTCATCGACAAGGCGTTGAAGAAGGCCGAACGAAAGGCGTCGCCGCCGTTCCAGCGGGCATCAAACGGGGTTGTCAAATCAACCAGTAACCTGCGGACAACCAAATCAGTCATGTTCAAACTCCTGCAACTGTGTCACATTGTCGGTTAGCAAACCAGAAAAATGCACTAACATACACTTGTGTATTGTTGCAGTTTAACCCAACTTTGAAAAAGCCCCCTTCATGCAGGCCCAAACGCTACAACTCTTGGTACTTTTGCTGGTTCTCAGTGCCTTTGCGTTGGCTGAAATGATCCAGGGCCGGTTTTTCGCCAAAGAGGCCACGCGTGAAGACAACCGGCTTGACGTAGCCGTCACCCTGCTTTTTCCGCTCATCACCGGTGCAGTCATGGCAGCATCTGCCAGCTTGTGCCAATGGCTGATGCCCTTGCAAAAAGATGCGCTGGCCGATTGGGCCTGGTGGCAAATGGTGCTGGTGTTGTTGGTGGCAGACGACCTGACCCAGTATTTTTGGCACCGGCTGAGCCATACCTCGGTAATGTGGCCCCTGCACCGGGCGCACCATTCGGCGGCTTACATGAGTGTGCGGGTGGTCTACCGCAACAACCTGTTTTATTACGCGCTGATGCCGGGCCTGTGGCTGGCCGGGGCCCTGGTGTTTATGGGTTTTGGCTGGGTGTATGTGGTGTACAGCATCGTCAAGGTGTCGGTCATCATTGGGGCGCATTCAGCCGTGCGTTGGGACGAGTTCCTCTATCGCTACCCGGTTTTGCATCCCCTGGCATGGCTGGTTGAGCGCACCATCTCGACACCGGCCACCCATTTTGCGCACCATGCATTGGTGCAGGGCGATGGCGTGGGCCACTACACCGGCAACTATGGCAACCTTTTGTTTTTGTGGGACGTGCTGTTTGGCACGGCGCTGATTTCCCGCCGATACCCGACCGCAACGGGCCTGACGGACGACATCCGGCATGGGCCCGAGCCCTGGCTGGCGCAGTTTGTTTACCCCTTGCGCCGATCCAGCCGAGCCGAAACCGTGCTGGGCCGTGGCGCGCATCAGCCACCCGTGTAAGCGCTGGCTGCCTGTAGGCGCAGTCGCGGTAGAGTAGCCCCATGGCCACCAGTCTCCTCGCGCTCCTCGACGACATTGCCAGCATCCTGGACGATGTCAGCGTGCTGACCCAAGTGGCTGCCAAAAAAACCGCTGGTGTGCTGGGCGACGATTTGGCCCTCAATGCGCAACAAGTGGCCGGCGTCAAGGCCGAACGTGAGCTACCGGTGGTGTGGGCGGTTTGCAAAGGCTCTTTCCTGAACAAGGCAATCCTGGTGCCCTCAGCCTTGGGGATCAGCCTGGTGGCACCCTGGGCCGTAACCCCGTTGTTGATGGCCGGTGGGGCATACCTGTGTTTTGAGGGTTTCGAGAAAATCGCCCACAAATATTTGCACAGCCCGGCCGTGGAGCAGGCGCATCGACAAGAGCTGTCGGCTGCACTGGCCAACCCGGCGGTTGATTTGGTGGCGCTTGAAAAAGAGAAGATCAAGGGCGCGATTCGCACCGATTTCATCTTGTCGGCCGAAATCATCACCATCACCTTGGGCACCGTGCAAAACAGCCCCTTGTCGGTGCAGGTTTCGGTGTTGGTGGGCATTGCCCTGCTGATGACGGTGGGGGTTTACGGTTTGGTGGCGGGTATTGTGAAGCTGGACGATGCCGGGCTGTATTGGAGCCAATCGGCTGCGGCGGGCGCTATGGGTCAGTTCAAACGCAAAGTAGGGCGTGGCCTGCTGGTGATGGCACCGTGGCTGATGAAAACACTTTCGGTGGTTGGCACCGCCGCCATGTTTTTGGTGGGCGGCGGCATTTTGACCCACGGCTGGGGTGCCTTGCACCATGTGCTGGAACAAGGCCTGGCCCAACTGCCGGGCTGGCTTCAGCCTGTGGCCTCAGTGATGGCGGACGGCCTGGTGGGTGTGGTGGCGGGTGGGCTTGTGTTAGTTTCGGTTAAAACGTGCAGTAATCAATTTTCAAAAAAACGATTATAAATTTTTGTTAATTGTTCACGTAATTATTGGACAATTAGATATATAATTTATAGTAAATATGACTAAATTGAAATATTTTTTAAAATTAAAATAATATTTTTTAGATAAATTTTCAAAGCTTAAAACGATTCATGCAGTGATCAACCGCTGCACCAGTTCCGCCGTGGTGGCGGTTTTGAATTTGCGCATCAGGCGGGCGCGGTAAATTTCTACCGTGCGGTGGCTGATCTTCAAGCTGCGCCCCATTTGTTTGCTGGTTTGGCCTTTCAGCACCAGGGCCGCAACCTCCCGCTCGCGGGGCGTCAGTTCGGCGGTTACCGAGCGGTTGGCGCTCAAATCCTCAAACGTCCAGATGCCTGACTCATGCGGTGCCGACGGGTTCAGCGCCCGCCCGGTCACATGGCACCAAAAGGTTTCGCCCTTGAAGCGCCCGTCCATTCGCCGCATGATGCGGTTGTCGGCGTAGGTGCCGCCGCGCCCCAACAGCGGCTCCATACGGGCACCCGTGCGTTCAAATTCAATGGCGCTGGGGTACAACACCTGAAACGATTGCCCAGCCAGCGCATGCACCTGGGTGCCAAACATCTCGCACACCGCCCGGTTGCAATCGACGATCACGCGGTGGCGTGACAACACCATGCCCACTGGAGCGAGTTCAAAAGCCAGGCGGTAATCGATGTCCATGGGTTTTACGGGCATTACGGAAAACTACGTATTCAATTACGTAGTATCGTTGCGAACGGCTTCAACTGCCAACCCGGTCAATGAAGAGCCGGCGAATTTTTACGGAGCACATTCAAATGAACAAAATTTACCCCAGCGCCGCCAAGGCGCTTGAAGGTGTAGTGCAAGACGGGCAACTGCTGGGCGTGGGCGGCTTTGGCCTGTGCGGCATTCCCGAGGCGCTGATTGAAGCGCTGAAGGACAGCGGCAAACAGAACCTGACGGCTATTTCAAACAACGCCGGTGTAGACGATTTCGGCCTGGGCAAATTGTTGCAAACCCGGCAGGTCAAAAAGATGATCTCAAGCTACGTGGGTGAAAACAAGGAGTTTGAGCGCCAATACCTGGCGGGCGAATTGCAGCTCGAATTCACCCCGCAAGGCACCCTGGCCGAAAAGCTGCGGGCCGGCGGCGCTGGCATTCCGGCTTTCTTCACCAAAACCGGCGTGGGTACCCAAGTGGCAGAAGGCAAGGAACTGCGCGAATTTGATGGCGAAACCTATGTGATGGAACGTTCATTGGTGCCAG
>JANOWY010000456.1:0-2090 GCA_031418135.1 Rhodoferax sp. | reverse complement strand
TGAACTCGAACAGGCCGCGCAGCGTCATGTGGCGGCGGCTTTGGTCGTTGATGAGCTGGGCGTATTCCTTGTAGGTGTTCCAGTTGTTGGCACGCGTGCTGTGCTGCAACTTGGCGATGACGTCGGGCGTCCACATGTGTTCTTCGCCACGCACGCGCCAGGCGTATTCACCGCCCGCATCCAGCATGCCTTCCAGAACCGGGTCGGCACTAAAAGCCCCTTTGTGCATGCGAATCGCCTCTTCGGCAATTTCAAATACGCCAATGCCTTGCACCTTGCTGGGCGTACCTGTGAAATACTTGTCAATGGTTGCGCTGTTCAGGCCAATCACCTCAAACAACTGGGCACCGCAGTAACTCATGTAGGTGCTTACGCCCATCTTGGACATGATCTTGCTCAAGCCTTTGCCCACAGCCTTGACGTAGTTGTAAATCGCTTTGTCAGCGCTCAAATCGCCAGGCAGTTCTTTGTGAATACTGGCCAGCGTTTCCATGGCCAGGTAGGGGTGCACGGCTTCTGCGCCGTAACCTGCGAGGACGGCAAACTGGTGCACTTCGCGGGCGGTACCGGTTTCGACCACCAAGCCAGCCGTGGTGCGCATCCCTTCACGCACCAGATGCTGATGAATGGCCGACAGCGCCAGCAGCGCCGGAATGGCAACCTGGGTGGCGTTCAGATTGCGGTCGCTGATGATGAGGATGTTTTTGCCACCTTTGATGGCATCCACTGCTTCGGCGCAAAGCGAGGCGAGTTTGGCTTCGACCCCTTCGCGGCCCCAGGCCAGCGGATAGGTGATGTCCAGGTTGTAACTGCGGAACTTGCCCTGGGTGTATTTTTCAATATCGCGCAGCTTGGCCATGTCGGCAAAATCCAGCACCGGCTGGGCCACTTCCAGGCGCATCGGCGGGTTCACCTGGTTGATGTCCAGCAGGTTGGGCTTGGGGCCGATGAAGCTGACCAAACTCATCACAATGGCTTCGCGAATCGGGTCGATCGGCGGGTTGGTCACCTGCGCGAAGAGCTGCTTGAAGTAGTTGTACAGCGGTTTGTTCTTGTCGCTCAATACGGCCAGCGGGCTGTCGTTGCCCATGGAGCCAATGCCTTCTTCGCCCAACTGGGCCATCGGGCTCATCAAGAACTTGATGTCTTCCTGGGTGTAACCAAAGGCCTGCTGGCGGCCTAGCAGCGTCACCGCCATGTCAGAGGCAGAGGCTGGTTCACCACTGCCGCCGCCGACCACGTCATCGAGCTTGATGCGCAGGTTGTCGATCCACTGTTTGTAGGGCTTGGCGTGGGCGAGGTTGTTTTTGAGTTCCTCGTCGTCGATCATGCGGCCTTGTTCCAGGTCGATCAGGAACATCTTGCCGGGCTGTAATCGCCATTTGCGCACGATCTTGTTTTCGGGCACGGGCAGCACGCCCGATTCAGAGCCCATGATGACCAAATCGTCATCGGTGATGCAGTAGCGGCTGGGGCGCAGGCCATTGCGGTCCAGCGTGGCACCGATCTGGCGGCCATCGGTGAAGACGATGCTGGCCGGGCCGTCCCACGGCTCCAGCATGGCGGCGTGGTATTCATAGAAGGCCTTGCGGCGCTCATCCATGGTGGTGTGTTGCTCCCACGGCTCGGGGATCATCATCATCACCGCCTGGCCGATCGGGTAACCGGCCATGGTGAGCAACTCCAGGCAGTTGTCAAAAGTGGCAGTATCGGACTGGCTGGCGAAGCTGATCGGATACAGCTTGGGCAAATCAGCGCCCAGCACGGGGGAGGACATCACGCCTTCGCGGGCTTTCATCCAGTTGTAGTTGCCTTTGACGGTGTTGATCTCGCCGTTGTGCGCCACATAACGGTAGGGGTGCGCCAGCGGCCACTCGGGGAAGGTGTTGGTGGAGAAGCGTTGGTGCACCAGGCCCAGGGCCGATACACAACGCACGTCTTCCAGATCGCGGAAGTAAACGCCAACTTGATCGGCCAGCAGCAGGCCTTTGTAGACCACTGTGCGGCTGCTCATGCTCGGCACGTAATATTCTTTGCTGTGGGTAAGCTTGAGGTTCTGGATGGCGGCGCTGGCGGTTTTGCGGATGACG
>JANOWY010000455.1:0-1741 GCA_031418135.1 Rhodoferax sp. | reverse complement strand
TTGCTCATCACACTGACCGAACTCATGGCCATGGCGGCACCGGCCAGCACCGGGTTCAGGTAACCCAGTGCCGCCAGCGGAATGCCGGCTGCGTTGTAGGCAAAGGCCCAAAACAGGTTTTGGCGAATTTTGGCAACCGTGCGGTCTGAGATATCCAACGCGGCCAGCACCAACAGGGGGTCGCCTCGCATCAGGGTAATGCCGGCAGCGTGCATGGCCACGTCGGTGCCGTTGCTCATGGCCATGCCCACATGCGCCGCTGCCAGCGCTGGCGCATCGTTAATGCCATCGCCCACCATAGCCACAATATTGCCCCCACGCTCGCCCACTGCGTGTGGCTCTCTGCCCCCCGGGGGGGCGGATTTTCCTTGGGAGCGGCCCAGCGGAAAATCGCCGCCTGGCCCTGCAACTTTGAGTTGCTCGATGATCCTGGCTTTATCACCCGGCAACACCTCAGCCATCACCTCGCCCTCTTCGGGCCGCAATCCGAGGCGGCGTGCCATGGCGTTGGCGGCACCCTGGTTGTCGCCGGAGATCATCAGCACCTTGATGCCGCGTGCACGCAAAGCGGCCAACAGGTCTGCCGCACCGGGTTTGGGTTCATCGGCAAAAGCCATCAGGGCGCGCAACACCCTGCGCCCTGACGCGCCGCCATCCAGCCGTTGCGCCAGGGCGGATACCGTTGCCCCGGCTTGTTGAAGTTCTGCTGCCTGGTTTTCCAGAGGGCCCAGCGCCACCTGTAATTCCGCCATCCAGCGCAGGCTGCCGATGAGGTAAGTGCCGCCGTCTACCCGCCCTTCGGTGCCGCGCCCCGGCACGGCCTGCAGTTCTGTCACCGCGCTCAGGGTTACGCCTTTTTCCTGGGCGGCGGTTACTACTGCATGCGCCAGCGGGTGTTCGCTGCCTTGTTGCAGACTGGCTGCGATTTGCAGGGCGGTGGCCTCATCCATCTCGGCGGCAACCGCAACCCGCAACGCAGTGAGCCGGGGTTTGCCCGCCGTCAGCGTGCCGGTTTTGTCAAACGCTACCAGCGTGATCTTGTGGGCCAACTCCAGCGCCTGCACATCCTTGATCAAAATGCCATGTTTGGCGGCCACGCCCGTGCCCGCCATGATGGCCGTAGGCGTGGCCAGCCCCAGCGCACACGGGCAGGCAATCACCAACACCGCCACGGCGTAGATCACCGAGGTTTCGAAGCTGTGACCGGTTAGCCACCAGCCCAGCAGGGTTACCAAGGCAATCAGCAGCACCACCGGTACAAACACATTGCTCACCTGGTCCACCAGGCGTTGAATCGGTGCTTTGGTGGCCTGCGCGTCTTCCACCAGCTGGATGATGCCGGCCAGCACGGTGGCCTTGCCTACCGCGCGCACCTGCATCACCACCCGGCCATCGCCGTTGATGGAACCGCCGGTCACAGCGCTGCCCATCTCTTTCACCACGGGCAAGGGCTCACCCGTCAGCATGGATTCGTCCACTTGCGTATGCCCTTCGAGCACGGTGCCGTCTACCGGGAACCGCTCGCCAGGTCGCACCGCCACCTGGTCCCCAGCCAACACCTCGGCCACAGAAACATCCGTCTCACCAGCTTTGCCGATCAGATGTGCGATGTCGGGCCGCAGCGCATGCAAGGCACGTATGGCCGAAGTGGTTTGCCGCTTGGCGCGGGTTTCCAGCCACTTGCCCAACAGCACCAGGGTGATGACCACTGCCGAGCCCTCAAAATACAGGTGCACCATGG
>JANOWY010000454.1:0-3904 GCA_031418135.1 Rhodoferax sp. | reverse complement strand
GTTTTCGACTACGCTCCACATTACCGCGCAGGCCAGCGCATGACGTGCGGAAACTTTACCCCTGCGCTGCTTTAACTGGAATTGACTTTATGAATCTTCCCCTGACAGGCGTTCGCGTCGTCGAATTTGAAGGTATTGGCCCTGGCCCACTGGCCGGGCGCATGCTGGCCGATATGGGCGCGGCGGTAACCGTTATTGCCCGGCCCAGCCCCGATATTTTGAGCCGCGCTGGCGGCGCAGCGCCCAGCAACCCATTGCGCCATGGCAAGACGGTGGTCACACTCGATCTGAAAAAACCTGCAGATGTCGCCCAAGCGATGTCGCTGGTGGCCGGTGCTGATGCACTGATCGAGGGCAACCGCCCCGGCGTGATGGAGCGCCTGGGTTTGGGTCCAGCCGATTGCGCGGCGCACAACCCAAAGTTGATTTATGGCCGCATGACTGGCTGGGGCCAAAGCGGGCCCTTGGCACAGGCTGCCGGGCACGACCTGAACTATGTGGCACTCACGGGTTTGTTGTCGCTGTCAGCGCATCGGGGTGAGCGCCCGGTGGTTCCGCCCACTGTGGTGGGTGATGCAGGGGGTGCGCTGGGTTTGGCTTTTGGCATCGCCTGTGCGTTGTTTGAAGTGCGCACCAGCGGCAAAGGCCGGGTGGTCGATGCAGCCATCGTCGATATCGTCGCCATGCTGGGCGGCATCGCGCAGTTGGCTCGGGCCCGTGGCTGGCTCGATAGCGCTGGCCTGAACCTGTTCCACGATTCGCCTTTTTACGACGTCTTCCCCTGCGCTGAGGGTGGTTTCATCACGCTGGGGGCCATTGAGCCGCAGTTTTATGCCTTGTTGTTGCACAAGCTGGGCCTGAACGATGTGGATGTTGCCGCGCAAAACAACCGGGCCGAGTGGCCGACCCTGAAGGCGCGTTTCACAGCCCTTTTCGCAAGCCAACCGCGGGCGCATTGGGTGGCGCTGCTGGAGAGCACCGATGTTTGTTTTGCGCCGGTGTTGAGCGTCAAGGAAGCGGCAGCGCATCCGCACAACGTGGCGCGCGGCATTTACAACACGGATGCATCGGGCACCTTGCAGGTTGCTGCGGCACCGCGCTTTTTGCCGTTGGGTTAGCGTTGATTGATAAATATATAGTTTATGGAAAATTATAGGCTAAAAAGTGCTAAAAGTTGTTATAATAATTGCATTATTAGCTATAAATAATATATTTATTATTTATATTTTTTAGACCATTTCTTCTCATACTGCATTTTATTGAAGTGTTCAACGACAAAATCAATGAACGTGCGCACCTTGGCTGACAGGTGTTTTCGGCTCGGGTAGGCCAGGTTAATGGTCAGGCGCGGCAGGTCCCAATCGTCCAGCACGGGCACCAGGCGGCCGGCGGTGATGTCGTCGTACACGATATAAATGGGCTGCACCAAAATGCCCAGCCCGTCCAGCGCGGCGGTGCGCAACACCTGGCCGTCGTTGGATTCCAGCAAACCCTTCACCTGGATGGTGGTGGTCTGGATAGCGGCTTTCGGGTCGGGGCGGGTGAAGCGCAGCTCATTGGGTTTGTTGGCGTAGGTGTAGACCAGCACCTTGTGTTTTTGCAGATCTTGCGGCGTTTTGGGCGTGCCATGCTGCTTAAGATAACCGGGAGATGCCGCCAGCACGCGGCGGGTTTCGGCCAGGCGGCGGATGGTGATGTTGCTGTCGGGCTCCACCTCTCGGGTGCGAATGGCCACATCGATGTTGTTGTCGATGATGTCCAGGTAACGGTTGGCAGCCTCGATGTGCACCGTCACGTTGGGGTAGCGCTCGGTGTAATGCTTGAGCAGCGGTGCCACATGGTGCAATGAAAACGACAAAGACGCGCTGATGCGCAGCACGCCAGTAGGGTTCAGGGCGGTGGCGTTCACCGCAGCCTCTGCATCTTTTAATTCGGCCAGGATGGCCTTGGCTTTCTGGAAGAACTCCTGCCCCGTGTCAGTGAGGTACAACCTGCGCGTGTTGCGCTCCACCAGGCGGGCACCCAGGCGCTGTTCCATGGCCGACAGATAGCGGCTGGCGGCCGCGTTGGAAAGCTCCAGCAATTCGGCTGCGCGGCTCAGGCTGCCGGTTTCGGCAACTTGTACAAACAATTCAATTTCAGTCCAGCGATCCATGGTTCAGTCAGAGGCTCACGTGCGGATAAAGGCGGTATGGCAGTTGCGGCTGAAAAAGTAATTTTCAGCCCGTTTGCGGCAAATTGTCAGTGCAAAATCTAGCGCTACCCAGAGACATAACCCTAAGGAACCCGACGTGGACGACACATTGACCGAGCAACTGCGCATTCGCCAAATGGTCGACAACTGGGCGGTGTGGCGCGATGCCGGTGACTGGGAGCGTTTCAAAACCGTGTGGCATAACGACGGCATGATGATGGCCACCTGGTTCCAGGGCCCGTTTGTGGATTTCATCCGCGTCACTATCGAAGGCTGGAACAAGGGTGTCAGCATCCTGCATTTTTTGGGTGGCTCGTCCATCGACGTGGCAGGCCACCGGGCCATCGCCCAAACCAAGATGACCATCTCGCAGCGCGGATTGGTCGATGGCGTGATGTGTGACGTGGTTTGCACTGGGCGGTTTTACGATTTTTTTGAACACCGCGCCGATGCCGCCGGTGTGGTGCGCTGGGGCCTGGTGCATCGCCAGCCGATTTATGAAAAAGACCGGGTAGACCCGATTGACCCGGCAGCCGTGCTGCAAATGGATCAGGCCGCGCTGGCTGCCCTCCCCGAAGGGTACCGGCACCTGGCCTATATCCAGACGCGCATTGGTTACACCGTCAAACTTGACATGCCGGGCCTGAAAGGCCCGGCTGTGCAAGACCTTTACCGGCGCGGCGCGGCGTGGCTGGCTGGCAGCCCCATTGAACGATAACGTGAATCGCACCATCAATTACAACGTGAACCAAAACGTGAACCAAAACGTAAGCCATCATGTGACCGAACACTGCCCAACCCCATTGGACCCCACCCTGTCGCGTCGCCGCAGTGCCCCATCAGCCCTGCTGGCTTTGAGCCTGTGGGTGGGTGCCTTGGTGGCAGGGATTGCCTTGCCTGCGCAGGCGCAAGAGGCCTATCCCAATCGGCCTCTGAAGGTCATCGTGCCGCAGCCGCCAGGTGGCGGATTTGATTTTGTCGGCAGGTTGCTGGCCGAACGCCTGGCCACCCAATTGAAACAGGCGGTGGTGGTGGAGAACCGCCCCGGTTCAGGCACGCTCGTTGGCACCGATGCGGCCGCCAAAGCCGCGCCTGATGGTTACACTCTGCTCACCGGTTCGGTCTCCAACCTTGCGCTGAACCCGGGCCTGTATGCCAATTTGCCGTACGACCCGCTGAAGGATTTCGAACCCGTCGGCCTGGCCGTGAGTTACAGCTACACCCTGATTGGGCGCAAAGATTTGCCCTTTGCCAGCCTGGCCGAACTGGTCGCCTACGCCAAAAACAACCCCGGCAAGTTGACTTATGCCTCGGGCGGCAATGGCTCGGGGCAACATGTGCTGGCGGCCGCGTTGTGGCACCTGGCGGGGGTGCAGCTCACCCACGTGCCGTACCGGGGTGCGCAGGCCGCTTATACCGACCTGATCGGCGGGCGGGTTGACTTGTTTTTTGACCTCTCCTCCACCGCACGGCCGCAGGTCGATGCGGGCAACGTGAAGGCGCTGGCTGTGTCAGGTGTGGCGCGCAACCCGATGCACCCGCAGGTTCCCACCTTGCGCGAAACCGGTGTTGCCGCGCTGGAGCTCGAATCCTGGTTTGGCTACTTCGTGTCGGCCCGCACCCCCAAAGCCGAGCAATTGCGGTTGCAGCAAGAAATGGCCTTGATGATGAAATCACCCGAGCTGATGGAGCGGTTTGAAAAGGCCGGTG
>JANOWY010000453.1:0-12826 GCA_031418135.1 Rhodoferax sp. | reverse complement strand
CACACTGGCCAGCAGGCCGCCCGCTGTTTGCGGGTCAAATATAAGCGGGTACCGGGGGTGTTTCACCCACGCTTCCTGGTTGCGCAAGGCGCGGCGCAGGCGCACATTGGCGCTTTGCAGGCTGCTCACAATGCCGTTGGCAACACATTCTTCTGCACCGTCCAGCATCGGGATTTTGGACATATACAGTTCGGCATCCACCTCTGAAGGGCGGGTCATTTCAACCAAATGGCCCAAAAGCCCAAAACCGGTTAGGTCAGTGGCCGCCGTGGCACCGTGCTGTTTCAGGATTTGCGCCCCCACCCGGTTGCTGATCACCATGGATGTCAGGGCCGCATCAATCCAGCGGCCTTTGGCAGCGATGCGTGCATGCGCCGCAAACAAAGTGCCGGTGCCGACTGGCTTAGTCAGAATGAGCACGTTACCGGCCTTCATGCCACCTTTGCTCATCACACTGGCCAGTTTGGGGCTGCCGTCGTCGTCAATCAAGCCGTTGACCGCAAACCCGAGGGCCAGCTCTTTGCCCTCACCGGTATGCCCGCCCACCAGAGCGCAGTTGGCCTCGCGCAAAACGTCCAGTGCACCCGTCATCATCTGAAACAGGATGTCTTCCGTTTTGGATTCAAGCCCGGGCGGCACGGTAACGACGGCAGTCGCCGACTGGGCCTCGCCGCCCATGGCCCAAATATCGCCTAGTGAGTGGTTGGCCGCCACTTTGCCAAAAATATATGGGTCGTCAATGAACGAACGGAAAAAATCGATGGAATGCACCATGGCTTTGCCGGGCGGTACCCGCACGACGGCGGCATCGTCAGGGTCTTTGAGCCCAATCAAAACATCGTCCCGGTCTACCGGGTGTAAATTGCCCAGCGCCCTGGCCAGCACCGTGGCGCCGACCTTGGCACCGCAACCACCACATCGCATGGCAATCGCAGAAATCGCCTGAAGTGATTCTTCTTCGTTGAGTTTGACGGCCGGATTACCAGGGCCAGTGCCAGGAGCCGGTTTGGCGGCCGCATTCATCTCCGGGAATTCACTGAATTTGGCCATGAAGCGCCGGTCAATCCAGTCTTTCCAGAGCCAGACCCAATCGCCAGCAAAATCGAGCCAGCTACGCGATGCCACCGCGTATTTGTCGCCCGTCGAGATAAGTGCCAGCCAGGAACGCTGGGGCCGGTACGGTTCGGGTTGGGTGCCTGCCACAGCATGGCGCAAATTGGTCGTCAACGGTGTGCCTTGCCGAACCGCAAAAACGCCGGCTTTTTCCAGTTTGTAGTTCACCATGCTGGCAATGTCGCCAGCGGCAAAAACATGCGGGTCCGTTACGGTTTGCAGGGTATCTTGCACCTCAATGAAGCCATCAATGTCCAGCTGGAGCCCGGTGGCCTTGAGCCACGGTGCGCCCCCGGCTCGGGTAACCCAAATGACTTCATCGGCTGAGAGGCTTTGCCCACCGGATGTTGACAAGCGCCCGGCTTCTACCTGGGTAACTTCAGCGTTCAAATGCAGGGTCACGTCGCGCTGCCGCAGAACGGTTTCAAAGCGCTTTTGCACCCGCGGGTTGTGGGTGGGCAGAACGGTGGCGCTGCTGGTGAGCAGGTGAAAAGTCAGCGTTTGCGGGTCGCGTCCAAGTTGGCTCAGTTCCCGGCGCAGCCGCCATTGCATGGCCAACAGCAGCTCGACACCACCTGCTCCGCCCCCCACCACGGCTATGGTGATTTTGCCGGTTTGATGCCTAACCCGGGCGAGCAATGCCAGCCAGCGGTCATTGAACAGCTGAATCGGCTTGACAGGCACTGCATGTGCGGCCGCGCCCGGTACGCTGGCCAATTGCGGTGTTGATCCAATATTGATCGACAACTCGTCATAGGGTACCGGTGGGCGGTTGCGGCAAAGCACTTTTTGTTGCGCCCGATCCAGGCCAATGACCTCATCACGGTACAGGCGGGCACCGGCAAACACACACAGACGGGACAGGTCAATGTGCACATCGTCGTATTCGTAATGCCCCGCGACATACCCGGGCAGCATGCCCGAGTAGGGGGTATGCATGTCGGTGCAGATGAGCGTCAGGCGTACACCGGGTATCGGTTGCATGCCGAATTTTTTGAGCACGACGACATGGCTATGGCCACCACCCACCAACACGATGTCACGCAGGACGGGTTGTTCACTCGAATTCATGGGTAACCCGCATTCATGTCTTTCAGCAATTGGTTGACCAGCCCAATCAGGGCGGCTTTTTCGGTTGCAGGCGCAAACAAGTGCGCCCGCTTTTCGCATTGGCCGGCCAGCTTTTCAAGCAGTGTGGGCTGGTTGGCCGCGGGCGGTTTGACCTGATCGGCGCGAATTCGTTTCAGCATCGCGGCAAGTTTGGGTGCACTGCCGACTTCAAAGTAACCCGAATAGCCCTTGCCCAGCATGCCGATATTGCCGTCGATCCGGGAGGCCAGCACCGGTGTGCCACTGCAAACGGCTTCCATCACCACGTGGGCGCCACCTTCCATTTTGCTGGCATGCACCAGCAGGTGTGCCCGTTGGATGCGGCGACGCGTTGATTCATGACTCAGCCCGCCCAACCAGCGGTAGTGCGGACAATCACGGGCGGTTTGTTGTGCCTGTGCGGCCAGTTGCGCATCCAGCGGGTCACCAATGTGGTCGATCAAAATGCCGCTCCCGGGCCGCAACAGGCGCGCAGCTTCAAACAGTGTTTGGGGCAGTTTTTCATCACGCAAATGCCCGACCATCACCACCCGCAGATGGCGATCGGTTTTTGCCAGTGTTTTCCGTGACGCAGTGGATTGAAAAATGACCGTGGTCTTTGCGCGGTGCCGCGCAGGAAGCTGGTCAGGTCCACATTCTTGTAAAACCACCAGCTGGCGGGCCAGTTCAAGTGATTGTTGTGCTGCGGCATCGTCCTCAATGTCACGGTACAAATCAGTGCCGGTTAACACGACGGCCAAACCGGGTGCAGGGGTTTTTAGCCCCTTTCCATTTTTTGAATTGGCCCAGGCGGCAATGTCTGGTGCAGAGCGGCGTGCGTGCAGCGCCAACAAAACCTCATGCGGCTCACCGTGCCATTGTTGGTCAATGGTGACGTCAAAATTGCGCCTCAAAAAGCCAGCCCAACGCCAGGCCGTTTGCCAATTGCCATTGTTGGCTTTGGCAGCAGCGGGGGTGACGATCAAAACCCGGGGTTTTGCGGGTTCAGGCATACAAATTGGAGGCTAGGGGGGAGGAACATGGCTAACAGGATGAGTCGCATGAACGACCCCATTCTTACAGGTGATTTCATGTGATTTTGGCATATCCCCAACGCTGCAAGAGCGGGCGATTTCTAGTCTAATGACGTTCCGTTTTCCCAACGGTTTTTCAACCTTCAAGGAGTTTTATCATGGTCAGTTTTTCGCCTTCACGCACTTTTCGTGCCTTGATGACATGTGCTGTCGTCTTGTTTGGTTCGTTATGTCACGCACAACAGGTTTTCAAGGTCACCGCCATTCCCGACGAGTCTCCCACCGAACTGGCCCGCAAAGCCGGCCCTTTGGTGAAATACCTTGAAAAAACACTGGGAATGAAAGTCGAATTTACGCCGGTCACCGACTATGCGGCTTCGGTAGAAGCGCTAGCCAACAAACAGGTTGACATGGCCTGGTATGGTGGTTTTACCTTTGTACAAGCCAATATCCGGTCAGGCGGCAAAGCAGTGCCGCTGGTGCAACGCGAAGAAGATGAGAAATTTCGCTCGGTGTTCATCACCAGCGACCCCACCGTCAAAACCCTCGCCGACCTGAAGGGTAAAAACGTCAGTTTTGGTTCGCAATCAAGCACCTCAGGTCATTTGATGCCGCGCAGCTTTCTGCTGGATGCCAAGATTGACCCCGACAAAGATTTCAAACGTGTCGCCTATTCTGGTGCGCATGATGCAACGATTGCCGCTGTAGCCGCTGGCAAAGTCGAAGGTGGTGCATTGAACATTTCTGTGTGGGAAAAATTTGTTGCCGACAAAAAAGTCGATACCGACAAAGTCAGGGTCATCTACACCACCCCCGGTTATTTTGATTACAACTGGACGGTTCACGCCGATATGCCCGCTGCCCTGCGCGAGAAAATCACCAAGGCATTTACCGATCTGAACCGCAACACCGCCGAAGGCAAAGAAATCCTGGAACTGCAGCGCGCCACCCGGTTCATTCCGACCAAGGCCGAGAACTACATAGGCATCGAAGCCGCAGCCCGCAATGCCGGTTTGTTGAAGTGATGGAGCCGCGTGTGCCAACACGGTATCTGACGGCTGAGACAATTCACGCTCCATGAAACTTGAATTGAAGTCGGCCTCTGGCCGCCATCCGTCGGCCCGGCCGGACGCCATCGCCGCCGTTCGCGGGGCCAGCTTTTCCGTGCAGTCGGGCGAACAGTTGGCGGTGATTGGCCCTTCTGGCGCAGGCAAAACAACTTTGCTGCATTTGCTGGCGTGTGCCTTGCGCCCGTTTTCGGGTACGGTGCTGTTGGATGACCAGCCGGTCTGGGGTTTGACCGGCGGGCAACTGCGGCAGTTGCGCGGGCAATTGTTTTTGGCTCCCCAAGTGCCGCCGTTGCCGCCGCGCCAGCGTGTGGTTACGGCGGTACTGGCGGGCAGGCTGCCGCAAGAATCGTTTGGCGCGAGCTTGCGCAGCCTGTTGTATCCGACAGATATTGCGTTGGCGGATCGCGCTTTGGCGCGTTTCGATCTAAGCGAAAAATTGTTTGACCGAGTAGACCGTTTGTCGGGCGGCGAGCGCCAACGCGTCGGGCTGGCCCGGGCGTTGGCCTCGAATGCGCGTTTGCTGCTGGTGGACGAACCACTCTCGGCGCTGGATCCAACCCGCGCCCAACAAGCCATTGAAACCCTGACCCAGGTTGCGCAGGAGCGTCAGGCCACTTTGGTAGCCACGCTTCACCACGTCGAGATGGCTTTGGCGCACTTTCCGCGCATCATTGGCATGCGCGATGGGCTGGTGGTTTTTGACCTGCCTGCACAGCAAGTCAGCCCGGCTGTTTTGCAGCAACTCTACGCACAAAAACTGGAGGAGCTGGCGGGTGCTCCGGGGCCAACTTCAGCGCTGCAAGCGGCATCCATGGAATCACCCCTTCCGTTGGTGGTGACATGTCGTTAGCAGGGCATTGGTTAATGGTTGTTAGACAAGACGTGGGTTGCTCCCCATGACTGCGGTGGCTCTTGCAAAGCCACCTGCGCAGCGCGACCCCGCCGCCGCTGGCCGCGTGTTTTGGGCGTTGGCCGCGGTGCTGTTGATGTGGCCTTTGTTGGTGTTGACCGAATTCAAGCCTTGGTTGTTGTTTGACGCCGCTTCGCTCAAACCCACGCTGAATTTTGTCGGCGATTTTTTCCCGCCCCGTGTCAACCCTGAATTTCTTTGGCTGATCGCGCAGGACACCTGGCGCACCGTCGCCATTGCTACCGCCGGTATGACGCTTGCCTTGTTGTTGGCCGTTCCTTTGGCGCTGTTGTCGGTTCGGGTTTTGTCACTGTCAGCAATCAGTGGCGAAATGGCCGTTTTGCCACGCTGGTTGCGGCAAGGGGTGCGCTGGGTTTTGATGGTGCTTCGCAGTGTGCCGGAATTGGTGTGGGCCCTGGTGTTTGTCCGTGTGGTGGGCCTGGGCGCTACGGCAGGCGTGTTGGCAATTGCCCTGACCTATGGCGGCATGTTGGGCAAGGTGTATGCCGACATTCTGGAAAGCGGCGAAACCCACGCCGCCATCAGTTTGATGCGAAACGGTGGCGGACGGTTGCAGGCCTTTTTTTATGGCCTGTTGCCGCAAAATGCCCCGGAACTGACCAGTTACACGGTGTATCGGTGGGAGTGCGCAATTCGCTCGTCGGCGGTCTTGGGGTTTGTTGGCGCAGGCGGCTTGGGGCAACAAATGGATTCATCCATGAAAATGTTCAACGGTTCTGAAGTCAGCACCATCTTGCTGGTTTTTATGTTGCTGGTCTGGTTGGCTGACCGTGCCAGCGCGTTTTTGCGCAAAGGTTTGTCGTGAATCCGGTGGGCCACCCGTCCGGCAATCTGCAGGCCGCCAATGAGGTCTACAAATTGCCACCCCGCCTATGGGATGCCCGTTGCAAGGCGTGCTGGTTTTTGGCGGGTATTCTGGTTTTGGTGGTGGCCAGTTTTTGGTCGTTGAACCTGAAGTGGGCACAGTTTTTTTCGACAGACGCGCTTGAACGTATGGGCAAATTCGTGGCTGAATTGCTGCGGCCTGAGTTCGGGCGGGTACATGTCGGCAAAGTAGTCATGGCTGCGTTGGAAACCCTGGCCATGTCTGCTCTGGGCACGCTGCTGGCCGTGGTGCTGGGCCTCGCTTTGGCGTTGCCAGCCAGCAAAACTTGGGCGGGTGATCCGGCTCGTTGGCGGGGTGTGACGCGTTTGTTGTTGAACGGTTTGCGCAGCACACCCGAACTGGTGTGGGCGGCCCTGTTGCTGATCGCGGCGGGCCTGGGGCCTTTTGCCGGCACCTTGGCATTGGGCCTTCACACTGCGGGCGTATTGGGGCGCTTGTTCGCAGAAAGTTTGGAAAACGCGCCGCCTGAACCGGCCTTTGCCTTGCGTACCCGTGGTGTGGGTGAACTGCGCATTTTTTTGTATGCCACGGTGCCACAAATATTGCCGCAACTGATCAGTTATTCGCTTTACCGCTGGGAAAACAACATCCGGGCCGCTGCCGTGCTGGGCGTGGTGGGGGCCGGTGGCTTGGGGCAAATGCTGGCTTTCCACATGGGTTTGTTTCAGATGCCCGAAACCAGCACCGTCTTGCTGGCCATGATGGTACTGGTGGCCTTGGTGGACGCGCTCAGTTATTTTTCGCGCAAAAAACTGTCGGGGTAAAAAACCGCCTGGTTACAAGCGGTCAAATCGAAGCTACGCTCGTGAACAGGGCATTGGTTTCGCCCTGCTGTTTTTATTGCGGTTCGATTTTTGCGTCTTTGATGGCTTTGGCCCATTTCACGGTTTCAAGCCGGTTGCGTTGTGCCAAGGCTTCCGGGGTGCCTGGCTCGACTGCAAAACCCAAGGAGGCAAACCGCTCCTGGATGTCCTTGCTTTGCGCCGCTGCGTTGACCGCCTGGTTCAATTTGGCAACGATATCGGGCGGTGTGCCAGCGGGTGCAAAAATCGCAAAATAGGCAATCAGCTCGTAATCTTTGAGGCCCAGGGCTTCATTCACCGTGGGCAGATCCGGAATGGCCGGTGAACGCTTGCTGGAAGTCACCGCCAGACCCCGTATTTTGCCGCCCTTGATTTGCGGCAACATCACGGCAAAGTCTGCACTGAACATCATCACCTGGCCGCCAATCAGGTCGGTCATGGCCGCCGGACCCCCCTTGTAGGGCACGTTGGTCATTTGCACCCCCGCCATGCTGGCCAGCACCTCTGAAGAAACCAATTGGGATGTACTGGCGCTGGCGAAGGTGACGAAGCCCGGTTTGGCCTTGGCCAGATCAATGAATTCACGCAGGGTTTTGGCTGGCACATCGTTGTTCACCGCCACAATCAGCGGCACCGAACCGAGGTAACCCACGGGTGCAAAGGCTTTGTCCTGGTCGTATGGCAAAGACTTCATCAAGAATTTCAAGGCCGCGTTGGTGCTGTTGGTGCCGATCAGAATGGTGTAACCATCGGGGGCTGATTTGGCTGCTGCGTCGGCACCCAGCATGCCATTCACGCCCGCCTTGTTTTCCACAACGATGGTCTGACCCAGGGTTTCGCCCATTTTGGTGGCAAAGGCGCGACCAATCTGGTCGGTTGCGCTGCCCGCAGCAAACGGGACAATCGCCTTGATCGGCTTGTTGGGATAAGGTTGGGCCAAGGCCGTCAACGTTGAAAATGACAAGGCGGCAGTCAACAGGGTTTTAAAGTTCACGGAAAGTCCTCAGGTTGCAAGGTAGAAGTTACTGGCTTTTAATGGGTTCAACTGCACCATAAGGGCCGCAGGTGCCTAACGGGGGGAGGCAACGACCCATTTTGACCCAAGTAACGCTCAGGGCTTTTTGGCATTGGCGGCTGCCACGTCGTGGGCCAAATCCTCGCCGCTGCGATAGTGGGGCACCCTGAAAGTCAGCCGTTTGGTGCGTTGCACAAAACTGTTGCTGCCCTGAACTTCTTCTTTCCAGTATTTTTCTGCCAGCGCGAGGTTGCGCGGCACATCCAAATCCCAGCCGTCGCGTGAACCCTGCCCGCCAAACATGTAGAGCTTGCCGTTGATCATTTTGAAGCTGTCGGCATCACCGCCCCAGGGTATGCCGTAGACGATGCCATTGGCGCAATAACCGTTGTATTCGGGCATGTACTTTTTGGGAGTCTTATCGAACAGGGCCTTGTGCTCTGCGCTGGAGAACCGGAAGTTCACGCCCTCATACTGGCTGGTGATCTCGGGTTTGCCCTGCACATATTTGCCCATGGTCCAGTAAGCCACCACGTCGGCTCCCTTGAGCATCACGCCGCCGCTGGCCAACTCGTCTGGCACCGCGTTCACGGGCTTCAGCTCGCCGGACGGGTTTTGCGCCAACATGGCGCTACAGCCCACCAGCGAAACTGCCACGGAGCCGGCAAATATCAGCCGAGTGAAGGCGGCGGCACGGGTTTGCTTTTTGATCGGGTTTGTAATCATGGTGTTTTTAGGGGCAGTTTGGCGTGGACGATTCAACTGGTGGCAGCGTTTGACGGCTTGCATCGGCATCAGGATTTTTTGGCTTTGGCCGCCACTACTTCACGGGCAATTTCTTCACCATTTTTGTAGTGTGGGACCCGGAAAACCATGCGTTTGCTGCGTTGCCAAAAGCTGTTGCTGCCGGCAACTTCTTCTTTCCAGTATTTTTCAGCCAGCGCCAGGTTTTTAGGCACATCTACCTCAAAACCATCTTTGGAGCCTTGTCCGCCAAAAATGTACAACTTGCCGTTCAGCATCGACCAGGTGTCGGCATCGCCGCCCCACGGTATGCCGTAGGCGATGCCATTGGCGCAATAGCCGCCAAATTCAGGCAGGTATTTTTGCGGCTCTTTGTCAAACAAGGCCTTGTTCTGCGCGCTTGCAAAACGGAACACCACGCCTTCATAGACGCTTTTGAACTGGCTGCTTCCCTGAGTGTATTTGCCTTGTGTGAAATAGGTGGTGACATCGGCCCCTTTGAGCATCACGCGGCTGTCTTCGGCGTCAGCAACCGCATTGACCGGGCGCAGCGCCCCCGAAGGGTTTTGTGCATCAAGGGCAGCACAACCGGCAAGTGCCGCAACCAGTGCTGCCGCCAGTAAGAATTTGTAGGATTTCATGTTTTTGGTTTTCCAATCGGAGTCATCAAGGGGTTCAGGGATTCGGTAAGCCGGGTCAAGGCGCCGGTTTTGGCGCGTTTGAGCCTGCGGGATTTTTGTTCGACATAAGGCGTTGGCCAACCCAACAGCTCGCTCAGACGGCCCACGCGGCTTTGCAGGTCGGCCCAGTTGCGGCCACCCAGATGGGCAATGCCATAGCGATAGCTGCCGAGCCATTTGAAGTCGCGCGCAATCGAGCCTTTGTCTTTGGGAAAGGGCATCAACAACACGTCGGGAAATGTCTGCACAGCCTGGGCCATCCGCTGGCGGGAGGGCATGGCGACGCTCTCAAAGGCGCCTGCCACGTCAAAGTTGCGGTAGACCAGGCTGGAGGCCACCCGCGCAGTCGGCTTGGTTTGGCGGGCGGTTTGCGGGTGTTGGCCTTGCGCCAGTGCAAGCGCCATAGCGTGCAAGTCAATGCCGTCGACCCGTTGGTAAAGATCTGAAAACTGCGAGGCCATGCGCGGATTGAATTCGATGATGGTCAGTTTGTCACTGGCTTCATCATAAAAAAACTCCATGTTGAACAGGCCATGGTCAAAACCAATTTCGCGCAAGAATTTTTGCGCGTAATGCAGGGCACGCTGCTGGATCGGGGTGGGCAAACGGCTCGGGTAATCCCAGCGCATGAAGGCTTGGGTGCCAGGGTACATGATGGCATCGACGACGCCCAGCATCGAGGCCTGCCCTTTCCAGACAAAACCGTCCAGGTTGAACTGCTGGGCATTGACGGTCTCTTCCAGCATGAGCCGGTGGGCACTGGTGTACCCCGGCATGCGTTTCTGGAAGACCCGTTCAAACGGCTCCACCAGGTGCCGGATGACCCACAGTTCCCATATGCCAAAACGGGTGTGGCCATGCAGTTCTTGCTGCGATGCGACTTGTTTCGCCAGTACCGAGAAAGCCGCTTTGACGGGTTTGACAAAGGCCGGGTAGTGCAGGCCCGCCGGAATGGCTGCACCATATTCGGCATCCAGCACCTGGGCCTTCACACTGGCCTCGGGGCAAATACGGTTCAAGACCTGCCGCGCATACAACTTGTGCTGACACGCCAGCACCGCATTCACCGAAGTTCCCGGCCAGCCCATCCGTTCGGCCAGCAAGGCGGCTGTCAACGCGCCAAATTGCTCGTGGCTGGAAACCACGGCTTGCCACCCCGCCGCCCTGGCCTTAGTTGCCAGCTGGGTCACCATACGTTCCATGTCAAAAAACACCAGCTTGGCGTTGCTGGGGAAAGAAAACAGGTCGAACCCCGCGTGATCGGCCGGGGCCACCCCTTCAGCCGCAAAAACTCGGCCAAAACCGATCGCGTCAAAATCGTAATTGAACAGCGTCAGGGTTGTATTTTTCTTCATGGATTCGAAAGGGTCAGGCGTGCAGCGCGACTATTTTGTCGGCGGCCCGCAATGTGCTTTGGTAACCGGCGGCGATGGCACGTTCACGGAATTCACGCGACAGGTTGACGTAATAACCAAATTCGGGATGCAACGTCAGGTTCGCCGCCAACGCGTCTGGCAAGGTTAGCGCACGTTTGCGCAGGTCGCCAGCGCGGTACCGTTCAGTACCCGCGGGCGCTTTGTCTTCGTGGGCAGAAGCGTCAATGGCCAAAACCCTGTCAGCGCCCAATTGGCGGGCCAGCCGAACCGGCAGGGGCTGGTAATGGTCCGGGTCGACGTACTGCTCGCCACGAATCCGCACCGGGCTGAACTGTCCCTCAATCGCGCAGCTGGCTTGCACGGCCACGCCCGCATCACCCGCGTTGAAGCCCACCAGTTGCTGGTCTTTGCGGCGGGTTGCCACGCAGACGGCGGGCAAGCGCAGTTGTTCCAGCAGGGCGCCGCTCAGCTCCCGGTTCACCAGGCTGGCGATGGCGGCGCCACTGATGCGTTCGGGGCTGCCCAGGGCCAACCGTGCCAATGCAGCGGGTTGAATATCCAGAGCCAGACGTTCAATGTCTTGCACGGAGCGCCCGCAGGCGTACATCACCGCTACCAGTGCACCCGCCGACGCGCCAACCAGCAGGTCGGGCTTGACACCCAGCTCGACCAGCGCCTTGAGCACGCCCACGTGTACAAAGCCCCGTGGCCCGCCGGAGCTGAATACCCAAGCGATGCGTGGTTTGCGAAGCAGTGCGATGTTTTTGGGCGCTTCGTCGTCGGTGTGGTCGGTGTCCGGCGCGAACGTGCACCCGGTGCCGCCAAGCGCCGCGATGCCTGCAGCCGCCAAGCCAAACATGGCGCTGCGGCGGCTGAGCCATAAATCGGCTCGTGCAGTCAACAAAGCGGGTGGGGCAAAACGCAAAACAGTCTCTCTCTGATGTTATTGTTGAAAAGGCACAAACGCTGTCCAACAGCTGGTTTGGGCCTGGCGAGACCTCGGTTCACAAGGCAACCGTCCGGAACCCGGCAAAGATGTCGGAGCGTTGCGGCAAAAAAAAGTTCCGGTAACGCGGGTGCTGCATGCGCGAATGGGTGGCAAAAGCGCCGCCACGCAGCTCGCGGTGGTTGCCAAACCATGGGGCCGAATACTCTCGATATGGTCCGGGGGTGAAACCGGGGTAGGGCGCGAAGTTGTCAGCCGTCCACTCCCAAACGGTGTTCCCCCAGTGAAAACCGGGTGCCCCAAGCGCGGCGTATTCCCATTCGGCTGCGGTGGGCAAACGCCGCCGGGCCCAGCGGCAGTAAGCTTCGGCCTCATAGGCATTGACGTGAATGACTGGGCGCAGCGGCTCCAAAGGCAAGTATTGGTCAAACCAGCGGTGCAGCCAGGTGCCTGCAGCGGTTTTGCGCCATGTGGCGGGGTGGTTGTGCACTGACCCGGCCCGCCAGGCGCCGGCCTCACCGGGCCAAAATTCGGAGATGTCATAACCACCGGCGTCGACAAACCGGCAAAAGTCACCCGTGCAAACCGGCGCGCTGTCGATGGTGAAAGATGCTAATGCGTGCGTTTGAACGCCGATTTCATTGTCAAACGCAAAGCCCGCCAGCGCCGTCTGGCTTGCCGGGCGGCCGGTTACCACCATTGCGCCTGCCAGATCAATCTGGCCCTGCGGGTGAATCTGTGGCGGCAACAGGCCTGGCGGCGCGGCGTAACCCAGGCTTGAGCGCAGCCAGCGCAACGCCTCTGCATGCATGTCTTCATGAAACAGCGCCAGGCGAAAGTGATAAAGGCCGCGTGAGAGGGCCGCCTCGGCAGTAAGGTCGGCCGTGGCGGGGGTGGGTTCGGCACGTGGGTTGACGCTGGCAGGCTGGTTCGGTACGCCCCAAGCAGACGGCGGGATGGCCGCAACACAGGCCTGTAATTGCGCTTGCATCAGATCTTGAAGTTGCGCGCGTGAGGGCAGGGCAATCTCCCAACGCCGGGCATGCGCCAGCCGCGCTGAATCAAAATGCGCATCCGGGCCGGCGAAACGCGGTGCGGTTGAGCTGGTGGCAAAACCCGCTGCGTCGCGCCCGTGTGGG
>JANOWY010000452.1:0-10975 GCA_031418135.1 Rhodoferax sp. | reverse complement strand
GAAGATGGCGAAGTCGTCATCGACGAGAATGGAAAACGTGCCTGAACACAGCCTTCCCTCCCCCAACCTCAGCCCGGCGGCCTACCGGATTCCAAGCCTTGACGCGCTGCTTAGCCGCCCGCCCTCGACGCATCCGCCCAGAATCCTGATGCTGTATGGCTCGCTGCGCGAACGCTCATACAGCCGCTTGTTGACGTTTGAAGCGCGCCGCTTGCTGGAATCCATGGGGGCAGAGGTTCAAGTGTTCGACCCGCAAGGCCTGCCGCAGCCCGATACCGCACCGGAAACGCATCCCAAAGTGCGGGAGCTGCGTGATTTGGCAACCTGGGCTGAGGGCATGGTGTGGTGCTCGCCCGAACGCCACGGCGCGATGACCGGCATCATGAAAAGCCAGATCGACTGGATACCCCTGTCCATCGGTGCGGTACGCCCCACCCAAGGCAAAACCCTGGCGGTGATGGAAGTCAGCGGTGGCTCCCAATCATTTAACGCCGTCAACCAGTTGCGTATTTTGGGCCGCTGGATGCGGATGCTGACGATTCCCAATCAAAGCAGCGTTGCCAAGGCTTTTCTGGAATTCGATGATGCCGGGCGCATGAAACCCTCCGCCTATTACGACCGGGTAGTCGACGTGATGGAAGAGCTGGTCAAGTTCACGCTGCTGACCCGTGACGCAGCGCCCTATTTGGTTGACCGGTACAGCGAGCGCAAGGAGTCGGCTGAAGAACTCTCAAAGCGGGTGAATCAGAAGGCGCTTTAGGGTTTTTGTCGGTTGGGACAGGTTGCAGAGGTTGATTCAAAACCATCAATCACACCGCACCCACCCCACATTCGCCGCGCTCGAACGGATCACCGCTTCGACAAACTTCAACCCTATCAACCCGTCGTATGAGTTGGGGAAGTGCAAGCACATCGGGTCGGGCGTTTGGCCCATGCGTCGGGCGGCGATGGCTTCAGCGGCATCTGCGTAAAGATTGGCAAAACTTTCGTGGAAACCTTCGGGGTGGCCGGCCACGATGCGGCTGGCACGGGCCGACAGCGGCAGGGTGCCGGGGCCGTTCGGGGTGCGGGTTTGGGCGGGTACGTCCAGCCCCTTGAAGCTGAGCTGCTGGGGCGTTTCTTGCTGCCATTCGAGCGTGCCCAAACTGCCGATGACGCGAATGCGCAGGCTGTTTTCAACCCCAGCAGCTGCCTGTGTCACCCAAAAAACACCCCGCGCGCCGACCCCATCGCCGCCATGCGCCAGGCGCAGCAGCGCACCGGCGTAGTCGTGCGTCACGCGCCCCGGCACGATGGCACCGACCTCGGCGGCCACCTCGGCCACTTCCAGCCCGGTAATGAACCGCAGCAGGTTGTGCGCGTGGCTGCCAATGTCGCCCATCACCAGCGAGGGGCCGCCGCGCATCGGGTCTTCCTTCCAGGCCCGGCGGCCTGGGCCCGCCTTGGCGCGGCCACCCTGCACGTATTCGACCTGCACCAGCCGGATATCGCCCAGTTGCCCGGCCTGCACCATGGCTTTGGCCTGGCGCACCATGGGGTAACCGGTGTAGTTGTGGGTCAGGCAAAACACGCGGCCGGTTTGCTGCACCAAGGCGTGCAGGCTTTGGGCCTCTGGCACCGTGTTGGTCATGGGTTTGTCGCAGATCACATCGAAACCGGCCGCCAGGGCGGCCTGCGCATATTTGAAGTGGCTGTCATTCGGCGTCATGATGGCAATGACATCAGCCCCTGCGCCCGCTGGGTCAGCCGCCAGTGCGGCCTCGGCGGCGATGAGGTTGCGCCCGGTGGCGTAGCAGCGCCCGGGCGGCAAGCCGAGTTCGCGCCCGGCGGCCAAAGCCACCTCGGGCTGCGACGACAGGCACGCCGCCACCAGTTCATAACGGTCGTCCAGCCGCGCCGCTTGGCGGTGCATGGCCCCAATGAAGGAGCCCGGCCCACCGCCAATCACCGCCAGCCGCAGGCGGCGGCCCAACCGCGAAATGACAGGGTTCAGGGAGGTCATTTGAATTCCTCAATAATGAATAAAATACATAATTTAGATTTGTTTATAGACTAAATCAATACAAATTAAATAGCTATAAATGCAACAAATACAACAATAATAATAATTTTCAAGAACAATCAGTTATATAAATAAATAAATGACCATTTATCCAACCCACGGACCTTTATCCGGGTAATTCCGCTGGCTCGCCACAAGCCAATGGGTTACGGTCACGCCATGCCACACGCTACCACCCTTGCCACCACGACCACCACCGACGGCCACGCTGCCTGGTTGCGTGATTGCTGGTATGTGATTGCCTGGGCACATGAGATTCCCGCGGCCGATTCGCCTGAGCTGTTCCACCGCACTGCGCTGGGAGAACCCATTTTGGTTTACCGGCTGGCCGATGTTGCCAAGCCGGACGACAAGGGCAACCAAGCTGATCAGTTTGTGGCCCTGGAAGACCGCTGCTGCCACCGCCTGGCCCCCTTGCACAAAGGCAAGCGCGAAGGCGACTGCGTGCGCTGTGGTTACCACGGCCTCAAATTCAACCCGCAAGGCGTGTGTGTTGAAGCCCCCGGCATCCCCATCGTGCCTGATAAAGCCCGCGTCAAACGCTACCCGGTGGCGCTCAAAAACAACTGGGTGTTCGTTTGGATGGGCGACCCGGCCCTGGCCGACGAGGCGCTGCTGCCCGACAACTTCAGCAACGCCCACCCCGATTGGCAAAACAAGCCCGGCTACATGCATTACGACACGCCGTATTTGCTGATCTGCGACAACCTGCTTGATTTTTCACACCTCTCGTTTGTGCACGCCAGCACGCTGGGCGGCAGCCCCATGATCGCCCAGGCGGTGCCCGTGATTGAGAAAACGCTAGACGCGCACGGCCTGCAGAACGGCATCCGCGTCACGCGGCGGGTGCCCAACGTGCCCGCACCGCCGTTTTACCAGCGTTTTCGCCGGTTTGACGACATGCTGGACCGCTGGTTCATCTACGATTTTGTGCTGCCCGGCACGCTCTTGATGCAATCCGGCGGCCGCCCGGTGAGTGATGCGCCGGATGACCTGCGCCGCGCCGTTCAACTGCACAGCTGCCAAACGCTCACGCCCGAAAGCGAAACCTCAACGCACTACTTCTTCCAGCAATCACATTACCTGTGCAAAGAGGGCGGTGGCGGGCTGGACGAGGCCGCTGCGGCTGCGGTGACCGAATCGATTTTCGACAGCCTGATCGGCGCCTTCAACGAAGACCGCGACATGATCCGGGCGCAACACGCGGTGATCAAACTGGACCCGCAAGCGCCGATGTTGCCGCTGGCCATGGACAGTGCCTTGGCGCAGTTCCGCCGCCTGCTACTCGTGCGCCGTGAACGGGAGGCGCAACGCCTGCAATGTTAGGTTTTGCGGCATTCTTCAAAAATTAATACTAAAAATGTAGATTATTGTTATATTAATAATAGCTAATTATTCAATTTATACATCAACATAAGTCACTTTTATTCAAGTGTATTTTCAGACACTCATTAAATGAGTGCATTTGCTTCCAAATAAACTGTCTAGTCCGGCCGGGCCATTCCCCAACAAGTTCTAGGGTTTTCCCTTAAATCACCCTACAATCCCGCTCCTTTTCCAGACACTTCGTCACTTTTTAACCATTCTAAAAACGGACACGCAGCGGGATTCAAACCCGCGCGATTGACCCGTCGGAGACAAAACATGCCCCAGCAAATAGCCACCCAAACCCTTAATGCGGCCCAAAAACAGGCCGAATTGCGCCGCGCGGCGCTCGAATACCACGAGTTCCCTACGCCCGGCAAAATCTCGATTGCCGCCACCAAGCAGCTGGTCAACCAGCATGATTTGGCACTGGCCTATTCACCTGGCGTGGCCGCGCCCTGTGAAGAGATCGTCAAAGACCCGAACAACGCCTTCAAATACACCGCGCGCGGCAACCTGGTGGCGGTTATCACCAACGGCACGGCCGTGCTGGGCCTGGGCAACATTGGTCCGCTGGCGGCCAAACCGGTGATGGAAGGCAAAGGCGTTTTGTTCAAAAAATTCGCCGGCATCGACGTGTTTGACCTGGAAATCAACGAACGTGACGACCTGGACAAACTGGTCGACATCATCGCCTCGCTGGAGCCCACCTTCGGCGGCATCAACCTGGAAGACATCAAGGCCCCCGATTGTTTTTACGTCGAGCGCAAACTGCGTGAACGCATGAAGATCCCGGTTTTCCATGACGATCAGCACGGCACCGCCATCGTGGTCGGCGCGGCCATTTTGAATGGCCTCAAGGTCACCGGCAAAGACATCAAAAAGATCAAACTGGTGACCTCGGGCGCAGGCGCGGCGGCGCTGGCTTGCCTGGGCCTGCTGGTCAAAATTGGCGTCCCGCGCGAGAACATCTTTGTGACTGACCTGGCTGGCGTGGTTTATGAAGGCCGCACCGAGTTGATGGACGAAGACAAAATCCAGTTTGCGCAAAAAACATCGGCGCGCACGCTGGCCGAGATCATCGAAGGCGCTGACGTGTTTTTAGGCCTCTCGGCCGGTGGTGTGCTCAAGAAAGACATGGTGGCCAAAATGGCCGCCAGCCCGGTCATTTTGGCGCTGGCCAACCCCAACCCCGAGATCAGCCCGGAAGACGTGAAAAGCGTTCGCTCTGATGCCATCGTGGCCACGGGCCGAAGCGATTACCCCAACCAGGTCAACAACGTCCTGTGTTTCCCCTACATCTTCCGCGGTGCGTTGGACGCGGGGGCTTCCACCATCACCGTCGAGATGGAAATCGCCGCTGTACACGCCATTGCCGAACTGGCCCAGGCCGAGCAAAGTGACGTGGTGGCCGCCGCTTATGCAGGCGAACAACTCGCTTTTGGCCCCGAATATTTGATCCCACGGCCGTTTGACCCGCGCCTGATGATGAAGATCGCCCCGGCGGTGGCCAAAGCCGCCGCAGACAGCGGCGTGGCGCTTCGCCCGATTGCCGACATGCAGGCCTACAAAGAGCGCCTGCAAAGTTTCGTCTACGCCTCCGGCACCACGATGAAGCCGATCTTCAACGCGGCCCGCAAGGCACTGAAAAAACGCGTCGGGTATGCCGAGGGCGAAGAAGAACGTGTGTTGCGCGCCGCGCAAATCGTGGTCGACGAAATGGTGGCCCGCCCCACCCTGATCGGCCGCCCGACGGTGATCGCCGAACGCATCGAAAAATTCGGCCTGCGCTTGAAAGAAGGCCTGGACTACGACGTGGTTAACGTGGAGCAAGACGCGCGTTACCGCGACTTCTGGCAAACCTACCACCGGATGACCGAGCGCAAGGGTGTTACCGTGCAGATCGCCAAACAGGAGATGCGCCGCCGCCTGACGCTCATCGGTGCCATGCTGCTGCAAAAAGGCGAAGTCGATGGCCTGATTTGCGGCACCTGGAGCAACACCTCGTACCACCTGCATTACATCGACCAGGTGATTGGCAAACGCGCTGGTGTGGCCACCTACGCCGCCATGAACGGCCTGATGCTGCCCGAGCGCCAGCTGTTCATTGTTGACACCCACGTCAACTACGACCCGACCGCCGAGCAGATCGCCGAAATCACCACCATGGCGGCCGAAGAAATGATGCGTTTTGGCCTGCGCCCCAAAGCGGCGTTGTTGTCACATTCCAACTTTGGCAGCAGCAACCAGCCCAGCGCCCTAAAGATGCGCCACGCCCTGGAGCTGCTCAAAACCAAAGCCCCCTGGCTGGAAGTCGATGGCGAAATGCACGGCGACGTGGCCCTGGATGCCACCGCCCGTGCCGCTTTAATGCCCAACAGCGCCCTGACCGGCAGCGCCAATTTGCTGGTGCTGCCCAACATTGACGCCGCCAACATTGCCTACAACCTGCTCAAAACAGCAGCGGGCGGCAACATCGCCATTGGCCCCGTGTTGCTGGGCGCGGCCAAACCGGTGCATATTTTGACGGCCAGCACTACCGTGCGGCGGATTGTGAACATGACGGCACTGACGGTTGCCGATGCCAATGCCACCCGGCAATGACGAGAACGCTGTTTATTTTCTTTAAAAACAGTAGCATAGAGAAAAGCAAGCGCTAACTTAAGTATCCAAGCAATCCCGTTTGCGACACAATAATTGCCCATATATTAAGCAGGTACTTGCGCTTTTTTGGGAAATCAGCGACACTGCGTGCGTTGGATGGGTTGTGAGAGCAAGGGTAATCCCGAACGGTTTTCGACCCTAAGCTCCCTCAAAAAACACCAGAAGGCGCGTTTGTGACAGCAGTGTTTCATCAAAAATCAAGTGCGTTGAGTAACCCGGTGCGTCGAGGCTTGTCATGGCAAGGTCGTACGGTACGGGCTGCACTGTCAACCGGTTTTGCCAGGATATTGCTGCTCAGTTCGTTGGTCGTTAGCCCGCTGTTGTTTAGCCCGCTGGCGCAAGCCAAGGGGCCGGTGGCTGCAGATGGTTTGGCGGCCATGTCGGTGGCAGAGTTGCCCCGGCAAGGTCAAGAGACCTACGAGAAGATACAAAAGGGTGGCCCGTTCCCCTATGAAAAAGACGGCACTGTATTTGGTAACCGGGAGCGTATTCTCCCCAATGAAAAGCGGGGTTATTACCGTGAATACACGGTGAAAACGCCAGGTTCGCGTGATCGGGGGGCCCGACGCATTGTGTGCGGTGGCAAAGCCACCACGCCCGATGCCTGTTATTACACGGCCGATCACTATTCGAGCTTCAAGCGTATTTCGCCTTGATATTCGGCTGACACATCACCATTTAGGTGAGTCACGCCAGTAGCGATTTTGGCCAGCCAAGGGATTGAGTTTTGTCGTTATTTTTAGTCCGTTTTAAATGTCAGTTGAACCAGTGAGAGCATCATGTCTACAAGAAAAGAAATGAATATGGGCGGCGGGGGCAATGCGCAGTCGCCCCACCCACCCGTCGCCACCGACGGGCCTTTGCGCGGCATCCGCACCAATATCGTGCAGTCCATCCGTGCCTTTCGTGTGTCGGATCTGCAAGACGCGGCCAAAAGCCTGGGCCAACACTTTTTGTATGCCAACTTGGCCAACGCCCAAAGCAAACAAGACGTGCTGGACATGATCGGCCAGCAGTTCACGCTGCCCGCCCACACCGGCAAAAACTTTGACGCGCTGTATGACAGCATCACCGACCCGGTGCACAAATCAGGCCCGCAGCCTGGTTTTATTGCCGTGCTGGAGCACATCCCCGCCAACGTCAAGTTTGACAAAGAAGCGCGTGAGCAACTGCTGGACATCTTCCGGGATGCAGCCGACTATTGGGGGGACCGAAAAATACCCTTCCGATGCTTCTATTCTTTTCTGTAGCCCGTTCTGCACACACCAGCCAAGCAGAACGGGCGAATCAGGCAAAAGTCGAGTCCAAAGACGGCACGACCTTGTCCCCGGCACCCATCGAGATCGTCACCGAACCCGGCGAAAAAATGCCGACCGACTTGTTGGTCGATATTTCGCCTCTGGCGCTTCGCATGAGCAGCCCGTTCAACGCGGGTTACTGGTTAGCGGCCGCCTAAAAAAAGGCACCCACGCGGCAAAAAAGCCCGCTGGTCTTTGGACTTTGCGGGCTTTTAAATTTTTATGGCCAAGAACAATTGGCAGCGGTCGCCAACATTGTTTGGTTCACTGCTCACATTGAGTCGCCGCACTGGAAAACACCGAAGGCGGCTGCGTCCGCGTCCTCCGACGCGGGAAAGGCCCGTTCGCCTTGCAAGCTTGGCAGGGCGCGTCTCCCCCTTGACCTCCCGCAGCCACCTTCGATGCCTTCCAGCGCCCGGTCGGGAGTTGAGCTCAGCATCATTGCTGCACCCAGGCCTTGTCAAAGAATGCGGGCAGCTCTCGCGCCAGCTGACGCAGAAACGCCTGACGGTCAAAACCGGGCGGGTTTGCGGCAATATCACCATCGGGGGATGGGATCGGCATGCTGGGGGCATCCATGAAGGCGAAGTGCCAAGCATTTGGAATGGTATGCCGCTGCGCGCTGGTCAAATGGCGGCCCAGCCACTCGGCATGAAACCGCGCCACCAAAAAGCGATCTTGCTCGGCGTTATAAACCGCCGCCGGAACCCGCAACTTGGCCAGCGATTCGGCACTGAAAACCACACCTACGGGCGCCATGGCCACCACCGCCCGCACCCGGGCATCCCGCAATGACGGGTTCGCCGTGGGCGCATTCGGTGTCGCCGATGTCGGTTGGGTGGCCGTTAGCCCCGTCTCCCCCATGCTGCAAAAAATCGGGTCTTCGCTTTTGCGGCTGGCGCAGTGCGCTGCGACACGCGCCACCTCAGGTTCGCCACCAGCCAGCGCCAACACGGTGTAGCCGCCCGCCGAGTGCCCCAGCGCACCAATGCGCGGGCCTTGTGCATCTTTGGCAATGCGGGGGCCCCAGGCCGGGTCGGCCAGCAGGGCGTCGATCACCCGGGAGGCCTGTTGTGGCCGCTCGGTGAAGTACCGCAGCGCACTGGTTTGCAACAGTGACTGGTCTTGCCAGTTGTCGCCTGGGTGCCGCAATGCGGCCACCAGGTAACCCTGTTGCGCCAGCGCCTCGGCCAAACTGCTGTGGCCCAATTCAGAACTACCCGTGCCATGGCTCAACACGATCAAGCCTTTGAATTGCGCATCGGGTGGTGCCTCAATGGCCGCCTGAACGGTGAATGGCCCCATAGGAATCGCCCGGGCAGGCGTTTGCGTAGGGTAATACAACACCACCGGAATGGGTGGCGCGGCTGCCGTCAGGCCCGGTACCGAAATGGGCCGCCAACCGGCATTGGTGGCTATGGCTTGGGCGGTTAGCAAGAGGCCCGTGATTCCCAGGGCGATGGGGCGAAGAAGAGGGTGCATGGCGGGTGTCCTTGAGGTTGAATCGGTTCAAACGATTGAAATTGCTTGAAGGTGAGTCGCGATTGTTCTGGCGCGGGGCACGGCGGACAAACGGATTGCGACAAAACGCTGAAAATGCAGCGTGAGATGGCGCCAAAGCAGTCCGAATGAAACCGAAGTGCACGGATCGCGTTTTCCACCATTCATGCGAGATTTTTCGCGTGAATGGTGGAAATCAAAGTCGATACGAACAGGCTCCGGCGTGTCCATTTCAAGCCTGTCCGCTAGGTACAAGCTGCCCGCCCGCCGCGGCGACAGCGCGATGTGCTGCGGTTTTGGAGTGGAATCACTCGCGAGTACGAAAATGCCTGCCTAAACGACATGACGGATGGTCACGGCATTTTTGGAGGTGAACCCAGACCGCTACCGCGACGCCTTCCACCCCAAATACCGGTCACATTGCACAATCACCATGCTGGGCAGGCAACTGGGTTGGGTTTGAAGATTCTTCACAGGCAGTCCAAGCACCTGCGGGTTCAACGGCCCGAAAAGCGTCAAGCTTGAGGTGATGCAATTGAGGGCTCAGCGCGGTCCGTTAAGTTTCGCGCCGCCCGTGATTTCCGAACCAGCCGGATCTCAAGCCGACATTCCAGGGCTTCTGCGTAACGCGACAACGTGGCCAAGGATGGCGAATGCTTTCCCTGTCCAGACTCCATCCGCGCGACTGCCGATTGGGTCGTACCGATCCTTTGTGCAACCTGCGCCTGCGTCAGCCCATGCGCGGCCCGCGCTTTCAAAAATTCATCCAACAGCGAAAACTCAGGCGAAAGCTTGTCGAATTCGCTCTTAACGTCATCGCGCCCGAGCGCCTGTGTACGCATTTGTTTATGTGTCAGCATTTTTCCACTCCTTCATACGCTTGATTGCTGTTGCCAACTCCTTGGCCGGCGTTTTGTCTGTCTTTTTAACGAACTGGTGCAGCATGACAATCTTGCGGCCAACCATCGTGCAATAAAAAACCCGCCCAATGCCTTCTTGTGATTTCAGCCGCAACTCAAACAACCCAGAACCCATGGCGCGCGTGTGGGGCATACCCAAATCAGGGCCAAACACCTGCATTCGGTCAGTGCATTGAAAGTAACGCGCCAAGATGCCAGCGGGCAACCCCAGAACGGCAAGCTGAAGCTTTTCGTTGTGGTAATTGATCTCCCAAGTCATCGATTAATTATAGCGTATTTGCGATAAATATTCGGCGTTAGCAAAGGCGAGTCAAGTCGTCTGAAATCCAACCATCTCGCCTTCAAGACCGGGCCCGTAATCAGAGCCCCTACAGCCGCGCAGGGAAGACCGTACATGACCACTGCAATGTAGATCATCGATGCGCCGCCGCCTTGATAGGGGCGAACACAGTCTGTGTAGAAGGCAATCATCAGCCACGGGGCAAAGAGGATTGCCGCGCCTACGGTTCGCAGCGGATTCTTGGTGAACAGGGCAACGAGACCGGGCAGGAAGCCGACCGCGACGAACGCCAGGGAGATGAGTTGCGCCTTGATGCCGTGGTGGTAACAAGCCATACCATTGAAAAGCTCCAAGCCGATGACGGTGGCAACCGCGATAAGCCCGGCGCGGCGCGCAGCCGCTCTGGAGATGCTGGTCACAGCCGCGCCTGCTGCCTAGCAGCCCGACGGACAAGATTCGAAGCGAGGATGTCCATGCACATGTGAGCTGCCTGGTGACGCCAACGTCTGAATTAACCGGCCTGTGCGGCTCTTTGCACAGGTCCAGTTGAATCATGGATTAGCGCAAAAGGGCGCAACCACTGCATGAAATCCTTTGGTGGTGACGGATACGACCACACTCCTGTGCCACTCTTCCACACCTCGGGATTCTTGCCGAGAGTCTTGTTCGCCAGTGCCCAGTTAACTGCTGCATCGTGCGGATAGAGATACCATAGGTCCTTGTAGCGGAAGCATATCCAGATATCTTTTCCTTGATACTTCTGGTCAAGGGTAAGGCGGCCCTTTAACTGAACTCTTAAAAAGTGTTGGCCACTAATGTGGTTGGCAATGAAATCAGCGCCCTGCCAATCATCACTGAGTCGCATCGTCACATAACCAAAATCTGC
>JANOWY010000451.1:0-4278 GCA_031418135.1 Rhodoferax sp. | reverse complement strand
GCCACTGTTGTAGGTGACGGAACCATCCCCACGGCAACGCCGGGCTCTGGGTACACCACCAAAAAACCAGCCCCCGTTCACGCGGTCGCTGGCGCGCCAAGCGGTCGCTCTTTCATGGAGAAAACCCATGGTCGAGTTCACGCTTTCGGTGAAGCTGACAGTGGCGCAGATGGTCAAGCTCGCAAGAGCCGTCGTCATTCTGTTGCTGCTGTTGTAGGGCCTCACCTTTCTATGGCGGGCTGGGGAGCAATTCCCAGCCCGTTCATATTCTTTCATGTTCGTCAAATGCATAACATTTCATTCAAGAGCGGATGGCCTACGGCCACCGCTTAATTTGGACGTTAAACCTTCTCTTTCGATCTCGCGCCAAAGGCCGTTTTATTTTCAACTACGTTGTAGTTATCATTTGGCCATGAGCAATCTGAGCTTTGAATGAGATGCGCGCAAATCTGCGGCAAACGCAAGGAAGCACGGGGTCGGTTTTGAGGAGGCGAAATCAGTTTTCGTCGACGAGCGGGCCAAATTGATTGACGACCCAGATCACTCGGACGATGAAGATCGCTTTGTTCTCCTTGGTTTGAGTGGGGCTTTGCGATTGCTTCTGGTTTGTCACTGTTATCGCGGTGACGGTAACGTCATACGAATCATCTCGGCACGGAAAGCAAGTGCCAGAGAGTCAAAATCCTACCCCTGAAAGGTGTCATATGCGCAAAGAATACGACTTCACCGCTGCGAAAAAAAATCCTTACGCAGTTCAACTCAAGAAGCAAATTACCATTCGCCTTGATGAGGAATCGATCAGCTATTTCAAGGCGATTTCGCAAGACGCTGGTATCCCCTATCAAAGCCTCATCAATTTGTATCTTCGCGATTGCGCGACATCTCATCGCAAACTCAATTTGAATTGGTCGTAAGTGTTCGCATTGCTGCAGCGGTTTACCTGGTCAATCCATCGGACAGCTGCGCTGACCGATGGATTTTGACGTTAGGCTTTACACACACCATGTCAGAAGTCCAGCCGTGCGAAGTGCCTCTGGGAACCCTACTGCGCCGCTATAAGGACGGCACGGGTTTCGCTGACTGCTATGCGGTCGCAGTGCCAGGGGCAGTGACGCAGGAAGCGTTCGTTGAGGCTTTCTATACTTCGCCCCTTTTCAAGGTCGAGAGAACTATCCTCAGGTTCGCCGCCTCAAGGCCGGCAACCGACTCCGATGCAAAGGAGCTTGCAGCAGGCAAGGCTGCTGCGTTCTCGGCTTGGAGCGTCGAGAGTCAGTCAACGTCGGAGCTGCTGCTCGCGGACTTCACAGGTCGAACGAGGTCGTGGCTGAGCGCTGTAGCTGCGTCCAGCCCAAATCCATCGCCGTACACTACGCTGTACTTCGGCTCTGCAGTTTTACCTCGCAAGCGGCACGGCGTGCCGGATCCCGGAATGGGTTGGCTGTTCCAAGCACTCGTGGGTTTTCACCGGCTCTACTCGCGCATGCTGCTGTCTGCAGCAAGCAAACGCGTAGGCAAGGCATAAGCAGGGCGCTGCATCTTGCCTTCGCCGGTGAAGCCATCCCGTCGCTCAAGCGGAGCGTCAACGGCATGACGCCTGGCCCGAACGATAAGCCTTCAGTTTTGTGACCGTTGAAACGTTTGCAAGGAGAACAACTTGAATATTGATGTCATTATTTTGTTTTTTGCTTTGGGCGCTTTTTCTGCTTTGGTTCGCTCTGACCTCAGGTTGCCGACGGGTCTTTACGAGGCATTAAGTTTGTATCTGTTGTTGGCCTTGGGCTTGAAGGGTGGCGTAGAGTTGGCGCGATTCCCGGTTGCCGACGTGATGCTCCAGGCATTGCCGATAGTCACCATTGGGTTGCTGTTGCCGCTCTTGTGCTACCCGATTCTTCGCAAATTTGGTCGTTTGCCGGTAGCTGATTCAGCCAGCATCGCAGCGCATTACGGGTCGGTGAGCGTGGCGACGTTTGCTGTCGGCATCGCCCATCTGGATAGTCTCGGCATTTCGTACGAAGCGTATTTGCCTGTATTCGTGGTGTTGCTTGAAATGCCTGCGATTGGCGTTGGCATTTGGCTTGCCCGGCGGGCGGGTATTGGGCGCAGTGGTCTGGGCAGTCTGGCCCACGAGGTATTTCTGAACAAGGGTATTTTGTTGATGGGCGGCGGCTTGTTGATTGGTGCAGTGGCGGGTCCGTCCGGAATAGAGCCAATTGCCCCTGTTTTTGTGGATTTGTTTAAGGGCGTGCTGGCACTTTTCCTGGTGGAAATGGGAATCGTCGCGGCATCCCGTCTTAAGGATCTGCGCGAATTAGGTGTGTTCCTGTTGGCGTTCGGCACTCTCATGCCATTGGTTGGTGCCGTTTTGGGTGCGCTTTCAGGCACTGTTGCCGGGCTATCGCCAGGCGGCGTCACGATGATCGCGGTCTTGGGGGGCAGCGCCTCCTATATTGCAGTGCCAGCAGCCATGCGAATGGCAATACCGGAGGCCAAACCGCACCTGTCAATTACCTTGGCATTGGCAATTACCTTTCCGTTCAACGTACTTGTTGGCATTCCGATTTACACAACGCTTATTGTGCGTGGCGCGGGTGCCTGAATCAAACCTTGGGCGTCCCGGCAATACCATGCGCACGCTGACAGCCTTGCTCCGAGAAGTCAGGGCCTGCGAACTATGCTCCGCACATCTCCCGATGGGGCCCCGCCCTGTCCTTCAATGCCACACGTCGGCGCGTATCCTTATTGCCGGACAAGCACCCGGACGCAAAGTGCACGAATCAGGCGTCCCGTTTCAGGACGCCAGCGGCGATCGACTGCGATCCTGGCTGGGAGTCACAGCTGAAACCTTCTATGACGAACGCCAAGTCGCCATCTTGCCCATGGGGTTTTGTTTTCCAGGATCAGGTCCTTCAGGTGACCTACCCCCACGGCACGAGTGCGCTGCCGCATGGCGAAGCGAGCTTCTAGCACACTTGAAGAACGTCCGGCTCACGCTGGTCATTGGGCAATTTGCCCAGAACTACCACTTGCCAGATGCTGGCTCGTCGGTGACCGAGGTTGTTCAGTCATGGCGCAAACACCTGCCCCACACTGTTCCCCTTCCTCATCCAAGTCCCAGAAACAATCGTTGGCTTGCGCAGAACCCCCGGTTCGAAACGGAGCTGCTGCCAGCGTTAAAGGCACTGGTCGTGGCCTCGCTCAGCGATGCGTAGGCCTTCCCTCAAACTGAGCCCCCGCTGGGCCCACTTAACTCGGACATCAAACGTCAAACGTCATTAAATACCTTTCAGGTGAATGCCACGATGAAAAGTAATTCAGCAAAATTGCTCGGCCGGTAAGGCGACATTTGTTGCACCCGCTGGGGCCTCCTTCAATTCTTTGCCGGGTGCCGCAACTTCCAGCTTGGCGGCCAACAGCCTGCCGGCGAGATACAAGGACAAAAGTTCCCTATACGATGGCTTCAGCGCTCTTTCAGATAAGGCCGCCCGAGGGCCTTGGGCGCGACGGCGGAACCAATAAAGCCCGCCAGCAAAATAACCGTCAACACATAAGGCAAGGCCTGAATGGCCTGAACCGGCACTTCGCCGCCGCCCATATTCAACGGCAATTTAACGCCTTGCAGCCGGATGGCCACGGCATCCAGAAACCCAAACAACAGGCAGGCCCATAGCGCCAACACCGGGTGCCAGCGGCCAAAGATCAGCGCAGCCAGGGCCATAAAGCCGCGCCCGGCCGTCATGTTGTGCGAGAAGTTGGCAGCTTGGGCCAGCACCAGATAACTACCGGCCAAACCGCACAACATGCCGTTCAGGGTGAGTGCGGCGTACCGCATGCCTGCCACCGAAACACCAGCGGCATCCACCATTTGCGGGTTTTCGCCTACCGCGCGCAGGCGCAAACCAAAACGGGTACGAAACAATAGCCACCACGTGGCCGGTACCAAAGCCAAAGCCAAATAAACCAAAAAGTTGTGGCTCAAAAAACCCTCTGCCAACACGCGGCCCAGCCACGGTATGCCGCTGAAGGCCTCGATGGCACCGGGCCACAAAGGAACAATGCGCACCGATGGCGATACCGGCGGTGTTTGCCCGCCTTGGGCAAACCAGGCAATGCCCAGCACCATCGTCAGGCCCACGGCGATGATGTTGATGGCAACCCCGCTGACCACCTGGTCACCCTGGTGGCTGACACAGGCCAGGCCGTGCATCCAGGCCAGCGCGACGGCAACCGCCATGGCCAAGGTGACGGCCAGCAAGGTTGAACCAAACGCAGCACCGCTTG
>JANOWY010000450.1:0-1814 GCA_031418135.1 Rhodoferax sp. | reverse complement strand
GGGTTGGTTTGCACGATGAGCGGTTGTGAGCCAGGGCCCGAGCGGTTGACGATGCGGCCCAATACCTCGCCGGTAATGGGCGCACCGTAGGGGCCACGCGCCACGGGTACTTGCAAAAACTGCATGGCCGCGGGGTCAGCGCTGGCTTGGTGCTGCACCTTGGTGGCGCCCGCGTTGTCGCCTTGCCAGCCACTGGCCAACATGATGTCGCCCATGGCGCGTTCTTGCGGTGCTTGCGGGAACACGCGACCGCGGTTGGGCACGTCGTGCCACAACATGCCGCTGGCATTGCGCATGTCAACCGGTTTGTAAATGACAAAGGACGAGACATAACGCACCTTGCCATCGGCATCCTTGGCCAATTCAATGTCTTGTATGAGGGCGTTGCCGGGGTGTTTGGGGTCGAGCTCGCCAAAAGCCCGTCCGGCCACCATTTCATAGGCAAAGGGCGGTGCCGGCGTATTGGCGGGTGGCGTAAAGGGCAGGGTTTGATCGAT
The DNA here is from genome assembly GCA_031418135.1 of Rhodoferax sp. Taxonomy (GTDB): domain Bacteria; phylum Pseudomonadota; class Gammaproteobacteria; order Burkholderiales; family Burkholderiaceae_C; genus JANYCG01. The sequence goes on along the minus strand of JANOWY010000450.1, from coordinate 1,317 downwards.
GACGACACGGGTCACGCGGGCTTGCGCAGGGGCCAACAAAGTCAGGGGAAGTGTGAGCGCCAGTGCAGCAGCAAGCCAAGGCCATTTCTGTGGCGCGTGCGCAGCAGATTGATTTGTCATGAGTGTCTCCAGATTATTCTGGCCCCACTTTACAACGCTGCGCGAAATAAATCTTGCGCGTGGGGTGGGGTATACGCGCGTGTTTAGGTCGCGGCTTTGAGAAACAAATCGCGGTCTGGCGCAAAGTTGGCGTGCAGCGGCAGCAGTGCGCCGCCCAGGGCGCGCGCGTCTGAGCCAATGCTGCCTTCCACCACGTCGACCGGCCACAACCCCTCCAGGTTGTAATGGTTCAGGTCGGTTTTCACGGCGGCAATCAGTTGCTGCAACAGGGTGCGGCTCATCGAACCATCCAGCACCACGGCATCCAGATCCAGAAATGCGGTGCCGCTCACGACGCATTGCGCCAGTGCCAGCGACGCCCGCTGAACCCAGGCTTGCGTTTGTGCCAGGTAAGGCGCTTGCGCGGCGCGGTCGTCATAGGCGGCCTGAGGGTCCAGCCCCTGTGCCTGGAAGCGTTGCTCCAGGTCCCACAGGGAGGCCTGGTCAATCAGTTGGCCAGGGCGTTCGCCTGAAGCGGCAGCTACCTGCAACGGCAAGGAAGCCACGGCACCAGCATTGCCATGTTTGCCACTGTGCAAGTGGGAGTGGATAACCAGGCCGCCACCGACAAACGTATCGACAAACAGGTAAAGAAAACTTTTTAGGTCGCGCCCGCGCCCAGCCACCAGTTCAGCCACGCAGGCGGCCGAGGTGTCTTTGGCAAAACTGACGGACAGATCTGTCATCGCCTGAACTTCGGCGCTCAGGTCGATTTGGTTCCACAAATTGGCATCGGAATCGGGCAGGCCCATCAGGCTGTGCCATCCACCCAACAAGAAGGGGGCCGCGACGCCGACACCACACAAACGCGGTGCCAGGGTACCCAACTCTTCCTGCAACGCCCGCATGTTGGCCTGTAACGCGGGTAGCAAGGTTTTGGCATCGGGAAACGCGTAGGACATGGTTTTGCGGCTGCGCACCTGGCCGGTGAAATCAACCAGCAGCCAGTCGGCACTGCGCCGGCCGATCTTGATACCGATGGCAAAGGCACCATCGGGGTTGAGCGCCAGCGGTATGGAGGGCTGCCCGACCCGGCCCCGCACGGGGCCATGGCGAATCAGCAAATCGTCTTCTTCAAGCCGTGCCGTGATGAGACCAATGGTTTGGGAGGTAAGGCTGGTCAGCCGGGCCAAATCAGCCTTGGGCAGGCTGCCGTGT
>JANOWY010000449.1:0-5363 GCA_031418135.1 Rhodoferax sp. | reverse complement strand
TGTTGCCAAGGCCAAACCCGACGGTTACACGCTGTTCATGAGCACCAACACCGCGCATTCGTCCAACCCCAGCCTGTTCAACAAACTGCGTTACGAGCCGATCAAGGATTTCACGCCCATCGCCCGCGTGGGTGAGTTGCCTTTTGCCATCGCAGTGAACCCGGCTCTGCCCGTCAAAACCATCAAGGATCTGATCGACTACGCGCGCGCCAACCCCGGCAAATTGTCTTATGCCACCCCCAACAGCACTTCTCTGGTGGCCATGGAAACCATCAAACGAATCGCCGGGGTGGACATTGTGGGCATTCCCTACAAAGCCAGCTCGCAGGCGCTGACCGACCTGATCGGCGGGCAAATCCAGATCTACCCGATCGATTTTGGCTCCGGCCTGGCCATGCTCAAAAGCGACAAAATCCGCCCCTTGGGCGTGACCACGTCCAACGCTTCAAGCCTGTTGCCAGGCGTGCCGCCAGTCGGGCAAACCGTGCAAGGGTTCAACATGACTTCCTGGAACGGCATCTTGGCTCCGGCCGGGTTACCACGCCCCATCGTGGACCGCATCAACGCCGAGCTGCAATCCATCCTGGCCGAGAAAGAAGTGCAAGAGCGATTGGCTGGCATCGGTTTCGAAATCTGGCCCACCAAAACGCCGGAAGAGTTTGGCAAATACCTGGCCGATCAGCTCACCAACTGGACGGCGTTGATCAAACAGGCGGGGATCAAGCCGGAATAATCCCTGCCCAGTTTGTTGGACTGCCTTCAAAGGCTGTGCTCCTTTTGGGGGTCAGCCTTGGCATATCCCGCTCAAACCTCAATCACCAGCCGCTCCTGAAACGTGCGCTGCTCATTTTTGCGCACATAACCCAGCGGGTTGGCCACCACGTGGCAGCGGCCGGCGCGGTAATCGCTGGCGCAGTGCAGGTGGCCATGCAACCACAAGTCGGCATGGGGCAACAAATCATCCAGGGAATTGCAGAAGCCAGCAGTGCCAGGGGTGAGGCCGTAACGCGGGTCGGCGCTTTTCAGGCTGGGGGCAAAGTGGGTGACCACTACCGTTTTGCCGCTGGTGGGTTTTGCATTCGTCAAGTCTGCGGGGTTTGACGCCAAGCGGCCGCTATGGAACGGCTGTGCCAGCGCACCGCGCAGCCATTCAAAACAGGCCAGGGCTTCGTCACGCACTTGATCGGCCAGCATGGGGGCGTCAAACCGCGTAGTGCGGGTTTGTTTCAGGTACCAGTTGGCAGCGCTGAAGGCCTTTTTGCGGGCTTTGAGCAGATCGGCCAAGGCGGTGGGTGAGGCGGCATTTTGCGGGGCCAGGGCATCAAAATCAGACCACAGTGTGGTGCCGATAAAGCGCACTTTTTCAGCCGCCGCCGTTGCATTCAGGCTGGGGATGTCTGCCGCGTGCAGGATTTGGCGATCGAGCCAAGTGATGCCCAGCCGCGCACAACTGGCCTGCAGGCGGGCGTGGGTGGCGTCGAAATCCAGCATGTCGTATTCATGGTTGCCGGGGATGAACAACACCGGCGTGGGCCAGCCAGGGCCAACCGCGCTGGGCAAGGGGGAGAATTTTTGCAGCCCGAAATCGGCCCCATCAATACGCGAACCCGGCTGGTAGGAGCCGATGTCGCCCGCCAGCACCAACAGGTCTGCGCCCGGCGCGGGGGTGGGCACCCAGTGGGGATGCACTTCCAGGTGCAGGTCAGACAGGAGCTGGATGCGCATGCGGGCGGGGGGGCCTAATACTGGTTAAATTAAATATCTTGTGAAATAATTTAATATTGAAAATACATATTAACTATTTTATTTATAGCTTATTGTTCAATTTTCAAGTGAACAAAATCCATATTTTTTCAAAATAGTCCGTGTAAGTTAGATTTACAGGCGTACACCGGCCCCTTTGACCACCGGTGCCAGTGTATCCACCTGTGCCCGCACGTAGGCGGTGAACGCCGCGGCGCTGGCCAGATTGGCCGGGGCGGTGGTGATGCCCAAATCCAGCATGCGTTTTTTAACATCGGCCTGCGCCAGGATTTCATTGGTGGCGGCGTTGATGCGCGCAGCCACGGCGACGGGCAGGTTGGCCGGGCCTGAGAGGCCGAAGAAGTTGTCTAGCACCAGCTTGCTGTAGCCAAATTCGACCACGCTGGGCACCTCCGGCAGCAGCGGCGTGCGCGCCGCCGAGGTAACCGCCAGCGGCACGATCTGGCCGCTTTTGAAATACGGCACAAAGGCCGTCACCACGTCGATGCCCACCGGAATCTGCCCCGAAATCAAATCGGTGGTCATCGGTGCGCCGCCCCGGTAGGGGACGTGCTGCAGGTTCACGCCCATGCTTTTTTTCATCAACTCGCCATAGATGTGGCCAATCGAGGCGGGCCCGCCGCTGCCAAAGTTGAGTTGGCCAGCTTTGCGGGCCAGTGCCTCCAGGTCGGGCAGGGTTTTCAGCGGTGCTTGCGGGTTGGCCATTACCACGCAGGGGGCGCTGCCAATCATGGCCACGTGGCTGAAGCCGGTAACCGGGTCATAGGGTTGTTTTTCCAGGGCGAACGGCCCCATGGAGATGGGTGTGGAGTTGGACAGCATCAGCGTATAACCATCGGCGGCGGCTTGGGTAACTGCCAGGCCGCCCACGCTGCCACCGGCACCGGGGCGGTTTTCAACGACCACAGGCTGCCCGAGTTTTTTGGAGAGCTGGTCGGCCATCACCCGTGCCACGATGTCACTGGCGCCACCAGCAGCAAAGGTGACGACGATCTTGATGGATTTTTCAGGCCAAGGTGCCTGCGCACGTGCCGGCCACGCCAAGGTGGCCGCCGACGCACCCAAAACCTGCAAACTACGCCGACGTGTAACACCCGCCAAAGCGGCCTGGGCCTGTGCGTTGGGCGAAATGGTGGCAACTGGTTTGCAAGGTGAGTTCATGGGTTTGCTTTCAGTGGTGGGGGACAAAAAATAAGATTTTAGATATTTTAAATAAGTATCAAATTTAAAACATACGTATTTGCTATAGTATAAATAGCTCACAATACAATTTGTGTAAAAACAAGTTGGTAAATTTTAAAAATGCCTATTTTATTTTTAAATAAAAATGCTTTAACGATGTCAATCCGACAAAGTCGATAAAAACTGCTGCAACTCAGGCGTCTGCGGGCTGCCAAACAACGCCGCCGGTGGCCCCATTTCATGCACTCGGCCTTGGTGCATGAAGATCACGCGGTCACTCACACGCCGGGCAAAACTCATTTCGTGCGTCACCATCAGCAGCGTCATGCCTTCTTGCGCCAGGCTTTCGACCACTTTGAGTACTTCGCCGACGAGCTCCGGGTCCAGCGCCGAGGTGATTTCGTCGCACAGCAGCACGGCCGGCTGCATCGCGAGCGCCCGCGCTATGGCCACGCGTTGCTGTTGGCCGCCTGAAAGCTCGTCCGGCCAGGCGTCAAATTTCTCGGCCAAGCCAACCCGTGCCAGCAGTTTGCGCGCGTCGGCAATGCCCGCTTCGCTGGCTTGCAGCTTCACCAGGCGCGGCGCCAGCATGATGTTTTTGCCCACGGTCAGGTGCGGGAACAGGTTGAAGTTCTGGAAAATCATGCCCACCGACTGGCGCAGCTCGCGCATCGCCTGGGGGTTGCCGTGCAGCAGCGGTTTGCCGCTCACCGTCAGGCGGCCTTGCTGGAAGACTTCCAGTCCGTTGATGCAGCGCAGCAGCGTGCTTTTGCCCGAGCCGCTTTTGCCGATGATGGCGATCACCTCGCCGGCCTGCACCTGTAAATCAATGCCCTTGAGCACTTCGTTGCTGCCGAAGGATTTGCGCAGGCTCTGGATGTCAATGATGGCGGACATGAGGGATCTTTCAGAGGCCAAAACGTAAGAAGCCGGGTTCACTCAGGCCCGGCGGGTGAAGCGCCGCTCCAGCCGCTTGGCCACCAAGCTGATGGGGAAACACAACGCAAAGTACAACAGCGCGACACAGCTGAACACCACAAACGGCTTGAAGGTGGCGTTGGTGATCATGGTGCCGGCCTTGGTGAGTTCGATAAAACCAATCACCGAGGCCAGGGCTGTGCCCTTGACCACCTGCACCAAGAACCCAACCGTGGGCGGAATGGCGATCTTGATGGCTTGCGGGAAGACGATGTAACGCAATTGCTCGCCAAAATTCAGCGCCAGGCTGCTGGCGGCCTCCCACTGCCCCTTGGGGATGGCGGCCACACAGCCGCGCCAGATTTCGCACAAAAACGCGCTGGTATAGAGCGTTAGCGCCACCGCTGCCGAGGCCCAGGCGGTGGTTTTGACGCCCAGCAGGGCAATGCCAAAGTAGGCCAGAAACAGTTGCATCAACAACGGGGTGCCCTGAAACAGCTGCACATAAGCGCCGATAGCGGTAGCCGTGCCGCGCCAGGCTGTCAGCCGCAGAATGAGCAGCCCCAGCCCCACCACGCCGCCACCAACAAACGCCACCAGGGAGAGCGCCACTGTCCAGCGCGCCGCTTCGAGCAGGTTGCGCAGGATGTCCCATAGGGTAAATTCAACCATGGCGAGTGAAGCGAGAAAGTTTTCCCGACGGGCCGCCCCTAGGGAAAATGCGGCCCCCTTGGGGGGCAAGGAGCCACACGCATTGGGCGACTGTGTGGGTCATGTTCTAGCGGCCAAAGATCAGCTTGGGGCCAATCCAGTTCAGCAACTTGCGCGTGGCAATTGAAAGCGCCAGGTAAATCAGAGTGGCGATGATGTAGGCCTCAAAGGCGCGGAAGTTGCGGCTTTGGATCAGGTTGGCCGCGTAACTCAGCTCTTCGGTCGAGATCTGCCCGCAAACGGCTGAACCCAGCATCACGATGATGATCTGGCTCACCAGTGCAGGCCACACCTTTTTCAGCGCCGGCGGCAGGGTGACATGGGTGAAAACCTGGCGCGCGTTCAGGGCCAGGCTGTAGGCGGCCTCGGTCTGGCCTTTGGGGGTGGCGTCAATACCGGCGCGGATGATTTCGGTGGCGTAAGCGCTCAGGTTGATCACCATGGCGATGATGGACGCCACTTCGGGCGACAGCCGAACCCCCGCTGCCGGCAGGCCAAAAAACACAAAAAACAACTGCACGATGAAGGGTGTATTGCGGATCAGCTCCACATAGGTGCCCACCACCCATCTGAGTGCCGTGCCGCCGTAAGTGCGGGCCCAGGCAAAGGCAATGCCCACCGCCACTCCCACCACGGCAGACACCACCGTGAGCCCGACCGTCCAGGCCACGCCTTTGAGCAGCAGCGGCCATTGCGCCAGCACAGCGCCAAAGTCAAGGGTTATCAGCATGATGGCGCGAGGGGGTATTTCCGAGGGAGCCGTTATTCCATTTCCAAATCATTCGTGA
>JANOWY010000448.1:0-15948 GCA_031418135.1 Rhodoferax sp. | reverse complement strand
CCCCAGCAAGGTGGGAATCATCAACAGCAGGCGTTTGAGGATGTAGGCGAACATGGTTATTTAAACCACCAGGTATCGATGGCCCAGGCTTCGCCGGGGGCGTAAGGTGGCATGTCTTTGGGTTTCTCCAGGCGTTTGGCGTTGTAGGCAATGCGGTGCGTGCCCGCGGTGTACTGTGGCAGCAATACGTGGCTGTGGGTGATGGCCCGCTCCAGTGCGCGGCAGGCCGGTATCAATTCAGCCTTGGTTTTGGCGCTGGTCATGCTGTTGATCAGCGCATCCACCGCCGGGTTTTTGATGCCCGTGAGGTTGCCTGAATCTTCAATATCGGCCGCTTTGCTGCCAAACATGTCAGCGTATTCCTGCCCCGGGCTGTGGGTACCGGGGTAAGCCAGGGTCGTGATGTCAAATTCGAATTTTTGCAAACGCTGCTGGTACAACGCGAAATCCACCGGCCGGAAATTGAGCTTGATGCCGAGTTTTTCCAGGTTGCGTATCCACGGCGTAACGGTACGGGCACCGCCTTCATTGCTGTCCAGGTATTCGATGACAAAGGCCTTGCCATGGACATCGCGCAAGGCACCATCCTTGATCTCCCAACCAGCCTCGCGCAGCAACTGGCGGGCCTTGAGCAGGTTACCGCGCAATGAATCATTGCCATCCGTACGCGGTGGCTTAAAGGCTGGGCCAAATACGGCGGAGGGCAACATCGGGCGCAAGGGCTCCAGCAGGGCCAGCTCTTCAGCAGAAGGCAGCTCCTGGGCCTGGCAGTCGGTATTGCCAAACATGCCGCTGATGCGCTGGTAGGCGTTGTAAAACAACTGGCGGTTCATGTATTCGTAGTCATAGGCCAAACCCAGTGCCTGACGCACCCGCACGTCCCTGAACAGCTCACGCCGGGTGTTCAATACATAACTCTGAAAGCCTGAGGGCAAGCGGTGCTTGAATTCGGCCTTGACGAGTTCGCCTGAATCAAACTTGCGCCCGGTGACCCGGCGCGCCCAGTCGCCCGCTGAAAAAAACCGCATCATGTCGAACTCGCCGGCTTTCAGGGCTTCAAGCCGCGCGGTGTTGTCTTTGTAAATTTTGACAGTGATTCTTTCGAAATTATTGGAACCCTTTCGCACCGCCAGGTCGCGCGCCCAGTAGGTTTTGTCCAGCACGTAGGTGATGTCTTTGCCAAACTTCACCGGGCCGATTTTGTAGGGGCCGCTGCCAATCGGTATGTCGGTGACAACCTGGTCGAAGGTTTTGGCGGGGGTTTTGATGACGCCGGTTTTGGGGTCTACCTCCTGGCCCCATTTGCGGCTGAAAACCGGCAAGCCACCCACCGTGATCGGCAATTCGCGGTTGGGCTTTTTGAAGCGGTAACGCACACTGCGGTCATCCAGCACCTCAATGCCGGCCACGTCTTCGAGGATGTTTTTGTAGGCGGGCGAGGTGTATTTGCCCATCAGTGTGTCGTAGCTGTGTTTGACATCCAGCGCCAGCACCGGGTCACCGTTGTGAAAGCGCGCCTCGGGGCGGATCTTGAACACGGCCCAGAGGCCGTCCGCCGCTACTTCGACATCACCTGCGAGCAAGCCGTAAGCCGAGCCGGTTTCATCCATCGAGCCCGTCAGCAACGAATCAAACATCAAAGCGGCCAGGTAAGCAGGAGAACTGCCCTTGATGGTGAACGGGTTGTATTTGTCAAAGGTCGAATTGCGCACATTGCTGACCAATCGCAACTCCCCCGCTTTGGGGGCCTGCGGGTTAACGTAGTCAAAGTGGGTAAAACCCGCCGGGTACTTCAGATCGCCCCACAGGGCATAGCCATGCGCAGCCCAAACCGCCGGGCCCGAAGTGGCAGCCAGAAGGCAAAACAGGAGGGTGCGTAAACAGCGCATGCGACAATTCTGCATCATTCGCGGCTTGCCGATAGGCCAAGTGCCCGGGCAACCACACAGCAAATACAAAAAGGAGCAATCATGGGCTTTCTGGCCGGCAAAAAACTTCTCATCACCGGTGTCTTGAGTAACCGCTCCATCGCCTATGGCATCGCCAAAGCCTGCCACCGTGAAGGGGCCGAACTGGCTTTTAGCTACGTGGGTGAGCGTTTCAAAGACCGCATCACCGAATTTGCGGCCGATTGTGGCTCCAAACTCATTTTTGATTGCGATGTGGGTTCTGACGAGCAAATTGCCGCCATGTTCAAAGACCTGTCGGCCACCTGGCCCACATTTGACGGCTTTGTACACGCCATCGGTTTCGCCCCGCGCGAGGCGATTGCCGGTGATTTTTTGGACGGCCTGACGCGTGAAAATTTCAGGATTGCCCACGATATCAGCGCTTATAGCTTTCCGGCCATGGCCAAGGCCGCCCTGCCGATGCTGAATGCCAAAAGCGCCCTGCTCACCCTCACGTACCTGGGTGCCATGCGCACCGTGCCCAACTACAACACTATGGGTTTGGCCAAGGCTTCACTCGAAGCGTCCGTGCGTTACCTGGCTGAATCCTTGGGCCAAATTGCCGACAGGCCGGGCATGCGGGTCAACGGCATCAGTGCCGGGCCCATCAAAACCCTGGCAGCCAGCGGCATCAAGGGCTTTGGCAAGATTTTGAGCGTGGTGGCCGCGGCCTCACCGATCCGCCGCAACGTAACGATTGATGATGTGGGCAACGTAGCCGCCTTTTTGCTCAGCGACCTGGCCGCTGGCGTGAGTGCCGAAATTACCTATGTGGATGGCGGCTTCAGCCAAGTGGTGGGGGGCATTGCCGAACCTGCTGTAGCGGGGTAATTGGGCTGTACGGTGCGACGCCTGACGTATGTTGTTGGGCTCAAGGGGCGTGAATCTGCACCGCCGACTTATCGCAAATTACCGATTTATTTAGTGTGTAATATTTTTTTAGATAAAAATACATATTGTTCATATAATTATTGCATTATTTGTTACTTTTAATATAGCAAAAATATGTTAATTTTATAATTTATTTTTTAAAAATTAATTATAAATGCCTTACTTTTGCACTTAATCGAGATCTGCTAAACCGGCTTGACTGGCTCATCCGGCAGCCAGCTCACAATGGCCACGGTACTCACGGCAATGCCCGCCAGTATCAAAAACAGCGTCTCAAAACCCATCGTTTTGACCGCCGGGCCCAGCGCCCAGACCGCCACAGAACTCAAGCCAATCGAGACTGCCAGACGCATACCCGCCACCCGTGAGCGCATGCGGTCATCCACGTAACGAACAATCATCGCGTCGGTGAAGGGGATGGCGCCAAAGATGGCAATCATCACGCCAATCAGCGCCGCAAACAGCCACCAGCCTTGGGCAAAGGCCGCCAAAATCAGCAGCGGGATCTGCATCAGCGCGACGATGCGGTACAAAAACTTGATAGGAAACCGGTCGATCAGCCGCCCCACCACTACTTGCGCCACTGAGGCCACGGCGTAGACCAGCGCCAGCAACGCACCCAGCACGGCCGGGTCGGCCAGCACCCCCCGAAAACGCTCGGTCATCAACTGCGTGTTGCCGTTGGTGGTGAGGTTGAACAACAAGCCACCACTGGCCGCTGCGGCCGTCATCACTGTGAAGGCGCGTGCCAGTTGGGCTTTGTTCAGGGCCACGGGTGCTTTGCCGGTGCGTTTGGCGGGCGACTCGGCTTCGCGCGGGCTCAGCCAAATGAACAACAGGCCCATCACCAACGACACCACACCCGGCACCACAAACGCCGTGCGCCAGCCAAAATGCTTCACCAGATACCCGGTAATCAGCGCAGCCACGGCGATCCCCAGGTTGCCCGACAAGCCGTTCAGGCCAATCGTGGCACCGGGTTTGGCGGCGTTTTGCAACAACATGGGGATGCCCACCGGGTGGTAGATGGCGCTGAAGCTGCCCATCAGCGTGAGCGCCAGCGCGAGTTGCCAGGTTGTGCGGGTCAACGCCACCAAAATCAGCGAGACACCCATGCCGAAATAAAACAAGATCATCATCGGTCGGCGGCCCCACAAATCACCCAAACGCCCGGCCGGCAGCGAGCCCAGGCCAAACATGACAAATGCGCCCACGCCCCAGGGCATCAGGTCTTCCCAGCGCGTAAAACCGAAATCTGCCGCCATTACTGCGACGGCCGTGGCAAACACCAACAGAAACATGTGGTCTATGGCGTGGCCGATGTTCAGCAGGATGGTGACGATGCGGTTTTGGCCCTGCGGGTCGGCGGATAAGGCTGCATCTTGGATAGGCCATTTGCTTTTGGGCTGCAGGGCGTGGGGTAGTATGGCGGACATGGATTTGATTGCACCACACTTCGCCGACTGGCGTGGGCGGGCGGTTTTCGGCGGGAATCCCGCGCGACTACCGTAACACCAGCACAGGCAAGGTCGAATGCGTCAGCACCGCCAGGGTTTCGCTGCCCAACAGCACCCGTGCCACACCTTTGCGCCCGTGTGAGGCCATCACGATGAGGTCGCACTTGTGTTTTTTGGCAGCCTTGATGATGGCATCGGACACCAAACCCTGGCCCACTACCGTGGTGGTTTTCACGTCGCGGGTGTGCGCCTGTTTTTGCACGTCGTCCAACACGGCCTGGGCTTTGTCGCGCCATTGTTTTTCAATCGCTTGCACCTCCTTGGCGGTCAGCACGATGGCACCTTCAAAGTAGGATTGCGGATAAAAATCGACGGCTGTAAAAGCCACAATTTCGGCATCCAGCCCGGCGGCCAGTGCGATGCCGGATTTAACGGCTTTGTCAGACAGGGGTGAACCATCGGTGCAGATCAGGATGCGTTGGTACATGAGAGGCTCCTTTGAGTGATGAGCCTCAAGCGTAGGCCCACCGCCCGCGCTTGGTTTTGATCTGTGTCAAGGGTTGAGGCAATTGCGCCGCGCCCACGCTGCCTGCCCCGCCGATTTTCAATGCTCGTGTTTCATGCCGCAAAATTTGCCGATGGCCAAGCCTTTGCAGGCAGCCTGTAACTCCTTGTTGCACAGGTCTTCCTTCTTGCCGGATTCACGGCATTTGGCGGCGCTCTCGTGGGCTGCCGCCATGGCTCGGTGGCGGCGAATGTCTTCTTTGGTCTCCTGGTCAGAATGTTGCGCAACAGCGATGGCGCTGTTGAGTGCGATGCAAAAAACCGCCAAAAATTGCAAAAGTGGGCTTTTCATGGGTTCTCCAAAAATCAAGTCAAAAACGGTTCAACGGGCGTTGAGCAAAGTCGTTACGTCCAGCCGATAAGCGCCCAGCGCCGGCAGCAAGGCGGCCAGCAGCGCCACCGCCGCGCCCAAGGCCGGCACCCACCACTCTGCGGGCAGCCAGATCCGGCCGGTCAGCGCCAGCGAACGTTCGGCTTGTAACCAATGGCCAATCAGGCTGGTGAGCGCATGGCCAAACGCCATGCCCAGCACGGTGGCCAGCAAGGCCAACAACAGGGCCTCACACAGCAACAAACCAGCGATTTTGGGGGCCGACGCGCCCAACATGCGCAGCATGGCCAAATCGGCCCGGCGCTCGCGTACGGCGTTCCACAAGGCGATAAAAACGCTGAGCCCGGCAGTCAGCAGCAGCACCGCGCCAAACCCCTGCAACACCCGGGTGCCCACGCCCACCATGCGCAGCAGGCGGGTAATTTCAACTGCCGGAGCCGCCGCTTGCATCTCGGTGGTGGTGTTGATAAAACGCGGCAAGCTGACTGCCGCCAGCGGGCTCTTGTAGGTGATAAGCGCCAAGGTAACTTCACGTTCAGCCTGCATCACTTTGCGGTCGCTCTCGTCCAGCGCAACGGCTTTTTCATGCACTTGCCAGACTGATTCGAGCGGTGTCAGCACCAGGCGATCCAGCACGCAAGCGCACGGGGCCAGGATACCTACCACCCGATACAGGTTGTCGCCGTGTTCGTGACCTTTGCCGCCCAGGCCGTGCGAACTGGCGAAACGCGCGCCCAGGCCCAAACCCGTTTCTTTGGCCACTTGTGCACCCAATACGGCTTGCAGATTGATGCCAGCCTTGGCTGCGTCTGGCGCTTGCGTCGTGGCTTGTCTTGGGCCATTGGTTTGCACCGTGGTTTGCGAATCGGCAGCCCAATGAGCACCTTGCGCTAACGTGGCCTGGTAGTGCCGGGCATAGGCCGGGGTGGTGCCCACAATGCGAAAGCCGCGCAACGTATCGCCCAGGCTGAGCGGAATCAGCTGTGCCACCTGCGGGTTGGCCGCCAGTTCTTGCACCGCCGCCAAGGGGATGTTGCCCGGTGGTACATCAATATGAAAAACGCCGGCCAGTATGAGCTGCAACGGGCTGCCCTTGGCGCCCACCACCAGGTCGATACCGGCCAGATCGCGCTCAAAGGCGCGGTCCATTTGTTCGGCGATCAACACCACCAAGGTGATCGAGGCCAGCCCGAGCGCCAGCAAAACCAGGTTGAGCGCCGTTGCCAGTGGCCGCGACCACAGGTATCGGTAGGCAAGCGCCACCAGGCTCATGACGGATTGGCTCCATTTGCAACAACGGGCACCGTCAATTGGCAAACCAGCGCATGTGGCAGAGCTTGCGCAACGCGGTTGTCATGGGTGGCAATCACCAGGGTGGCCGTATGGTTGTGGGCGACTAGTTGCAACAGCGCCAGCGCAGTGTGGGCGGCAGCATCGTCCAGGCTGGCGGTGGGTTCGTCGGCCAATATCACGCGTGGCGCGAGCAACACCGCTCGCGCCAGCGCCACGCGTTGGGCTTGCCCACCCGATAACTGGTGTGGCTTGCGCAGTGCCAAATCGGCCACGCCCAAGCTGGTCAGTACCCGTTGCACGGCGCTCGGGTCATCGTGAACGCCTGCGGCCCATTGCGCAATGGCCAGGTTGCCCGTTACGGTTAACGCGTCGCTCAAATGCAGTTTTTGGGGCAAAAAGCCAATGGTTTTGGCACGCCACGCGTCGGTAGCCACGGGCGATAGCCCGGCCAAATCTTGACCAGCTACACACACACGCCCGGCAGCAGGCCGCAATAACCCCGCCACCAAGGCAAGCCAGGTCGATTTGCCCGCGCCCGATGGGCCTCGCAGCAGCAACACGCCCGCTTGGGGCACCTCAATATCCGGAAATTGCAGGTTTTGCCCATCGTGATACCGATAGGCGAGCTGCGTCGTGGAGATCACGCCGAAAGCAACGGTGCCACTGGCTTCACACGGGTTGCGCCGCCCGGTTTCACTGCGGCGGGCAGGTGCGAAGGCAACACGGGTTGCTGGCAGACCGGGGCATCTTCATGATCGGCAATCTGGTGCAGTGCCGCCGGGTTCAACACCCGCACCCGTTTTTGCTCGACTGCCAACACGCCCATTTTGGCGAGTTTGCTGAAGCTGCGACTAACCGTTTCAAGTGTCAGGCCCAGGTAGCTGCCAATGTCTTCACGCGTCATGCGCAGCAACAACTCGTGCTGGGCCTGGCCGCGCGTGTGCAGCCGCGAAAGCAAATTCAGCAAAAAACTGGCCAGCCGCGCATCGGCCCGCATCGAACCGAGCATGAAGAGATGGTCGTGGTCATTCACAATTTCTTTGCTCATCACTTTTTGCACGTGTTGCTGCAAGGCGGGTACATCAGGCGCCAGCTCGTTGATGAGGTTCACGTGTAGCACGCACACTTCAGAATCTTCCAGCGCGCGGCTGTTGCTTACGTGCTGGCCATTGGCCATGCCATCCAGGCCCAATATTTCGCCGCTCATGTAAAAGCCCGAAACCTGCTCCCGCCCATCCGGCGTGCCAATGGTGCTTTTGAAAAACCCGGTGCGCACGGCATACAGCGACTTGAACCGACCGCCCGAACGGAACAGGATTTCACCGGCCTTGATCTTGACCCGTGTGCTGACCATTTGGTCTATTTTGGCCATTTCAACCGCGTTCAATCCAACCGGCATGCAGATGTCACGCAAGCGGCAAGACGAGCAGGCCGTGCGAAGCACGGGTTCGTGGGAATAGCGGGAATGCAAGGAATCGGTCATTCGCAGAGGTTAACCCAGTTTGCAGGCTGGTTCAACATCTGAAGCGAGTCGGCCTTGCACCTGTAGCGAACGCCCGAAGGCTCGCTGCAGGTGCCGCAGTGCGGCCCGCCACTTTAATCAAGTGGGGTTGTCGGCCACTTTTGCCAGCAGCTTGAGAAAAGCAGGATCGGGCCTGGTAATTTGATCGGTCCTGCCGACCTCAACACCCTGCCCATCCAGCAAAATGACGGGCGCAGAATGGCTGAAGTCGCCACTGTCCAGCCGACGGTATTGCACGCCCAGCAACGCAGCAATTTTGCGCACGTCGCGCGGATCACTGCGGTACAGCCGCCACCGCTCTGGTTCACCGCCGCGCTGGTCGGCTGTTTTTTTCAGAGACGCCACGTCGTCACGCTCGGGATCCAGCGTGATTAGGCTGACGCGCAGGCGCTGGCGCGAAACCTCGGGCAAAGTGGCTTCCATCAAGCGTATGCTTTCGAACAACATCGGGCAGACCATGTCGCAACGGGTGTAAAACATGCCAACCAGACGCGGATGGGCCTCTTTTTTACCCGCAGGACGGACTGCTTCGCCAAATTCACCCCACCAAGCGGCTGCGCCTGACTGGTCCGTCAGCGGGATTTTGAGTTGGTAGAGCGACTGCCGCGATGCTGCCGTTGGTACCGCGGGCGCCTTGCCCATGTCGCTTCGGCTGGCAGCTGACAGGCCCAGCGCAACCAGTGCGGCCCCGGTTTGGCGAAGGATCAAGCGGCGATGGCTCATGGTGTTTTCCTCAAACGGATTGTGGACCGTGGCGAAACGCTTCGGGCACAGCGAAAACCCAGGTTGCGGTTGGTATCCATCGCCCGCAGCGACGACAGCATCGCCATGCGCATCAGCACCGGGTAATTGGCCCGGTCATTGGCCGAGATGGCACCAGCACCACAGAAACGGGCAATATCGGGGTCACCCTGATTGCGGTTGTCGCCGCTGACCATCAACGCCCCGAAGTCGTCGACCCATTCCCAAATAACGCCATGCAGGTCATGAATGCCGTACACGTTGGGCTGCTGTTGGCCCACCACGGGCAATGCCTTGGAAGTCTGCCCGTACCACGTCAAGATGCGGTCGCGCCAGGCCGCATCGGCGCGTGCGTCGCGGTGGTGTTCATCGGCAGCAGCGGCATATTCCCATTCGTGCCAGGTCGGCAGCCGCGCGCCTTCAGCCTCGCAAAAAGCCTGAGCGGCAAACCAGCTGACCTGCGTTGCCGGTTGCTGCAAAAGCTGGCGCCGGGTTAAGGCGGCCAGCGGTTGCAGATCATCACTCCAGGATTGCAAATACTGCGCGTCTGCCAGCACACTCCCAGACACACGCGAGCGGCGCCAGGGCGTGTCGCGACGCAAAAAATCGGCGAAATCGGCCTGGGTGACGGGCAACACCCGCAAGGTAAACGCAGGCATTTTCACAATCGCCTGTTTGTCATTGGGAGGCAACAAGCTGGCAAAGCTGCCCGCAGGCAGGCTTCGATAGGCTGCCGCTTTCGCGCCGTTGGCAGGCCGACTGTTTGCAGCCTCAGGATAGGCGGTTGAGGCCTGGGTGTCAGGCGTTGGCCCTGCGGCCATCACGCTCGGCAACACCACGGCGAAAGCCATGCACTTGGCGATCCACCAACCCATCTTGAGCGATTTCACCGGTCGAACTCAGTGCGCCGCACCCTTGGGACGCGGGGTGCTGGCCCGCACTTTCGCCACCTCGGCGGCGCTGAAGGCCCCCGCGTTATTGCCCCAGCTGTTTCCCACGAAACTCAGCAGGTTGGCAATTTCATCGTCGGCCAGTTGGCTCATCGGCGGCATGACCGAGTTGTAGTCCTGGCCGTTTACCTTGATGGCACCGTTCAATCCATTTAGTACAACCCCAATCGCGCGTTTTTTGTCAGCCAACAAATAGTCTGATTTGGCCAGTGGCGGGAAGACACCCGCGAGCCCTTCGCCAGTGGGTTGGTGGCAAACCGAGCAGGCTCCGTTGAAGAGCGCTTTGCCCGCCTGGACCTGCATGTCCAGCGTCAGCGCCCCCTTGGAGGCCGCTTGGGTGGCCACTGCCACGCTGCTCAGGTCTGATTTTTTGTCGCCCAAGTAGGTGGAATCTACCTCCTTGCCCGAATAGATGGCCTTGTTTTCGGGCCCATCTACTTTCATCATGCCTAACGCGCCTTTGTTGAAGGCCCTGAAGATGGAGTGATCAACAATCACATAGGTGCCAGGCACCTCGGTCTTGAATTCGGCAATGGCTGCGCCCCCGGCCGGGATGAGGGTGGTTTGCACGTTTTCCTGAAACTTGGTGCCGCCTTCAAACCACACCTTGTCAAAAATTTCGCCGATCACGTGAAAGCTGGACACCAGGTTGGGTCCGCCGTTGCCGATGTACAGCCGCACCTTTTCGCCGACCTTGGCTTTGAGTGCGTTGGTGCCGGTCAGGGCAGATTCCGATCCATTGAACAACACATAGGTGGGCCGCTCATCAATGGCCTTTTGCATGTCAAACGCCTGCAAACCCTTTTCGCGGTATTTGCCGGCCGTGTAGAAATCGCCCTGCATGACGTAATACTCCCGGTCTACCGGCGCATACCCTTCGGGCGGCTCGATCAGGATCAGCCCATACATGCCATTGGCCACGTGCATGCCAACCGGTGCGGTCGCGCAGTGGTAAACATACAAGCCTGCATTCAACGCTTTGAAGGTGAATTGCGAACCATGCCCTGGGGCCGTGAAGCTTGATGCGGCGCCGCCGCCCGGGCCGGTCACGCCATGCAGGTCAATGTTGTGTGGCATTTTGGAATCGGGGTGGTTTTTGAGATGGAACTCCACCGTATCCCCTTGCCGGACCCGGATGAAGCTGCCTGGCACCGTGCCGCCAAAAGTCCATACGGTGTAGGTCACCCCTTCCGAAATTTCTTTTTCGAGCTCGCGGACTTCAAGCTCAACGATGACCTTTGCTGGTGCCTTGCGGTTGGTGGCAGGCGGAACCAAGGGCGGACTGGTCAACACGGCCTTGATGGGGTCGCCTTGCGGTGGGCCCTGATCGTTGGATGCGACTGCGGTCGATGAAGCAGGCGCGCCTGCCAGCTGACTGGCCTGTTTGTCAGGCGAACAGGCGGTCAGTGCAATCCCAAATACAAAAGAGCAAACCAAGCCCTGAAAAACCCGCGACTGCCGCCTTGAGGATTGAAAAAGCTGTTTCATCGTGCGTCTCCTGTAGTGATGGCATCACTTTAGGAGCCGCATTCCTGGCGGTATTGATGCAGGTCAAACCTTGGCAAGAACCTTCACGATTTAATATTTCCTATAGTTTTTAATTCAAAAAATAAGCAATTTTGTTCTTATCCTATAGGAATAATAAGCTGCTATAAAAATAGCTAAATTGATTATTTAAAATACTTAATTATGGCAAATAGATAAATAAAGCTAAATCAACACACAATCTGCATAATAGTGCACCTTGCCATCAGCGCCCTCTTCTTCCACCAACCCATGAATATCGGTTTCAAAGCCAGGGCACTGGGCATTGAATTCGCGGGAGAATTTGAGGTAATCCACAATTTTGCGGTTGAACACTTCGCCCGGTATCAAGAGCGGAATGCCCGGTGGATACGGCGTGACTAGCCCCACGGTGATGCGGCCTTCCAAGTGGTCAATTTCGACCCGTTCGGTTTTGCGCTGGGCAATGTGGGCGTAGGCATCGCTGGGTTTCATGGCCGGTTGCAGGTCGCTTAAATACATGTCGGTGGTGAGCCGGGCGATGTCGTATTTGGCGTACAACGCATGCACATGCTGGCACAAATCGGCCAGGCCCATTTTTTCGTATTTGGGGTACTTTTGGCAGAACTCGGGCAAGATGCGCCACATGGGCTGGTTTTTGGCGTAATCGTCTTTGAACTGCTGCAGCGCCGTCAGCATGCTGTTCCAGCGGCCCTTGGTGATGCCGATGGTGAACATGATGAAAAAACTGTACAGACCAGTTTTCTCAACCACCACGCCGTGCTCCGCCAAAAACTTGGTGACGATGCTGGCCGGGATGCCGGTTTTGGCAAACGTACCCTTCAAATCCATACCCGGCGTGACGATGGTCGCCTTGATCGGGTCCAGCATGTTGAAGCCCGGTGCCATCTTGCCAAAACCGTGCCAGTTCACGCCGGCCTTGGCATTGGGCGCTTCGCCCTTGATGATCCAGGCATCGGCCCGGCCAATGCCTTCGTCGACCAGTTTGTCGGGCCCCCAAACCTTGAACCACCAATCGTCACCGTATTCTTCATCGACCTTGCGCATGGCACGTCGGAAATCCAGCGCTTCCATGATGCTTTCTTCCACCAGCGCGGTGCCACCGGGCGGTTCCATCATGGCGGCCGCCACGTCGCAGCTGGCGATGATGCTGTACTGCGGGCTGGTGCTGGTGTGCATCAAATACGCCTCGTTGAAGAGGTGTTTGTCCAGCTTCACGGTTTGTGAATCCTGCACCAGCACATGGCTGGCCTGGCTGATGCCGGCCAGCAATTTGTGGATGGATTGGGTGGCGTACACCACCGCCTTCTCGGGGCGCGTGCGGTTTTTGCCCATCGAGTGGTAGGTGCCATAAAACGGGTGAAAGGCGGCGTGGGGCAGCCAGGCTTCGTCGAAGTGCAGGTTGTCCACATACCCATCGAGCATGGTCTTGATGGTTTCGGTGTTGTACAACACACCGTCGTAGGTGGATTGCGTCAGGGTCAGCACCCGCGGCTTGATTTGTGCTGTATCCACGCCCTTGAGCAATGGGTTGGCGGCAATTTTGGCGCGGATCGCCGCTGGCTCGAACTCGCTTTTGGGAATCGGCCCAATGATGCCAAAGTGGTTGCGGGTGGGTTTCAGGAAAACTGGCACTGCCCCTGTCATGATGATGGCGTGCAGGATGGAGACATGGCAATTGCGGTCTACCACCACCACATCGCCCGGGGCCACGCAGTGGTGCCACACCATCTTGTTGGAAGTGCTGGTGCCATTGGTCACAAAAAAACAATGGTCGGCGTTAAAGATGCGCGCTGCATTGCGCTCGCTGGCAGCTATCGGGCCGCTGTGGTCCAGCAACTGGCCAAGCTCTTCCACGGCATTGCAGACATCAGCACGCAGCATGTTCTCGCCAAAAAACTGGTGAAACATCTGGCCCACCGGGCTCTTCAGGAAGGCTACGCCGCCTGAATGGCCGGGGCAATGCCAGGAGTAGGAGCCGTCTTCGGCGTAATCAAGCAAGGCCTTGAAGAAAGGCGGTTGCACGCCTTCGAGGTAACTTTTGGCTTCACGGATGATGTGGCGCGCCACAAACTCCGGCGTGTCCTCAAACATGTGGATGAAGCCGTGCAGCTCGCGCAGGATGTCATTGGGGATGTGGCGCGAGGTTTTGGTTTCGCCGTACACGTAAATCGGCACGTCCAGATTTTTGCGGCGCACCTCTTCGATGAAATGGCGCAGGTTCAGCACCGCCGGGTCCAAGTCGGGGCCAGGCGTGAACTCGTCGTCATCCACCGAGAGAATGAAAGCGCTGGCGCGGCTTTGCTGCTGGGCAAACTGGCTCAAGTCGCCGTAACTGGTGACGCCCAGCACCTCGAAGCCCTCGCTCTCGATGGCCTGGGCCAATGCACGAATACCCAATCCCGAAGTGTTTTCCGAACGGAAATCTTCGTCGATGATGACGATGGGAAACCTAAACTTCATGGTGGACTCCGGCGTTGCGCATTGGTAAATATCAAAACAGGCGCGAAGTGTAAGGAAATATCGCACCAAGCCTATTGCGTTTGGCCAGATTCGGCCCAAAATGTGGCGACATGAACACATTGGCCCAATCTTCCGTCTGGTGGCTGCTGGCTGGCGTTGCCGTAGCCGTCGAACTCATGACCGGCACTTTTTACCTGCTGATGATTGCCATTGGTTTGGCTGCCGGGGCTGTCGCCGCTCATTTTGGTGCGGGTTTGGCAGTGCAAATGGCGGTGGCAGCCGTTGTCGGTGGTGCCTCGGTGCTGATACTTCGCAAGATGCGCAGTACCTTGCCTCAACCCGCCAAAGCCAGCCAAAACCGCGATGTAAACCTCGATATTGGCGAAACCGTTCATGTAGGTGCTTGGCAAGCCGACGGCACGGCCAACGTCATCTACCGGGGGGCCAGTTGGGCTGCGGCTTTGCGCGACGGTGCCGAAAAAACTGCTGGCAATCACCGGATCGTCGAAATGGCCGGCAGTCGTCTGATCGTGGAAAAAATATAGTGTGCCCTGCCTATCCCTGCCGTTCCCTGATCTGATCTGCTTTGCTCTGAAAGAAACCCATGACCACTGCCTTTATCTTGCTTGTTGTCGCGATTATTTTTGTCACCCAAACCCTTAAAGTGGTGCCTCAGCAGCATGCCTGGGTAGTTGAGCGCTTCGGAAAATACCACCAAACCTTAACACCTGGCCTGAACTTTTTGATTCCCTTTATCGACAAAGTGGCGTACCGCCACATGCTCAAGGAAGTGCCGCTGGATATCGCCAGCCAGGTGTGTATCACCCGCGACAACACCCAGTTGCAGGTGGATGGCATTTTGTACTTTCAAGTCACCGATGCCATGCGCGCCAGTTATGGCAGCAGTAACTACATTCTGGCCATTTCGCAATTGGCGCAAACCTCGCTGCGCAGCGTGATTGGCAAGCTGGAACTCGACAAAACTTTTGAAGAGCGCGACATCATCAACGCACAAGTGGTGCAGGCAATTGACGAAGCGGCCCTGAACTGGGGCGTGAAGGTATTGCGTTATGAGATAAAAGACCTCACGCCACCCAAAGAAATTTTGCACGCGATGCAGCAGCAGATCACCGCCGAACGCGAAAAACGCGCCTTGATCGCCGCCTCTGAAGGCCGCCGCCAAGAGCAAATCAACATCGCAACCGGTGAGCGAGAGGCTTCCATCGCCCGCTCGGAAGGTGAAAAGCAGGCCGTGATCAACAAAGCCGCTGGCGAATCGGCTTCGATCACCGCTGTGGCTGAAGCCACCGCCGGTGCCATTGAACGCATCGCCGCCGCGATTCGCCAACCGGGTGGTGACCAGGCGGTGCAGCTCAAAGTGGCTGAAAAAGCGGTCGAAGCCTATTCGCGGGTGGCGTCAGATGCCACGACCACGCTGGTCGTACCCAGCAACATGATGGAAGTCTCCACACTGATCTCATCCGCCATGAAAATGGTGCAAGCGGTGCAAAAGTAATACGTTAAGAGTGCTCTCAACCCAAGGGTTCGCACCATAAAAAAGCCCCGAAAACATTGGGTTTTCGGGGCTTTTAATTTGGCGGGAAGGCGTCGTTCACATCATGCCTTGAAACCCTTATGCAATAAGGAATTTTCATGCCTATAACTCGTCGATACCCCCAAAAATACCCCCTCAAGAATTTCTGCGACTGTGCGGGGGGTGATCTTGGGTCTTTGGGTCTAAAACAGGGGATATCTCTGCGAGGTTGAACTGACATATATTTTGCTGGCTGCTGTCAGCGTTGTGGATTTCACAACAGTCCGTTCGTGGCACCAGCTCGGCGGCTATTTCTTCTGAAACTTCAATGCGGCTTCAAACTCGGCATCGAAATCGGCCCCGGTGTTGAGTGTGGGATCAATTTGCCGGAACGCGGTGTACATGATGGCCAGCAGATGCAGGCCGGTGAACTTGCCGGGCAAGGACTTCAATTTGTATTTGTCGGTGGGGTCATTGATGTCCAGGCCGGACCGGCCCAGCGTGGCTATCTCGACGGCGATGGCATGCCGCTTGGTGGCACCCAGCTTTTTGAAGGTTTGCAGCGCCCCGGTGATGTACATGACCACATCAGGGCGCAAGCCGCCGACTGCGCCGGATTTCAGGCGCTTGTGGCCAAACGCGGTGCGGGCTTTTTCGGCCTGCCCGACCATGGGCGAGGTGGGGTGCTCGCGTATCAGGCGCAGGTACAGGGCGTCGGCTTCTTCGTCC
>JANOWY010000447.1:0-3006 GCA_031418135.1 Rhodoferax sp. | reverse complement strand
GGTGGCCCGAAGCATCCGGGCCGGTGGTGCACGGCCTGGAGACCTGGTGCATGTGTCTTATGGCTACGGCCTGTTCACTGGCGGCCTGGGCGCGCATTACGGGGCTGAGAAACTGGGCCTGACCGTGGTGCCTTTTGGCGGCGGCCAGACCGAGCGGCAGGTGCAGCTCATCACCGACTTCAAACCCGACATCATCATGGTCACGCCCAGCTACATGCTGGCAATTGCCGAAGAATTTGAGCGCCAGGGCATGAACGCAGCAGATTCAAGCCTGCGCATCGGCATCTTTGGTGCCGAACCGTGGACCAACGACATGCGAACCAACATCGAACAACGCATGGGCCTGGATGCGGTCGACATCTACGGCTTAAGCGAGGTCATGGGCCCCGGTGTAGCCAGCGAATGTTTTGAGACCAAAGACGGCCCCACCATTTGGGAAGACCACTTCTACCCCGAGATCATCAACCCCGAAACAGGCGAATTGGTGGCCGACGGCGAGATGGGTGAACTGGTCTTTACCAGCCTGACCAAAGAAGCGCTGCCCATCATCCGTTACCGCACCCGCGACCTCACGCGCTTGCTGCCGGGCACCGCGCGCACCATGCGCCGCATGGAAAAAATCACCGGCCGCAGCGACGACATGATGATCGTGCGCGGCGTGAACGTCTTCCCCACACAGATCGAAGAACTCATCCTCAAACGCCCCGAGTTGGCCCCGCATTACCAGTGCGTGTTGCGCCGCGTGGGCGTGTTGGACGAATTGCAGGTGCTGGTAGAAACGCAACCCGGCACAGACCCCACCAGCCCCGCCGCCCAAGCCGCCGCCCGGCAATTGCAGCATGACATCAAGGCCTATATTGGCAGCAGCGCGTCGATTGAACTCAAGGCTGCTGGCGGGGTGGAGCGCAGTGCCGGGAAAGCTCGAAGAGTGATAGATTTACGGAAATAAATGCTATTAAATAGTTAGTTTTGTTATATTAATAATAGCTTTTAGTGCAATTAATAGGTAAACATTTTTCCTATTTTTTCTCTATTATTTTATATATTCAGATATTTAAGACTTTGGCAGTGCACTCTGCATGAACCTGTGATCATGCGCAGCTCGCGCCGACAGGCCAACGCGCGTGCGGTTTTGGGGTGGAATCACTCGCGCTGACGAAAAATACGTGCGACACGGTGGTCGCTGTATTTTTGGAGGTTCACCGCGCAAGCCACCGCGACGCCTTCCACCCCAAAGCCCGGTCGCATTGGCCTATCAGCGCTTGGGTGGTGTTTCTTCATCAGTTAGACGCGGAGCTAGAGGCACCCATCGTTGTAGTCGCTCCCATTTTTTGAAGCGCAGCCTGAGAACTTGCCCGTACCGCTTTCAAAAGATCAAGAACCTCTAAAAGAGCGAAGCGTTCACCATACAGAGTAACTTCCCAAGTTGTGGTGTTTAAAAATTGCATGAATTTCGGCCGATAGATCCGACCGTCATCGAACGCAACATCAGTAGGCTCGTGGTCTTGAATTAGCCGCTGAATAATCAATCCGTCGGCTTCCCCAATATGTTTATCCATCCGTTCATCGAAATGTTCGAAGAAGTTCCGAGCTCTACGCACAACAGAAAATTTTTCATTTTTAAACCCGAGCATGTCGCCAAGGCGAGCAGCGCGTTCTCTGGATTTAGGTGCGGCATCTTTGGTAGTTGTTATCAACTTTGCTACGTTGCCGGCGCAAACTAAGAGCATGTGTGCAAGGGCAAGCAGCGAAGGGTTCCTTGGACTTACGCCAAAAACCTCTTGCATCTGCCCGAAGGAGCGCTGCGCAAACTCGCATTGAAGTTCAACTTCGTAAAGATACATTGAGTCCGCAAAATCTGATGGTCTTTTACCTATGCCCTTACGATGCCATTTTCTGATCAGAGTCGCATTCATCGGAAATCCTAGCCCAGTGTGCTTAGAAAAGCTCGTGGAATAAGTCTAGCTTGGTGGCAGAAGTTGTTCGGAGCAAATAGTGCATTGCTTTTGCAAGATCGCAAATTGACGCTCAGCAAAAATAGCTTCCCGATCCTGAAAGACCACCGTGATTTCGCTATACATCAATGCGACATTCTGACAGTTTCATCTGCATCTGCGCGAAGCGCCTCAACCCCCACAAAATCCAACTGAGCGCGGTGATTGGGAAATGTGACCGGGCTTTGGGGTGGAAGGCGTCGCGGTTGCGGTTGTGGTGCACCTCAAAAAATTCCGCGACCACCGTGTCGCACGAATTTTTCGTCAGCGCGAGTGTTTCCACCCCAAAACCGCAGCACATTGCCCAGTCGCCGCGCGGAGTAACCACCGGGCGCGGATGCAAAAATCAATCAGGCGAGACTCAAATCCACCCGACTCCACCCCCACCCAACAACAACCGCCAAGTCGTCTGACCAGCAGGTATGTGCAGCGGCAATTCCAGCAACCGTTTGTCCCGAGACACCAATGCCTTGACCTTCAATGGTGCCGTTCCAACATACAGCGGAATTTCATCCAGCTTGTGAATACGCCAGCGCGCTGAGCCCACTTGCACCGCCAACCATTCATCCCCCGCCGCAAAACCAGCCGCTTCCGCTGCGCCACCACGCAACACGGTTTTAACGACGATGCCAGCACCCTCTTGCACCCGCAGGCCTAAGGCTTGGGCGAGTTGGGCGGGGTCTTCCAGCACCTGCACGCCAGCGGCTTCTAACAGGGGTTTGAGCGGTAACTCGTGCGTGCTGTGCACCCAAGATTGAATTTCGCTGGCAAACGAACGGCCTGTTAAAACCTGCAACACAGCCAACAGGTCAGCCTCGGTCATCGGGCCGGCTTGGCAACGTTGCCACAGGGCGCGCATGACATCGTCTAAGGTGGTTTTAGTCTTGGTACGCAGCGTCAAATCGAGGCACAGCGCCACCAGCGCACCCTTGATGTAATAACTCACCGTGGCATTGGGGGTGTTTTCATCCTGGCGGTAATACTTTACCCACGCGTCATAACTCGACTGCGC
>JANOWY010000446.1:0-6495 GCA_031418135.1 Rhodoferax sp. | reverse complement strand
GGCGTGTGGCTGGAGCGTGGCCGGGTGCAGGCCTCAGACCAGCGGCTGCGGTTTAGCCAGCTTGGCCTGGCAGGCAATACCTGCATGGCATCGCTGTTTTTTGCGGTGGGTAGCGATCTGCCACGGCCACGGCGTGAACGGGCGCTGGACGCTGCGCGCCACATCCTCCACACGCAGGCGGTGGCCTTAGCGGCTGGCGTTACCAGCCCCAATCCGCGGGTGGTGGCGGTGCGCGCCTTGGCCCCGCAGGTGGAACCGGCCCTGAACCTGCTGAAAAAAATCTGGGCCTGCTGGCGCACCGAGTTATGGCAGTTGCCCACAGACCAGCCCCGGATTTGGGCAATGTAAGTTTATAAATATTGAATTAACCATATTTCTAATTGCCTAAAACAAAAATTGGATAATGTTGAGGTAATTATTGTATTGTTAGATATATTAATCATAGCAATATTGATTAAAATAAGTATAAATAAGCAATAAATATTTAAGAATTTATACTGTTTTTGGTGAGTTTCCCGGTTTTGACGCAGGCTACAGTCACGTCTTGCATGGCAAATCGGGCCGCTGACTTTTAAAACCCCGGTTGATATCGAATAAAGTCTGGATACGTACGCATCACACCGTGGGCGCACCCCTTTGCAAACCCTGCCCAACCTTGCTCCGTCACCCTGCTCCATCACCTTGCACCTTCACATCCACCCGCAATAAACCCATGGCTGCTCAAAAATCCAACATCATTTACACCCTCACCGATGAAGCGCCGCTGCTGGCCACCCATGCCTTTCTGCCAGTTATCCGCACCTTCGCGGCGGCGGCTGACATCCATGTGCAAGAAAGCGATATCTCGGTGGCCGCGCGCATCTTGGGAGAGTTCCCGGAATTCCTTACTGACGCGCAAAAAGTGCCGGACAACCTGGCCGAGCTGGGCCGCCTCACGCTGCTGCCCGACACCAACATCATCAAACTGCCCAATATCAGCGCTTCGCAAAACCAGCTGATCAGCGCCATCCGCGAGTTGCAGGGCAAGGGCTACAAGCTGCCCGACTACCCTGAGATTGCGCAAAACGACGAAGAGAAGGCCATCCGCCAGCGCTACAACAAGTGCCTGGGCAGCGCCGTGAACCCGGTGCTGCGTGAAGGCAACTCGGACCGCCGCGCGCCCCGGGCTGTCAAGGAGTACGCCCGTAAAAACCCGCACAGCATGGCCGAGTGGAGCCAAGCCTCGCGTTCGCACGTGTCGCACATGCACGCCGGTGATTTTTACCACGGTGAAAAATCCATCACGCTGGGCCGCGCCCGCGATGTCAAGATGGAGTTGATCACCAAGAGTGGCAAAACCATTCTGCTCAAGCCCAAAGTGTCGCTGCTGGATCGCGAGGTGATTGACAGCATGTTCATGAGCAAGAAGGCGCTGGTCGATTTTTACGAAAAAGAGATCGACGACGCCTTCAAAACCGGTGTGATGTTTTCGCTGCACGTCAAGGCAACCATGATGAAGGTGTCGCACCCCATCGTGTTCGGCCACTGTGTCAAGATTTTCTACAAAGACGCGTTCGAGAAACATGCCAAGCTGTTTGAAGAACTCGGTGTCAACGTCAACAACGGCATGGCCAACCTGTACGACAAGATCACGGCGCTGCCGCAAAGCAAACAAGATGAAATCAAGCGTGATTTGCATGCCTGCCACGAGCACCGCCCCGAGCTGGCCATGGTCGATTCGGCCAAAGGCATCACCAACTTTCATTCACCCAACGATGTCATCGTCGATGCCTCCATGCCCGCCATGATCCGCAATGGTGGCAAGATGTGGGGGGCCGATGGCCGCCTCAAAGATGTCAAGGCCGTGATGCCTGAATCCACCTTTGCCCGCATTTACCAAGAGATCATCAACTTCTGCAAGTGGCATGGCGCCTTCGATCCCAAAACCATGGGTACCGTGCCCAATGTTGGGTTGATGGCGCAGCAGGCCGAAGAATATGGTTCGCACGACAAAACCTTCGAAATCTCCGAAGACGGCGTGGCCAACATCACCGATTTGGTCACTGGCGAAGTGCTGCTGAGCGAGAACGTGGAGGCGGGCGATATTTGGCGCATGTGCCAGGTCAAAGACGCGGCCATTCGCGACTGGGTCAAGCTGGCTGTAACCCGGGCGCGCAATTCGGGCATGCCGGTGGTGTTCTGGCTCGACCAGTACCGCCCGCACGAGGCCCAGCTGATCACCAAAGTCAAGATGTACCTGCACGAGCACGACACCACCGGCCTGGATATCCAGATCATGAGCCAGGTGCGGGCCATGCGTTACACGCTGGAGCGCGTGGTGCGCGGGCTGGACACCATCAGCGCCACCGGCAACATCTTGCGCGATTATTTGACCGACTTGTTCCCCATCATGGAACTGGGCACCAGCGCCAAAATGCTCTCCGTGGTGCCGCTGATGGCGGGCGGCGGTATGTACGAAACCGGGGCAGGTGGCTCTGCGCCCAAACACGTTCAGCAACTGGTGGAAGAAAACCACCTGCGCTGGGATTCACTGGGCGAATTCATGGCGCTGGCCGTCTCGCTGGAAGATCTGGGCATCAAGACCGGCAACGAAAAAGCCAAACTTCTGGCTAAAACCCTGGACGATGCCACCGGCCAACTGCTGGACCACAACAAGGGCCCATCGCCCAAAACCGGCCAACTTGACAACCGGGGCAGCCAGTTTTACCTGGCCATGTACTGGGCCCAGGCCCTTGCCGCCCAAACGCAAAACAAAGAGCTGGCGGCGCATTTCGCACCGTTGGCCCAATCGCTGACCGACAACGAGCAGAAAATCATCGAAGAATTCAGGGCGGTGCAAGGCAAGCCAGTCGACATTGGTGGCTACTACTTGCTGGACGCGAAGAAGGTGGATGCGGTGATGCGGCCTAGTGCGACGTTTAATACAGCCTTGGCGGGAGCGGCTTAGCCAAACGAAAAACGAGGAGCGAGCGAGGGCGATCAGTCGCGCAAGCGTTCTGCTTGCATGAGGTAACTCTCAAACACACCCACATGCACAAACGCCGCGTCGGCGGCTTGTGGCCATAAATCGGCGCTGCTGAAACGCACGTCGTAGGTGGGTTCGTCGGCGGCAGGTACGCCGTGGGCGTGGGCATCCGGGAAGGGGTAGGCGGGTGACACACCCACGACCGTGCCGGTTTTGCCGCGCACGTAGGCGGGCAGGCGGTGGTGGCCGGGCACGTGGTCGGTGCGCACGGTTACCGTGTCGCCCGCGTTGAAGGCCTGGCGCTGTGGCAGGTTGCTGCGGCCGGGTTGGCTGGGCTGGGCCAGCGGGAAAGTGCCCTGCGCCAGTGTTTGCAGCTCGTCGCGGGTGGTAACGCCCTTCTCAACCAGCAAGGTGGCCAGGCTGGTCAGGGTGCGTTCGTAATAACCGGCGCTAACGTAGTGGCGCGGCTCCATGCGTTCAATTGCATGGCGGTATTCATCCATGTTGAATACGCCTTGTTTGACGGCCAACGAATACATCGCGTTAACGCGTTTTTCCCAGGCGGCGTGAAAGGCCTGCGCATGGGGTGAATGGCGCACCGGGCCAAAGCCCTGTTTGCCGCCGAGGTCGTGAATGCCATCCATGGAAACGTCCTTGTTCTGGAAGTTAGAGCCGTGCCACGCCAATCATCGCGTCTTGGGTGACCAAGGCGGCGAGTTGTTCGGCAGGCCAGCCTACGGTATGCGGCGGCTGTGCGGGCAGCACCATGTACCGGGTGTCGGCGGTGGTGTCCCACACGCGCACTTCCATGTCAGGTGACAAATCCAGCCCCATCTCTTTGAGCACGGTGCGCGATTCACGCACCACACGGGCGCGGTATTCCAGGTCTTTGTACCAGTCGGGCGGCAAACCAATGATGGTGAACGCCGTGCAACTGCACAGTGTGCAGCAGATGACGTTGTGCACTGTCGTGGTGTTCTCCAGCACTACCAGGTGGCGGTGGTGTTTGGGCATCTCCAGGCCCATCTCGGCCGCCGTGGCTTTGCCGTTGGCCAGCAGGCGCTGCTTGAAAGCCGGGTCGGTCCAGGCGCGGGCGATGAGGCGTGCGCCGTTGTCGGGAACCCACCGCTCTTCAATCAGGTGGTTGGCCTGTTCGATGAATTCATCTGGCTGCATGCCTTTGTTGCGCATGACGGCCTGGACGGCATCGGTGCGGTTTTCGACCGATGCGGTGGCTGCGTTTGTGGGGGTTTGATTTGACATGATGGTGGCTCCTGCGGGCAGGCCAATATACCGCCTAAAACGCCGCAATCATGCCGTGACCTGATCCCCCCATAAGCCGAGCATGGCTGTGGCGAATTTGTTGCCAACAACCGGGCTTACCGGTTGCCCCGCGACATACACCGAATGCAATTTGGCATCGGGGCTGGAGAACACCAAGGCATCGAGCAGGTGGCTGCGTGGCATGCCCACCAATGCGGGGCTCCCCGCGTTGAGAACAAAAAAATCAGCGCGTTGCCCAACGGCAATGCCAGCCAGCGGCAAACCAGTTGCTGGTTGGCCCCCTGCCAGAGCACTTTGCAGCATGCCGGCGGCACTGCTTTCAGCATTCAAGCACTGCGCGGCCACGTTGCGTTGGCGCAGGGTGAGGCGTTGTGAATATTCGAGCAGGCGAAGCTCTTCGCTCCATCGGCGGGTGACGTGGCTGTCGGAGCCAATTGACCAGGTTCCGCCGAGCGCGGCATAACCAGGCAGATCAAAAACCCCGTCACCCAGGTTGGCTTCGGTGGCCGGGCAAATGACGATGCTCGCCCCCGCGTTTCGCACGCCTGCGAGTTCCGCCGGTGTGGTGTGGGTCGCGTGGACAAGGTTCCACCGCGCATCGACATCAGCGTGGCTGAGCAACCATTCAATCGGGCGCTGGCCGGTATGGGCCAGGCAATCCGCCACTTCTTGCGTTTGTTCGGCAATGTGGATGTGCACCGGAAGCAAGGCCTGCTTGGCATACGCGGCCAGTTCTTGCAATGCATAGTACCCAACAGCCCGCAGCGAATGAATCGCCACGCCGACGTTGATCAGCGGGTTGGCTTGGGTGACTTTCTGTAGCTCTTCAACGATGCGTGCAATCAGCTGGGGTGTCGATGCAAAGCGGCGCTGGTCCTCTCGCAGGCTGCTGGCGGCAAACCCCGAGCGCATGTAAAGCGTGGGCAACAAGGTCAGGCCTATACCGGTACGTTGGGCCGCCCGCACCAGCGCAAGCGACATTTCTGCTGGGTTGGCATGCGGTTGGCCGTCGATGTCGTTGTGCAGGTAGTGGAATTCGCACACCTGGGTGTAACCGCCAGCCAGCAGTTCACCATAGAGTTGGGTAGCGATGGCCTCCAGCTGCTCGGGGCCGATCCGCAATGCCGCCGAATACATCCGGTCGCGCCAGCTCCAGAAGTCGTCAGACGCGCCCGCACCGGGGCTGCGCCGCTCTGTAAGGCCCACTATGGCGCGCTGGAAGGCGTGGCTGTGGGCGTTGACCAGACCGGGCAGCACCGGGCCATCCAGCGATTTGACTGGTGGCGTGCCAGGCCCGACCGATGCAAGCGCTTGCGCTTGGGCGACACCGGCCAAGATGTGTTGCCAGGTGCCGTCAGGCGCAGTGGTCAATTGAACATCAAAAGCCCAGCCTGTGGGCAACCAGACCTGCGGGGCCCAAAAGGTGGCGGCTGTGTTCATGGGTTCAATGCGACAAATACTTCAGGAGCGGTACAGCGCGCGGGTCGCACCAAGTGCTGCTTCCACCATGGCTTGCAGTACAGGCTGGATGCGTCTGCCTTGGGCATCGTTGTAGGCAAAAGGGGTTTCTTCCTGCATGTAGAGGGACTGGCATTTCTCCAGTTGTACGGCATGAATGTGTTCAGCCGGCCGACCATATTGCCGCGTGATGTAGCCGCCTTTGAAGCGACCATTGACGACGCTGCTCACCCCCGGAACATTTGAGCATGCAGCGGCAATAGCCGAGGTGATAGAAGGGTGCGCCGAGTCTCCGCTGGCGGTACCAATGTTGAGGTCGGGCAAGCGACCTTCAAACAACCAGGGGATTTGGCTGCGGATGCTGTGTGCGTCCCACAGCAGCGCGAAACCGTGCACTGCCTTGAGACGCTGAAGTTCCATTTTCAAGGCCTGGTGATAGGGTTCCCAATAGTGATCGCGCCGCTGCGCGCGCTGCTCGGCGTTCGGGGTGGAACCGGCCTGGTAAAGCGGCTCGCCCGTGAAGAAATGAGTGGGGCACAGCTCGGTGTTTGAAGCCCCTGGGTACATGGGTGCGTCGTCGGGCGGGCGGTTCAAGTCAATGACGTAACGCGAGAACACAGGTTTGAGCGTACTGGCGCCCAGATCTTTCACAAACGCGTAGAGCCTGTCCATATGCCAGTCGGTGTCTTCGACATCCAGTGCGCGGGGCAGGTATAGATGGCGCATCTCATCCGGTATGCGCGTGCCCATGTGCGGCATGCTGACGAGTAACGGCACACTGCCGCGAT
>JANOWY010000445.1:0-10462 GCA_031418135.1 Rhodoferax sp. | reverse complement strand
AGATTATCAAGGCCAAAAACATTGTGGCCCAGTGATCAGCCGTTCGCAGCCAGCAGCTACCGGCCCTCTTCACGCCCCAACCAACCTGCCACGCCACCCGCCCGCCCCGCCGATCCTCTCTCCTTCAAAAAGCGAGTTCTTATGACCACCATTCCCATTCACCACCAGCCACAGCGTTATTTGCAACCGCACCAGGCCCAGCAACGGCCACCCACCAGCTTTGAAGATTTGCTGGGTGACGCGCTCGAACGGGCCTTCGGGGCCGGTCATTGGGAGCTGGATGCACTGGTGGCGCAACTGAACAAAACCGGGCCCTTGGGCCCCAACGGCCAGGCCTGGACAGCGGATACGTTCCAGGCCACCCTCAAAACCCTGGGAGTTTGACATGAGCACCCCTGTAACCCTGTCCCCTGACGCCCTGCTGGAGCGCGGTTTGTTTGACCTGTGGTACCCCCTGTGCCCGTCTGAATTTGTCGCAGAGCGGCCCGTCTCCATGCGCCGCCTGGGCTGGAAGCTCGCCCTGTGGCGCGATGCCGCCGGCGTGCCGCATGCGCTGGAAGACCATTGCCCGCACCGGGGCGCACCGCTCTCCATGGGTGTGAACCTGGGTGACCGGCTGGCTTGCCCGTACCATGGCATTGAAGTGCGCTGCGACGGTACCGTTACCAAAGTACCGGCCAGCCCCGGCTGCACGCTCGAAGGCACACGTGCTGCACATTCGTTTCATGTGCAAGACAAGTTCGGTGCCCTGTGGCTCTACAACAGCAAAACGGCGATTGATACGCCACCGCCACTGCGCCTGACCGAAGAACTCGAAAGCCCCGAATGGAGCCACTTTCTTTGCTACAACGAGTGGCAGGGCGATTACCGGTACGTGGCCGACAACGTGATGGACCCCATGCACGGCACCTTTGTGCACAAACAATCACACTCCATGGCTGAGGGTGATATCAGTGCCAAATTCAAACTGCGCAAAACCGAACATGGTTTCATGTTTGAAAAAGACGGCCAGCGCGACGTGAACTTTGACTGGACCGAATGGGGCGATACCGATACCCACTGGATGCGCCTGGCCATCCCCTACCCCAAGACCGGCGGCCCGGGCGGCAGTTTTGGCATTGTGGGCAGTTACACGCCCATCTCGCCCAACTTGTCGGCAGTGTTTTTCTGGCGCTGCCGCAAGGTAGACGGCTGGCAGCGCGACGTGTGGCGCTTTTTGTATCGCAACCGGCTGGAGGCCCGCCACTGGGTGGTGCTGGAGCAAGACCGTGTGATGCTGGAGACCATGGAGCCCGATGCCAACCAGCGCGAGCACCTTTACGAGCATGACATTGGCCTCTCTCGCCTGCGCAAGATGATGGTCGCAGCCGCGCAAAAACAGCTGGCGGCAGCTTAGCTGGACTAACTGCGCCCTGCTTCAAACGCCGCGCAATAGTCCGTTTGCGGCGCGACCAGCGTCGGCCAGACAACATCAAACCCTTTGACAGCAAGGGTTTGGGTGGCGTTTGAGTCATTGCCCTTTTCGGTTGCCGCCAGCCCAACAAACTTGGCGTTCAAGCCACCGGGCAGGTGCCGCGCAATACCCAAGGCTTTGTCGACATGGGCGCTGCCCGCGATCAGAACGACGGTTTTGCCTGGGGCAACAACCGTCGCCCGGCTCACGGCTTCGGCCATCGCCACATCGCGGGCGATTTGAATACGGGTCATCGGCGCGATTTGTTTTTCGGGCAGCAGATTGCAATGGCCCTCACGGATCGCCTGGTTTTGTGCGGCCAGCGCTACAGAATCCAAACGCGTGTCCAGACTGGTTTGGCCCATCGCCTCGCGAATCTTGTCACGGGGCAAGTTGGCACCCAGCACCGGCACGCCAGCCCTTACCGCGGCCATTACTGCGGGGCTATAACGGCTCCAGGGCCAGGCTTTTGCGTCCCAGCGCAGAGCGGCCTGGACATCTGCTGCCGAGGCTGCCGATGGCAGAGAGGCGGTAGTGTGGGGCCGTTCAGCCATTTCAATCACGACCGCGGACAATTGGCCGCGCGATGCCAAGGCTTCTACGACGTCACGCTGAATGCGCTGGTGATCAGGGTTGTCATGTTGCTCGCCCAAAAGCAGAACATCAGCTGGAAGCAGCGCGTGAAGTTGATGGGCAACGGACGAACTAGGCAGGGGTGGGCTGGCACAGCCAATCAGCAATACAACTGCCCAAAAACAACCGGCAAGCGCATGGCCCAACCCTGCGTTGGACATGGGACGCCCTGGTTTAGTGTGCAACGATCGGGTTTTGCGCCAGCTCAGCGTATTGCTCCAGCGTATCTTCGACCTCTTCCTGCGTCGGTGTTTTCAATTGCCAAGCCGAAATATGCTGCTGGAACAATTCGGCCCAGGAGCCATCGAGGTACAGCTCTTTGCCATTGCGTTTGTCGACAATCTCGAAGCCATGGCGGGCCATCACGGGTACCGTTCTGCCGGTCGGGTTCGCATCGTCCGTGACGGAATCCGCCGCTTCCACCAATGCGGCATTGGCCAGCATATGGGTCACGGTGTAGGAGTCTGAATCGTAGAGGGTGTGCATGGTGACTTCGGTTGAGCGTGCATGAAGTGTAGGGCAGGCCGCGAACTGACGGGATCGTTGTGGGTCTTGCTTTTTTAAAAATGGGGGATTTGCGTGCTTTTTCAATGTTTTTAGGGAAAACACTTGGGCGTCAATCCGATTTCGGGATGCCGGGCACGAACAAGCCCTCACATGAATTGCATCAACGCGCGCCTCAGGGCGCTTCGGTGCTACGCCACTGCTGATCGACAAAATCGCCATTGCGCTCGGTAATTTTGATGCGCACCGGCAAATACCCCACTTGCGGCGCCAGCCACAACTCGGCCGTCTGGTCGTATTGCAAACGCGGGCTGCGCACCAATTTGATGGCTTTCACTTCGCCGCCGGGCAAGTTGAGGGTTTCTTCAGCTTCCACGCCAATCACCCAGGTTTCGGCAGCGCGCGGACCAATGGTTTCAAAGGTCAATTTTGTGCCTGGCGGGTATTTGTCGGGCGCGGCAGCCAGCATGGCACCTATTTGCACAAAAACACTGAGCTGATCCTGCATGCCCGGTGTCAGCATCGCTTCGGGCGTGTTGGCGCTGAACACCACGCTTTGGCGGTCACGCACAAAGTGGGCCGCAACCTCGGTGCGAAAGCGGTCGGCGAAACGGTTGGGCTGCAATCCCTCGGGTGTGAGGTTGCCGCTGCTGGTACGCACCCGCGAACCCATGAGAAAAGCACTGACTTCCAGCCGGGCTTCATAACTTTTGCCATCATGCAACCACGACATCTCGGCCCTGGCGTTGTATTGCAGGTTGTCTTTGGTGCCGACCACGTTGTATTTGAGGCGGGTCGAGCCGGGCACCGTGAAGGCAACCGCAGCCGTGGGGGCCTGGTTGCTGGCCAAGGGTGCGGTAACGGCGACAGGGTCGGGCGGCGTGGCAGTCGTTTTGGCAGGCCCGGCGGGCGGCACGGCGGCCTGTGCCAATACTTCGAGAGCCTTTTCGGGTGCCTGTTCGGGCAAGGGCGCTATGGCCTGAACCTCTGGCACAGTGGGTGCAGCGGGTTCAGTCAACTCGGCCACCGGTGCGGCTTGCCCGCCAATGGCGCTGGACGGTAGCAGTTCGGCGGTGGCAACGTTTGCGCCCTGCAGGGCTGTGGGCATCACTTTTGGACGTACCAGGGCCGGTTTCGCTGGCGAAGGTGCCGCCACCACCGGGTTGGCAGCCTGAGCCGGCACGGGCAGCGCTTGCGCTGCAACCTGGGTACCCGCCACCGTGCTGAGCACCACGTTGCGCATGACAAAACTCTTGCCCAGCAAACGCTGGCTGGCCTGAATGGCGCTGCCGGCCCCTTGCAGCGCCAGCAAGTGCACCACTACCACCCCCGCACCGATGCCCAGCAGGGTGCGCCGGGGCATACCTGCGGCACCTGCTTCCTGTGCGAGAATTTTTACCATGAAATTAGCCACCTACAAAGACGGTTCGCGTGACGGCCAGTTGGTCGTCGTCTCGCGCGATTTATCCACCGCGCATTATGCGACGGGCATCGCCGACCGCCTGCAGCAAGTGCTGGACGACTGGAACTTCATTAGCCCCCAGTTGCAAGACCTGTATGAAACCCTGAATCACGGCAAAGCGCGCCACGCCTTCCCGTTTGGCCCCAAAATGTGCATGGCCCCCTTGCCGCGGGCGCACCAGTGGGTTGATGGCTCGGCTTACCTGAACCACGTCGAACTGGTGCGCCTGGCCCGCCATGCGCCGGTACCCGCCAACTACTACACGGAGCCCTTGATGTACCAGGGCGGCAGCGATGATTTTTTGGGCCCATGCCAAAACGCGCCCTTCGCCGATGAAGCGTGGGGCATCGATTTCGAAGCCGAAGTGGTCTGCATCACCGGCGACGTACCGATGCAATGCACGCCCGAACGGGCCCTGGACGGCATCCGCCTCATCATGCTGGCCAACGACTGGAGCCTGCGCCACCTGGTACCCGACGAGTTGGCCAAGAATTTCGGTTTTCTGCAAAGCAAGCCAGCCACAGCCTTCAGCCCGGTGGCTGTCACGCTGGATGAATTTGCGGCGGGCCGCGATGGCGAACCCGGCGCCTGGAACAAGGGCCGCCTGAACGTCACCGTGCAAAGCCAGTGGAATGGCCGCACGGTGGGCCTGTGCGAATCGGGCAGCGGCATGACCTTCCACTTTGGCCAACTCATTGCCCACCTGTGCAAAACCCGCAATGTGCGGGCCGGCAGCATCGTTGGCAGCGGCACGGTGAGCAACAAGGGCACCGAAGTGAACGGCAAAAAAGACTGGCCCAACGGCTATAGCTGCATCGCCGAAAAACGCGCCATGGAAACCATTCTGGATGGCGAACCCAAAACCGACTACATGAAATTCGGCGACAACATCCGCATCGAGGCCAAAGGGCGCGATGGCTTGAGCGTGTTTGGGGCGATTGAGCAGACGGTGGTTTCGCTGCGCTGAGCGTTGCAACGACCAGCCCGGCTGCAACCGGGCCAGACTTCGCTCAGGCTTGGCTGGCCAGAAACTGCTGGATCTGCGCCGCCACTTCCAGCGGGCGCGTCAGTGTCGGGATGTGGCCCGTGTCGTCAAACTCCACCAGCGAGGCGTTTGGCAAAGCCTCCACCAGCGCATGGGCCTGCGTCACGGGCACGATTTTGTCGCCGCTGCAATGCAGCACCAGCGTGGGTTGCTGTATGTCTTTGAGGCGCTCCAGCAGGTCGGTCTGGCTGTTGAATTGGCGCAGCGCAATGGCAGCTTCAGGCGATGCGCGGTCAATGATCTGGCGGCCCCAGCGTTTGATGTGCGCTGGGCCGTCATCCGGCATGCACAAATCCACAAAACGGGCCAGCGTGGCCGGGTAGTTGTGCTGCAAATCTGCCAAAAACGGGTCGTTGGCGGCGCCCACGCCGCGGTACACCATGCCGTCCACCAGCACCAGGGCGCTGATGCGTTCGGGGTGGCGCAAGGCGGCACTCAGCGCCGTCAGCGCGCCCGACGATTCGGCTGCCAGCACACACCGGGCGATGCCGTAGGCGTCCATCACGGCGAACAAATCGTCCACCAGGTTGTCCAGCGTGATCGATTCCACCGGTGCCAGGCTGGCGCCGGAGCCACGGTGGTCATAACTGATGCAACAGTGGGTCTGGCTTAGGGTTTCAAATGGCAGCGCCCACAACTCGCCGCTGCCGATCCAGCCGCCGATGCCGATGATGGCGTCCGTATGGCCGGGCACGCAAGGTGGCCCGTAACGGGTACAAAACAACTGGGCCGAGCGGGTGGATACAAACATGCGGTTCTCCTGTGAAAACCTGTATTGAATCCGGTTGGGCCGCCAGGCAACAGCGGGCGCTTGTCCCGAAACGAGGTGGATTAAGCCGAAAAAAGCCGGTTCTGAACGACGAATGTCCCGACCTGCGCCGCAAGGAAGCAGGGCGGCCCAAAATGGGGATCAGCCCAGGCCCATCTCCCGCGCTTTCACAATCGCCATGGGCCGACCTTCTACGCCCAGTTGGGTGTAAAGCCGCGACAAGTTGTTGCGAACTGTTTTATCGGCCACACCCAAATGCGCAGCAATTTGCAGATTGTCCAACCCCCGTGCCACCAAGCTGAGCAATGCACGCTCGCGCGCGTTGAAGCGATACAGCTCAGGTGCTACCGGCGCGGCAACAAAATCGGTCAAGGCATCGCAAAATCGCTCAAAGGCTGGTTCACCTGCAAGCGGAATATGGTTGCGGCTGGCCAGTGTTTCAAACCGTGCCCCGGCTATCTGGGCCGCCAATTCACGGCCGAGCTCAATCGGCACCATGGTGTCGCCGGCGCAGTGGGTTACCAAGGTGGGGCACAACACACCAGCCAACAGCTTGCGCACGTCCAGCTGGGTACGGCCCC
Organism: Rhodoferax sp.; assembly: GCA_031418135.1. GTDB lineage: Bacteria > Pseudomonadota > Gammaproteobacteria > Burkholderiales > Burkholderiaceae_C > JANYCG01. The sequence goes on along the minus strand of JANOWY010000445.1, from coordinate 4,015 downwards.
GGTACAGGGCAGCAGCGCGGGCACCGTCACACGACAAACGTTGCTGCTGGGTAAAAGCCGCCGTTTGCTCAGGCGTGCCGTCTGGCATGAATCGGCTGGTCATGAATTGCTGCACGGCAGCGTTGGGGTGGCCCCAGCCCAGTTCCATCAGCTTCACCGTGGCTTCAAACATTTCCACTTGCTCGGCTGTCGGGTCGCGGTGCATCAAGCCACAAGCGTAGCTGCCGTGCAGCACCAGCTGGCTGACCCGCTGGGGAAACCGCTGTGCAAACGCGACAGCCACTGGGCCAGCACCCGATATGCCCAACAACGTCACCTGTGCGTGGCCCGAAGCATCGACCACGGCACCCAACTCCTCGAGAGATGCCTCCAAGCTGGGCACTGAGGCATCCCCACCTGACAAACCACAACCGCGTTCGTCATAACGCAGCAACTGTAGGGATGCCTGCAGGCGTTGCAACCAGGGCTGCCACAAGGCCGATTCGGGGTCCCGCTCAACATGGGTCATCCAGTGTGCCACCCGCACCACTGGCGGACCGCGCCCGCTGGCTGCCCAGGCAATGCGCGCACCAGACGGGAGCCGGGTGAACTGAATACCGACCCCTCGCACGGTGCGCGGGGTCGGGCGACGGGTGGGCATGGAACACATGGGTCTATGCTACGTGGTTCACGCCGGCCACGTTTACTCGGGTCACTTGCCGCGCCGCGGCACACCAGACCGAACTTTTTGCTACGCTTTGGGCTCTGACTTGTCTGCACCCGCACCCACTTACCCGCTCCAACCTATGTCACTACTTCCCATGCCCAACCTATTGACCCGTTCGACCGCTTTGGTATGCCTGCTTCTAGGCCTCTCGGTGCTGTCGGCCTGCGCACCCAGCAAAGGCGGCGTCGGGTTTTCCCAGCAGGTGAATTTTTCGCCGCCGCCTGAAGCCACCAACCCGGAGCCATTGGTCAAAGGTGGCAAGGCCATTGCCGAAACCCTGGCCAAGGGCGGCTACGTGATTTACCTTCGCCATGGCCGCACCCAATACGATCAGTTGGAGCGCGAGCGCGACAACCGCAAAAACGGCACCTTCGACCTGGCCAAATGCGACACCCAACGCCAACTGTCAGACGAAGGCCGGGCGGAGATGAAGGTGGCAGGTGAGCAGTTTCGGCTGGCGAATCTGCCGCTGGACAAAACCTGGAGCAGCCGCTACTGCCGCGCGGTTGAATCTGCCGCCTTTTTTACGGCCGGTGCGCAGGCCACGCAAGACTTGAGTGGCGAAGGCGACTTTGGGATTGACCCGAGCATCAAAGGCCGTGTGCAGGCGTTTTTGGCACAACGCCCCGCACCAGGCAAAAACCATTTCATGATGGCGCACGGTGGCATCTTTTGGCTGGCCACCACCTTCCAGATTCAGGAAGGGCATGCGGTGGTGCTAGACCCCAATAACCCGAAGGTGATCGTGGCGCGAATTGGCCCGCAGGAGTGGGGTGCGGTCGCCCAATTCAGGCAATAAATTGTTATGTATTTCTAACTTTAAAAAATTTATATATATATTTTAATTATTTTTGATCCAAATAAACTAGCTAACTGTTCAATTTAAACGTGAACATTATTTTTTTTATTTTTGACAATTATTAAAATTAAATATATGTTACTTAGAGTACCCATTTTTTCTCAAAAAACACCACCTCCCGGCCATTCGACGCAGCGGCTGAGTGGCAGTGCGTTGGTTTTCGGATTGGCAGCGTTGGTGCTCGGGTGGGGTGCTGCAACGGCCCAAACAGCGGCAACAGCGCCTTCGGTTACACCAGCCCCGTCAACATCAGCCACAGCAACGGTGCCCGCCCCTGGCGCCAACCCGCCCGAGCCCCAAGCCGTTGCACCGCAAAGTTTCGGTTATGCCGCTGCACCCCAAAACAACCCGGTGCCCCTGCTCGGTGGCGGCAAGGCGGTACGTGAGGCGCTGCAAAAAGGCGGCTACATCATTTATTTTCGCCATGGCCGTACCGACCTGGACCAAATCGGCCGCGAAGCCGGCAACCGCGCCGAAGGCAAAATTGACCTCGCCCGTTGCGCCACCCAACGCAACCTGAGCGATGAAGGCCGGGCCGAGCTCAAACAAGCGGGTGAACAGTTCCGCAAAGCCGCCATCCCGCTGGATAAAAGTTTCGCCAGCCCTTATTGCCGCACCAAAGAGACAGCCGCCTACTTCACGCCGCGCGCTCAACCCTTGCCCGTATTGGCCGGTTTTAGCCAGGTGCCTGCCAAAGCCGGTGACCTGGCGCAACTGTTTTCGCAGCGCCTGGCAGCGGGCAAAAACACGCTCATCGTGGCCCATGGCCTCACACTTGTTGGGCTCACCGGTTTTGCGGTTGGTGAAGGGCATGCGGTGGTTCTGGAGCCGGGCAACTTCAAAACCATTGTGGCGCGTATCGCTCCGCTTGAGTGGTCAGGTGTAGCCAGCGCGCGGTAGCCTGGCAACAAAGCGCCCGGCAAATTCCGGGGGCAAATACCGAGCCGCGGCCCCATATCCCCCGTGGTAACCTTTGTAGCTGAAAAAACACAAAGGAGCCATCAGCATGATTTTTCACACCTTGCGCCGCGCCGCACTCATGGTTTCCAGCGCACTGCTGCTGGCTGCTTGCGGCACCACGGGCCCGGCAAAACCAGCGGTTACCGTCTCCACTGAGGTTAAAAACCTGCTGTGGTTGGGCAACAGTTTCTTCTACTACAACAACTCCATGCACGGCCACGTGGGACTGCTGCTGGGCGCCGCAGGCGTGCGGGGCACCCGGGCCACGTCGGCCACCATCAGCGGTTCGGGCATCAATTGGCATGACCTGGAAGCCCACTTCAAGCCCGGTGGCGTGGCCAGTTACTCCTTTGTGGGCGACAACGAGGTGCGCTTCAACACCTTTGACAAACCCTTCGACGGCGTGTTGATGATGGATTGCAGCCAATGCCCCATCCACCCCCAATTGCAGTCCATTTTTTACGACTATGCGGCCAAACACAGCGCCACAGCCCGCAAGTATGGTGCCGCCCCTATTTTGTTCATGTCGTGGGCGTATCAAGACAAACCCGAAATGACGGCACAACTCGCCGCCGAATACGTAAAGGCCGGCAAACAAAACAACGCCCTGGTGGTGCCTGCCGGCTTGGCGTTTGCGGCTTCGGTTGCCAAACGGCCAGAATTGAACCTGTACGTTGCCGACAAACGCCACCCCACCTTGGCAGGCACTTACCTGGCCGCCTGCACCGTGTTGGCGTCGGTTTATAAAACCAGCCCAGTCGGCCTGAAATACACCGCCGGCCTGCCCGCCGACGTGGCGACACACCTGCAAAACGTCGCCTGGGAAACTGCTCAAGCTTTTCACGCCAAAGAGGGGCGTGGAGTCCTGTAGTTCAGCCTGCAATTCGACTTGCACATCGACCTGCAATTTGACTTGCATTTCACTTACCGGCAACAACCTGCGAAGCCCCTATGAGCACTCTGTCCCTGATGGATCTGGCGTTTTTCATTTCAGAATCCGACGCCAGCCCGAAACACGTTGCCGGCGTGCAGATTTGCAAAAAGCCGGCCAAGGCCAAGCCCAATTTTGTCAAATCGATTTACGACAGTTATCTGACGTTTACCGACGTGGCGGCGCCCTTCAACCGTGTCATCAACTTCACGCTGAGCGCCATGCCCAGCTGGAAAACAGTGGATACGGTTGACCTGCGCGAACACATCTTTTTTCACAAGTTGCCCGCCAAGGCCAACGACCGCACCGCGCTGTATGAACTAATCTCCAGCCTGCACACCCCGGTGCTGGATCGCACCAAACCTTTGTGGGAAGTGCATGTGATCGATGGCCTGTGGGACGGCCAGTTTGCGCTGTACCAAAAAATGCATCACGCCTACGCAGATGGTGTCACCATGTCGCGCTGGGGGGCCGAGAGTTACCAGGATTCGCCAGATGATTTGGAACTCACGCCGGTCTGGACCAAAGACCACACCCGCTCGGGCGCCAAGCGCAAAAA
>JANOWY010000444.1:0-3132 GCA_031418135.1 Rhodoferax sp. | reverse complement strand
GAGCGCCAGGCACACCCACTGAGCGACCGCCCCGAGCCACATCCTCGCTTTTAAGTGTCTTCCCATCAAAATCTTGAGCAAGTGCGGCCGTCACCCGGCTTGGCGCTGCGGCCAAACCATCATAGGTCGTCAAACTCATGGCCTTCGCGTCCCAATGCATTGCGAGCGCGCCACCGCCCACGCCCGAGGATTGCGGCTCCACCAGCCCCAACACCATTTGCGCGGCAATTGCCGCATCAATCGCGCTGCCACCCTGCTCCAAGATATTCAGCGCCACGGTGGTAGCGAAGGGGTTTGCAGTTGTCACGGCTTGCCTCTTGGGTTGTGTCGCGATGGTCTCAACTTTGACCGTTGGCGGGGGCCGAGTGCCACTTGCGCACGAGACAAGCAAGGCCAAAACAATCAGTGAAGTGAATGTCGTTAACGTTCTCATTTTGCGCAGTCTACAGTTTTTGAAAATTTAAAGCCTGTCCGTTGATTTCGTTTGGTACCCATCGTGCGCACCCAGCGAAAGGGGCGGAAAGTTCTTCGGCTGGGCATGGTTTGGCTTGCTGTGGACGGTAGGGCAAAGCACCATCGGGGAGCCGAGAGTCAGCAAAATCGTCATCCAGTCAGGTGCGTCGTGTAGGAAAAGTACAGGAACAAGGTGGCAGCAACTCAGTAAATTTCCGGCGTCCATTTGCTGGCATCTCCGAAAATCCAATTTTGGGGTGCATTGCGTCGTTGAAAATCCTCGCCATACTGATGCATGGCCGGAAGGCACAACGGCCACGGCCATGATTCAGGAACGGAATCAGCCGTGTGCGAGCTGCGCGGCGAGCACACCCGCAATACATATCGCTTCGTCTTCGTCCCCCGTACCGCCGCTGGCACCTACAGCGCCGATGGTGGCACCGTGCGCATCTTTGATGATGATCGCGCCGGTTTGCGGCAAAAATTTACCCGCCGACGTAGCTGACAGCGAGACGAAAAAGTTGGGGTTGTCTTTGGCGCGTTGCATCAACACGCGGCTAGAAGCGCCCATGCCCACCGCGCCCCAGGCCTTGGCGCGGGCGATGTCAAAACGGAACATGCTGGCGCCGTCTTCGCTGGCAAAAGCCTTGAGGTTGCCAGAGGCGTCGAGCACCGCAATACCCATGGGTTTGTAGCCCGATGTTTTGGATTGGGCCAGGGCCGCAGAAATGATGGTGTTGGCTTGCGCCAGGGTGAGTTCAGACATGTGCGTGTTGTGATTGATGATTAATGGGAGCTGGCGGACAAACCCGTCAGGGCATCATAGCCAAACCGGTTCATGCTGCCAAAGATGGGGCTTGCCGGATGTGGCACAAACCGGGTGTGGCAATCCAGCACAGCAGGCAGGCCGCTGGCCACGGCACGCTGAAAAGCGGCAGCGAAGTCTTGCACCTGCGTTACCACCTCGCCAAAACAGCCAAAACCGCGCGCCACGGCAGCGTAATCGGTGCCGTCCAGGCCAGTGCCCATCTCAAAGTCAAGCTGCTTCTTCTGGCCTGAGCGGATGATGCCCCAGGAGGCGTTGTTGTGGATGATGGTGATCACCGCCAAACGCTGGCGGCGTGCGGTGTCGAGTTCATTGAGTGTGAAGCCGAATGAGCCGTCACCCGTGATGTTCAGCACGCACAGCTGCGGGTGCATCAGCTTCAGGGCCATGGCATAGGGCAAGCCAAAACCCAGGTGGCTCATGCCGGGCTCATGAAAGCGGCTGCGCACCGTGTGCACGGGCGTGAAGTCGTTGCTCCAGAAGGTGGTGTGCCCGCCGTCGTAAACCGCCAAGGCATCGTGCGGTAGGGCTTGGGCAATTTCGTGCGCCAGCGCTGCCGGGTGCATGGTGTCGTCAACCGTCGTTCGGTCGCTGGCCAATTGCGCCAGGCCTGCCTCATACTGCGCTCTCAACCCGTGGGCTTGGCCGAGCCAGGCTGGGTCTGCCGATGTTGTATTGGGGCCCAGTTCGGCCAGCAGGTCGTCCAGCGCCAACGCAGCATCGGCCTGCAAAGCCACCTCATGTATGGCCGGGTGTCCCAACGCAGACGGGTCAATGTTGATGTTGATCAAACGGTGGCTGCGGCGGGCAAAAGGGCCCTGCTCATCCCACATCCACGACGAAAAACGGCAACCTATCGCGATGATGACATCGGCTTGGGCAAACACCTGGCGCACCGGTTCGCCGGCGATCAGGCCACCATGACCCAGGAAGTGCGGGCTGTCGGTAGCAATCACACCCAAGGCCATTTGGGTTGGCACTACCGGTGCCTGTAACAGACCGGCCAAACGCCGCACCTGTGCCGCTGCACCACTGGTCACCACGCCACCCCCCGCCACCACCAGCGGACGTTTGGCTAGGCGCAACAAATCAGCGGCCCGAATCAGTTCAGCCGGCGCTGGGCGCGGGCCCGTGATTTGGCGGTAACGGGCCGGTGGAATGTCCAACTCGCCATCCGCAAATTCATACACGGCGGCCAGCACGTCTTGCGGAATGTCCAGATGCACCGGGCCAGGCCGACCACCCAGCGCTTCGCGAAACGCCCGCCGTACCAGCTCGGGGATACGCCGGCCATCGTGTACCACGGCATTCCATTTGGTGATGGGCGCCATCACGGCGCGGGTATCCAAATCCATGAACATGCCACTGTGCGGATAAGCTGCCGCCCGGTGTTGATTGGTGGTGATGGCCAGCAATGGCAGATTGTTGCCAAAGGCCACGCCCATGCCACTGGCTAAATTGAGCCCGCCCGGGCCCATCTCGCCCAGCGCCACGGCCATCTTGCCAGAGCCGGCATACACGGCCGCCGCCATCATCGGGCCCGCCGCTTCATGCCGCACCCCTACAAAACGCAGGGTGGGTTGTTGGGAAATGGCGTGCAACAAGGGTGCCAGCTTGCCGCCCACTACACCAAACACCCACCCGACCGCTTCGGCCTGCAAAATGCGCACCAGCGCCTGCGCGCCCGTAACCATTACCATGATTAGTCTTCTGCCGTAAAACCAGTAGCCTTGGCGGCTGCGGCCCAATGCGCGGTGTCGCGTTTGAGCATAGCCATGAAATCCTCTGGCGACTGGTGTAGCGGTTGCAGCCCGCTTTTGGCCAAGGCCTCCACAAATTCGGGGGCTTGCAGC
>JANOWY010000443.1:0-10435 GCA_031418135.1 Rhodoferax sp. | reverse complement strand
GACAGTCTCCTTGGGGCCTTGCCAATTGCGGCACAACTGGAGGTTGAAATGCGCGATTTGCCGACCCCAGCGTAGCACGGGCAATTGTTCCAGCAATTCACACGTTTCAAATAGGGGCAGACCACCCGCTTGCGTGACGGGCGGCGCAAAACTCATTTGAGACCAATCGACCACCAGTGCGTCATCCCCCGGCTGCAGTACGCCCCACCACAGGCCAAACTGGTCCAGATGGCGCTGCACCACCTGGGTGGGCTGGTTGGCGTACCAGGCAATACGGCTGTTCAGCGTCCAGTTCATCACGGCCAGGGTTGGCGGCTTTCCTTTGCCCACGGCGGTGTTGGCCTGTTGTGTCGCAAGCGCCCGGGCGCGCAAGGCCGCATCGTCCCAACCATACAGGTCGGCGAACGGGTTGAAGCGGGCCGTTGCGGGCACCTGGCCGGGCAGGCTGGTGGCCTCCAGGCCCTGCTCGCGCTGGGTTCCACCACTGAGCATCAGGCCAAACAAACCCACACAACACAAACCCTGAAAAAGCATGAGCCCGATCACCACACGCCGACCCGGTGGAACCGGGGCCATTGGCAAACCTGACTGAACCGTGACACCCGGCAAGGGCCGCAACAGCCGCGCGCAGCCGGCTGCTGCCAACGGCAACAGGGCCAACCAGGCGGTTACTGACCAATGCGGCAAACTGGAACCGCGCCCCGACAAATACAGCATGGCCAACAACGGCGGCAGGCCAAAACACAGGCAAAACCCGGTGGCAGACAAGGCTGATGCCTGGGGTTCGATTGCTGTGGGTTCATTTCCTTTTGCTTCTGGCACCGCCTTTTTGAATCCGCTGGCGACACCCACCAGCAGCAGCAAGCCATAACCCAGCACCTGCACCACGGCAAACAAGGCGACGTGGCGCAACTCCCAAGCGGCATTGCCCTTGGCATGGTTGGCTTGGTAGGCCAGCGAAATCCAATCATTGGCCGCATTCCAGCCGATAACCGGGGTGATCAACAACGCCGCCAACCCCAAGGCTAGCCAAGCGCCACGCTCTTTGAGCACGGGCAGGCCGTGCGCCAGAAACAACGCCAAAACGGCACCCAAACCGATGAAGATGGCGGTGTATTTGCTCAGGCCCGCCAGGCTCAGCGCCGCGCCCAGCGCCAACCAAAGCCGTATATTGGTCAATTCTGCGCGGTGGCACAAGCGCCAGCAAAGGGCCATCACGGCACACAAAACCGGCATCAAAATGCTGTCGGGCACCAAGGCCAGCCCCAGCAAATGCGGCACAGGCGCCAGCAGCCACAACAACAGTGCTACCCGCTGCACAGAAGTCACACTGGGGTACAGCCGCGCCGCCAGGCTGGCCATCCAGACTGCGGAAATCACCCAACAAGCCATGGGCAGCAAGCGCATCAGCAGGTTGGGCCCAATACCCACCCGCCCCAAGGCAGTGGCGGCCCAACCAAACGGCCATTGCAACCAGCCGGCCATGGGCGGATGGTCAAAATAGCTCCAGTCGGGGTGTACTGAATACAGCGCGTAATGGGTTTCGTCGGGCGACAGATGGAAGGCAAATGCCAGCAGCAGGTGCAACGCAATGCCGACGGTTATCAACCCGCACCCACCGCGGCCAGGCCCGCTGCGGGACACCTTTTGCGTGTCAAACACCGGGTTTCTTCTTGGGTTTGATCCAGACCAGCCAAGCGGTGGCACCATAGTTCCACACCGTGCCGACCAGAATGCCGGCCAACGCCGACAAGAGCCAGTGGCCGCTGCCGCCATCCGCACTGTGCAAGTAGGTGGCCACGCCCACATTGGCAAATGCACCGAGCGAGCAGGCCGCCATGAACTTGAGCAAACCCGGCAGCATGCGCCAACCCAGCAATTGCTGGTCTCGATAAGTGAGCGCGTTATTCAACAAAAAGTTGCCCACCATGGCCACCATCACTGCCGTGATCTGGCTGGCGGCAAAGTTTTGCCCGGTCAGCCCGCGCATTACCGCCAATACGGCCAGGTGCACCAGCACACCAAACGAACCTATGGCCGCAAATGAGACCAGCCGGGCTGGCACAAAACGGCCGATGGTTTTGTCGGCCAGCAGCATGAGGTAATCCCACGCCACCCGGTTGTCCAGCTTGCTGTCTCCGGCGAACCGGTTGCGAAAGTGGTAGGGCAGCTCTTTCACGCGCAGCGGCTGCGGGGATGAGGCCACCAAGTCCACCAAAATCTTGAAACCGATGCTGGAGAGGCCATAAACCGCCGCTTCAAAGGCCGACCGGCGGATCATGAAGAACCCGCTCATCGGGTCGTTCAGGGTGAGCTTCAGCAGTCGCTGGCTGAGCGTGGTGGCTACCGAGCTGATTTTCTGGCGCGAAGCGTCCCAGTCTTTCACGCCACCGCCTTCCATGTAGCGCGAGCCCACGGCCAAGTCATAGGCGTCATCACGCAACGCGGCCAACATTTGGAGCAGCAGGTTTTCGTCGTGCTGCAAATCGGCATCCATCACCGCGATGTAAGGCGCACCCGTGGCCAACATGCCTTCTACACAAGCGCTGGAGAGCCCGCGGCGGCCCACCCGCCGCAGGCAACGCACGCGTGGGTTATGCCGGGCGATGGCGTGCAAATGCGCGGCTGTGCCGTCAGATGAATCGTCGTCTACAAAAACGGCCTCCCAGGCCACACCGGCGAGTGTGCGCTCCAGCCGCGTCAGCAATTCGTCGATATTGCCGATTTCATTGAAGGTGGGGATAACCACCGCCAGCTCAGTGGCAGGCTGGGGCGAAAGAGAACCCGCCGCCATCAACTGCGACGGCTGCGCCGTTTGGCGCTACCAACCAAAGCTGCCCGCGATGGCCGCTTGGCGGCCACCTTGAACCACTGGTATACACCCAGCAAGAAGACACCCGCGAGTCCAAAACCAATGGCCCACGGCTTGATGTCTTCCACAAACTTCTCCCACAAAATGCCGTTTACCAGGCGCTCGCGTTTACGCTGCTCGTCCGAGACGATGATCACGGGCTCTGGCACCCTGACGGGTGGCAACGGTGCATCAGCCTCGGTCTTGCGCAGTTCATCCAGGTTTTCTTTCACCGGGCGCACCACATCCTTAACCGTTTTGCTGGCATTGCTGAGCCAGTCTTCCTCCTCCTGTGCCTTGGTTTGCGCCGCTTTGGCGGCTTCTGCCGGCGTGGCCTTTTTCAGCCGGAGTTCGGCCGCAGCCTTGATGGCGGCTGCGCGTTCTGCGCGTTGCTCCTGGGTCAAATGGTCTTTCAGGAGTTTGGTGTTGTCGGCATCCCCGGCAGTGCCCACGCTGCCGGCGGCATCCTGATTGGCTTTTTCAAGGATGCTGGTCAGGCTGGGGCGCTCTGCAGAGCGGTTGGCCGCGTCAGCAGCCGCACCGGGCGTGATTTCTGCCCACAGAAATGTGGGCATCAGACAAGCAAGGAGCAAGGGCGCTAAATATTTCATGGTGATGAACCATGATTTTAAAGTCAAGGCCAAACAGGCGGATGCGAGCCCGGTGGCATGGACGGACGCTGCTGTGCCAAAAGCTGGGCCGACTGCTTGCTACCTGTGATGACGGCACTGTGCCGATACGCCCGCAACACGCCAAAACCCGACGCATAGGTTGCCAAAAAAGGGTCGGGCGCGGGTTTTTGCACGTCAAATGCATGGGGTACACGCCCCAGCCCGCGTAGCCACTGGCCGGTTTGAGCCAACGAGAGGCGCACATGCCAGCTGCCCCCCTCTTGCTGTTGGCGCGCCACCGCCACCGCCACGGCAAAAGCCATCAAATGCCCGGTGGCGTAATCCAGAATTTGCATCGGCAAGGCGCGTGGGGTGTTTTGCGCGGCCGCCTGCATCTCGGCATGGTTAAAACCCATGGCCGTTTGCACCAATGAATCAAAGCCACGGCGCTGCCCCCAGGGCCCTTCATCGCTATAGGCACTCAGGGTCACTACCACGATGCCCGGGCGTTTATGGGCTAATTGCTGCGCGTCGAAACCCAAACCAGCGAGCCCGCCAGGCCGATAGCCCTGCACGAAAACATGGCTGCCCAGCACCAACTTGTTCAAAACCGCCTGGCCTTCGCTATTTCGCAAATCAGCATGGCACGACAACTTGCCGCGGCTGGTGTCGGCAATCGATTCAATATTCGGCAAATGGGGCCCATTGACCAGCATGACATCGGCCCCATGCGTGGCCAACGTGCGGCCACAGACCGGGCCGGCCAGGATGCGGGTTAAATCAAGCACCCGCAGCCCGTGCAGTGGCAAATCATCCGCACGCAGCGTGGGCAGGGGCAGGGGTGGCGCATCGCCCAGTTTGTCAAACCGCATGAGGGGCAACGCGGCGATCACCTGGCCCGCCACCGAAGCATCCCACGCCGCAAAACTGCGAAGCGCGGCCACCGCCAAACCAGCTTCGGCTGCCGCTGTTTCAAAAGCCTGCGCCTCCCAGCCGCGCAGGGCGGCTTCTGCATCGGCGCGGGTGGCCGTGTCAGGGTTCACGCCCAGCAGGCGCAGTGCCCCCGTACGATGGTGGGCAAAATTGGCATGCACCCGCACCCACCCGTCTTGCGCGTTATACAGACCAGAAAACGTGTCCCAGATTGCGGGCGTGCGGCCATCCAGGCTGAACCAGCCGGAGCACTCCAGTGCCGCATGGGTCATGTCCACCGACAGGTCCCGGCGCGTTTGGCCGCGAAGATGCCCCAATTCGCAAGCTGCCAGCGCAGCCGCAGCAACGCCCGTTTGCGCCGCAGTGCCCACTGCAAAAGACGAGGGCAGCACCGGATCATGGCCGGTCAGGCGGGCATGCGCCAACGCGGCTTCGGGAAAGCCGCTGTATTGCCACAGGTGTGTCAGGGTTTTGCGCGGGTCAATCGGTGGGTTCATGGCGGGGCCTGAATAAAAGAAAAGCTGACCCGTCAGGCGTTGAAGTTCAGGCGCAATCCGGGTATGGGCCACTCATCGACCGCGATCAACCGGCCGGTACCTGAAAGCGTGATGAAGGCGGTGCGCATGTCTTTGCCGCCGAAACAGATGTTGGTGACATAACGGTCGGGCATGGGCAGGTGGGTGACCATTTTCCCGTCAGGCGACACCACGGTGATGCCACCATGCGCCAGCGTGGCAACGCAAATGTTGCCCAATACATCGACCGCGATGGAGTCAAAGCGCTGGAAATGCCCACCGGGCGACGCGACGACCATGCGCGCGCCATTGGGCGAAGGCCAGGGTTCTTTGCGGATCTGGCCGGGCGCGGTGATGTCAAACGCCCAAAGGCGGGCACCCTCGGTTTCAGCGAAATACAGGGTGTTGCCGTCGGGTGACAGGGCGCAGCCATTGGCTGTCAAGGCGGGGCGGGCGATCACGTTACTGACGTTAAATCCGGGTGCCGCGTAAAACACGCCGCCCCGGTCCAGCTCGGTGGGGCGGGCTTTGCCCAGATCCGTGAAGTACAAGCCGCCCTGCGCATCAAACACCAGGTCGTTGGGGCCGCGCAAAGGCAGGCCCTCCACGGTGTCCAGCAGACGTTCAACCTTGCCGGTGGCCAGGTTGACCCGCTCGATGCGCCCGCCGGAATAATCGTCAGCCTGGCCGGTCGGCAGGTAGGCACCCTGGGCATTGGTGACAAAGTTAAAGCCGCCGTTGTTGCACACGTACATAGCCCCGTCAGGCCCAATGGCAGCACCATTCGGGCCACCGCCCATGTCAGCGACGATGTGTTTTTGGCCGTCTGGTGTGATTCGGGTTAGCGTGCGCCGGCCAATTTCAACCAGAATCACCGAACCATCAGCCATTGCCACCGGCCCTTCCGGGAACATCAGTCCACTGGCCAATTCGCGTATTTTCATGATGGAGTGATCCTGCCTTCAAACAATTGCGCCCCACTTTACCGGACAATAACAACCTATGCCTGCGATTCCATTTTCAGTACTCGACCTGTCTCCCATCCTCGAGGGCAGCAGCGTGGCCCAATCGTTCAAAAACACACTGAACCTGGCCCAACACGCAGAGGCGTTGGGTTATCAGCGTTATTGGGTGGCCGAACACCATGGCATGCCGGGCATTGCCAGCGCAGCCACGTCCATTTTGATCGGTCACATCGCCGGGGGCACATCAACCATTCGGGTCGGCGCAGGCGGCATCATGCTGCCCAACCATTCACCCCTGGTGATTGCCGAACAATTTGGCACACTGGAAGCGCTTTACCCGGGCCGCATTGATCTGGGCCTGGGGCGCGCGCCCGGCTCTGACCAAGCCACCGCCCGGGCGCTGCGGCGCAACCTGAGCAGCGATTCAGACGAATTCCCGCAAGATGTGATCGAACTGATGGATTTCATGTCCGATGCGCCACAACAAACGGTGCGGGCGGTGCCAGGTATCGGGGCCAAAGTGCCAGTCTGGATTTTGGGCTCCAGCACTTTTGGCGCGCAGCTCGCTGCGCACCTGGGTTTGCCGTTTGCCTTTGCCTCACACTTTGCCCCGCAAATGTTGATGCAGGCGCTGGCCATTTACCGCACAACCTTTCGCCCTTCCAAAACCCTGGCGGCCCCGTATGTGATGCTGGGTGTGAACGTTTTTGCGGCCGACACCGATGAAGAGGCCCATTGGCGCGCCAGTTCGATGCAGCAGGCATTTGTCAATATCCGCAGCGGTCGGCCACGGCAGTTGCCCCCGCCGGTCGAAGGCTACCTCAGCCAAATCGGGCCGCAGGAGCGCGCCATTCTGGACACCGTATTGCCCTGCACCGCGATTGGATCACCTGGCACTGTCAGCGATTTTCTGCGAGCCTTCATCCAGCAGACAGGTGCCAATGAACTGATGGTGGCGGCGCAGATCTTTGACCACACCGCGCGGCGGCGGTCGTATGAAATCGCCGCGCAGGTGCGCAGCGATTTGGTCTGATGGAACCCGGCACCGCGATCGACGCCACCCGGTGCCCGTTGTGCCGCGAGGTGAACCAGTGCGCCATGGAAATCGAAAAGGCATGCGGCATTCCCCAGGCAGCCTGCTGGTGCACCAAAAGCAAAATCGACTCGGCATTGCTGAATCAAATACCGCTTGAGAGTCGTGGCCTGGCGTGCATTTGCGCCAGCTGTGCCAGCCGCTCCCACGCCCCACCCGAAACATCTTCACCCCACGCAAAGGACAACCATGCCAACGTACCACATTGAAATGATGGAAGGCCGCACTTTGGAGCAAAAGAAAAAGCTGGTCGAAGCGGTCACTCGGGTCACCGTTGAGGTGCTGGGTGTCAAACCCGAATCGGTAGATATCCTGATCGCCGACATCAAACGTGAAAATTGGGCGACAGGCGGCAAACTCTGGTCGGAGCCGCGCGATTAAGCCGATCGCCTGGTTTGTGCGTTGTTAACGAACCTGTTGCCAGCCTGATCGGACAAAACCACCATGTGCCAGCTTTTGGGAATGAACAGCCGCTTGCCCGCCGCCTTGAGCCTGAGTTTTACCGGCTTTGCCCAGCGTGGCGGCGGTACCGGCCACCACGCCGATGGTTGGGGCATGGCTTTTTTTGAGAGCGAAGGTGATCTGCCGGGCAAAGGCATCCGGTACTTCATCGACAAGGAAAGCGCGGTGGCATCGCCCATTGCGCAGATGCTGCAAAAGTACCCCATCAAAAGCCACAACGTAGTGGCCCACGTGCGCAAGGCCACGGTGGGCGCTGTGCGGCTGGAAAACAGCCACCCGTTTGTACGGGAGTTGTGGGGCCGTTATTGGGTGTTTGCCCACAATGGCGATCTGAAAGACTTCAGCCCGCCCTTGCACGGCAGTTTTCGGCCGGTAGGCACTACGGACAGCGAACTGGCCTTCTGCTGGCTGATGCAGGAGATTGCCAAATCGCACCACAACGTGCCCAGTGTGGAGGAACTGACACTGACGCTGCGTGAACTGGTGCCCCAGATCAGCCGCCATGGCACCTTCAATTTCTTGCTAAGCAATGGCGAGGCCTTGTGGGCCCATGCCAGCACCAACCTGCACTATTTGGTGCGGCAGTACCCGTTTGGGGAAGTGCACATGAAAGACGAGGATGTGCGCGTGGATCTCGCCGAACTTAATGGCCCTGAAGACCGCCTGTGCATTGTGGTCACCGAGCCGCTCACCACCAATGAGGTGTGGACAGCCTTTACACCCGGTGAACTCAAAGTGTTTGTAGAGGGAGCGGTGACATCACCCCCAAGCTCCGCCGCTGAGCGGGTAGCTACCCCCCAAAGGGGCTAACTAAACGTCAGCGCAGCTGTGCAGCGACTTCCAGCGCATCCAAAAACAGCGCGGGCACATCGCACCCGGTTTGGTCAAAAATTTCTTGAAAACATGTCGGGCTGGTGACGTTGATTTCGGTGAGTGAATCGCCAATGATGTCCAGCCCCACCAGCAACAGGCCGCGCGCCGCCAACACCGGACCCAGGGCCTCGGCAATTTCAAGGTCGCGCGGGCTCAGCGGCTGTGCCACGCCCTTGCCACCCACCGCCAGATTGCCGCGCACCTCACCACCTTGCGGGATACGCGCCAGGCAAAACGGCACCGGTTTGCCGCCAATCACCAGCACACGTTTGTCGCCCTGGGCAATGCCCGGCAGGAATTTTTGCACCATGATGGTCTCGGCACCGTCCTTGTTCAGGGTTTCCATGATGGCTCCCAGGTTCAGGCCGTCTTCTTTGACGCGAAAGATGCCCATGCCGCCCATGCCGTCCAGTGGCTTGAGAATGATGTCGCGGTGCGCTTCATGAAAATGGCGGATCTCTTCTGGCGACCGCGTCACCAATGTCGGGCCAATGAACTGCGGGAACTCCAGAATCGCCAGTTTCTCCGGGTGGTCGCGCAGGGCCGCAGGTTTGTTGAAGACCTTGGCCCCCTCACGCTCGGCCTGACCCAACAAGTGGGTGGCGTAAAAGTATTCGCTGTCAAACGGTGGGTCTTTGCGCATCACGATGGCGTCAAAATCGTTCAGCGCCTTATTCGGTTCGTGGGTGGTGGTGTACCAGCGATCCTTGTCACCGGTCAGGGTAAGCGCCTGCACGTCGGCTTGCACCACTCCGCCCCGCACCCAAGAGATGGCCCGCTGCTCGCAGGCAAATACCGCATGGCCCCGGCGCTGGGCCTCGCGCATCATGGAGAAGGTGGTGTCTTTGTAGATTTTGAAGGTGTCAAGCGGGTCGGCTACAAAGAGGATGTTCATGGTGCAAGGGAGGTTGTTCAGTTTATTCATCATCCGTGAAAAAGGCGTGCCGACGACGACAGTGCATTAGCACGGCTAAGAGGCACAACGACATTCACGGATGATTTAGAAACGGAATTAGATTTCGATTTTCGAGCCGAGCTCAACCACCGCATTGTTCGGTAATTTCAAAAAGTCTGCTGCCGCGCTGGCATTGTGGTGCATCTGGGCGAAGAGTTTTTCACGCCACTGCGCCATGCCCGCGCCCATGGTGGGGATCACCGTGTCGCGCGAGAGGAAATAACTGGTGGTCATGTCTTCAAATTCGCAGCCGTGCCCTTTGATCTGCTCCAGCGCCTTGGGTAAATCGGGGTCGTTCTTGAAGCCGTAATGCACTACCACTTGCCAGCAATGGTGGCTCAGCGGCTCAATGACCAGCCGTTTGTCCAGCCCGATCCAGGGCACTTCGTGGTTTTTGACAGTGACGAACAGGTTGTGGGCGTGCAGCACCTTGTTGTGTTTCAGGTTATGCAAGAGCGCGTTGGGCACTGTACCTGCTTCGGATGTCAAAAACACAGCGGTGCCGTCCACCCGGGTCGGCGGGCTGACGAAGACGGCCTCCAGAAAGCCGCTGAGGTCGAGCGCATCTGAACGCAATTTGACCGACAGCAGGTGACGACCTTCCTTCCACGTCACCATCAGCATGAAGATCAGGCCGCCAATCATCAGCGGGAACCAGCCGCCGTCAAACAGTTTGAGCATGTTGGATGCCCAGAAAGCTAAGTCCACCACAAAGAAGAAGCCAGTGGCGGCAATACACAGAGCCAGCGGGTATTTCCAGTGGTAACGAATGACGAAAAAGGTCAGCACCGTGGTGATCAGCATGTCGGTACATACCGCAATGCCATAAGCCGCCGCCAGATTGCTGGAGGATTTGAACAACACGACTGCCAGCACGATCGCCGCAAACAAGCCCCAGTTGACAAACGGGATATAGATCTGACCGGTTTCCTTGACGCTGGTGTGCAGGATTTGCAGGCGGGGCAGATACCCGAGCTGAATAACTTGTTTGGTGACTGAAAACGCCCCCGTAATCAGGGCTTGCGAGGCGATCACCGTAGCCATGGTGGCCAGAATTACCAGGGGGACCAAGGCCCAATCTGGCGCCATCAAAAAGAATGGGTTTTTTACCGCTGCCGGGTTTTTCAAAAGCAGGGCACCTTGGCCAAAATAGTTGAGCGTGAGCGCCGGCATCACT